>NZ_JAFP01000001.1:470000-832500 GCF_000526195.1 Hippea sp. KM1
CAGGTGGAAGCCCAGCAATGGGTGGAGCTGAGCAGTACTAATAGACCGTGAGGCTTAGGCTCATATCCATGTTCTTTAATGGTTAGGTGCTTGAGTTTTCCCCCTGGTGAGGATAGCATGCAGGGAAACACCCGTTCCCATTCCGAACACGGCAGTTAAGCCTGCATGCGCCGATGGTACTGCGGGAGAGCCCGTGGGAGAGTAGGTATTGCCAGGGGGTAAAAAGTTTTAACTTCAATTAATACTTATTTTTCTCATTTCTTCTTTTCTAAAGGGGCGGCGTAGCTCAGTTGGTTAGAGCATGCGGCTCATATCCGCAGTGTCCGGGGTTCGAGTCCCTGCGCCGCTACCATCTTTTATTTTTGGCAATCATGAATCTTAAAATCAAAATGCCTGAATGGGTGGATGGTTAGGCGTCATCTGTTTCTACATCTTCTACAACTGGCTCTATTACTATAGACTCTTTGCCTTGAATCTCTCTTACATATATCTTGACTTTTTTGTGCTCTTTGTCTAACACTTGTTTGAGGTTATCATCAAATTCTATAATGTTGTTGGAAGGGATGGTGTCTTTTATTATAATATGGCCGTCTTTATAGCTATTTCTTAGATTTTCTATCTGTTTATGGAGGTTTTCCACCTCTTTTTTTATGCTATCATATTCTTCTTTTTCTTTTTTGAATGTTTCCTGAAGCTCTTTAAACTTTTTAACGGCTACAAGTAAAGCATTAGGCACATTTTTACCGTCTTTTTTTAGTTTCTGTATAGTTTTTAGAATGTCCTCCTGCTTTTCTTTTTCTGCTTCTATCTTATCCCTGATTGCGAAGAATTTTTTTTCTTGACCCTTGAGAATTGTTTTGGCATATTTTTCCTTCATTAATAGTTCTTTGTATTTTTCTTTTATCCATGGGAGCTCTAATGGTTTTATCGATATTATGTTATCCCCACCCTCTACTTTATTTATTAATACACTATCTGAAGATGTGGTTATGCAGGATGACATCATGACATCGTTTATCTGGACTTTGGGTGCAAATATCCTTGTTGCCACAGCCTTGTTTATGTTTACCTTGTTTTTTGCCGTAAGGCGTGCATGCTCTGATAGGTCTACATCTATCTCGTCTGCTTCCACCCTTCCCCTGCATATAGCTATTTTGGCCTTTTTTGCCTTTATGAATGCATCTTGATGGACGCTCCCTTTTATCTCCACCTCTTCTGCCTCGATTGTTGCCTTGGGGCCTACATCACCGTTTACCACTACTTTTTTCCCTTTAACCTTCATGCCTGCTGCTATGGTGTCTTCTATGCCGCTATTTAGGCCACTTCCAATTTCTAATTCTACATCGCCGTCGGCATTTAGATTTCCTGTTGTTTTTATGTCGACTTTATCTATGGATACGGAGGTGTCTATTTCGTATATGCCGTTTTTAAATACTATGACACCGTCTTTGTTGGATATTACCTTTACAACTCTTCCTTCTTCTATTTTTTCAACGGAGTCTGGTGAGAATTTCACTTCCTCTAAGTCATCAATCATTACACCGACATCTTGCACTAATATATTACCCAAGACATCATATCCTTCCTCGCCCTGGGTGGGTTTGAAAAATTCTATCAATAATTGACCCTTTTTTACTGGCACAAGGAAGTTTTTGTTTTTATAGTCTATCTTGCCATTTTTGTATATAGTGCCTGCTGCTTTGTATTTGTCAAAGTGGAAGATAAGCTTACTGTTTTCTCCTCTTACGGGTTTTTTCCCTTCTGCTATAAGTATTTTAAATGGTTTAAAAGATGGTGATAGTCTTTTTCTTATTTCCTGTGCTATGGCTGGCAGTATTTTGGATTTTACACCGAATACTATGCCGTTTTTGGCTATCTCTTTTTTTAGCAGTTCTATTATCCTTGATTCATCTATATCCGTTAACGGTTCATCGAGTTTTAGTGTGTCCACGCAAACAAAGGCCTTCATCGGATGCTTTCCTGGTTCTGTTTCGATGGATATTATGCTGTTTAGTTTGTCTTTTGCTTTTTTCTCGTTTATGAAAATTTTTATTTTATATACTTTTTTTATATTGCCTACATTGTCTTTTTCTTCTCTCTCTTGTAATATCTCAAAGTCTAAAAATTTTTTAGGGTATCCTAATGTAGTGGCAGCTTCCTCTATCGCTTCTTGTATGTTGTCTGTTTCTCTTTCTATCGTTTGGAACTCTTCCATTTTTTCACCTGCCTTCTGTTCATGATCTTGTTATCTATAGCAAAAAAATGTCCCTTTTATCAAGTAAAATATTGACACAGGTCAATAAATGTATATAATCGCTTCTTGTTAAGCCGGGGTGGTGAAACTGGTAGACGCGCTGGACTCAAAATCCAGTGGGGGCGACCCCGTGCGGGTTCGAGTCCCGCCCCCGGCACCATTCTTGAGATGAATTCAGTTTTTATATGTGGATATATTGAGTTAAAAGTTGATATGTGGCTTTTTGCAGTTATGAGCATCAATAGGGGTGAGTAGTGGATAAATTAAGATATAGAGACATTTATCCTGTATAATTTTTTAGGCCATCTCAAAGAGGAATATTTTAAGCTTTATCCTCACATAAAGCAGCCTTGATAAGGTGTGCAAAAAGCAAGGTATTTAAATAATCAATCTATAGGTTAGAACAAACTAAGATCCTGTACAGGTCAACTTGAAAATGTCTTTAAACATACCTATACTTTCCTTATGGAGCATTTGTTAAAAATGTTTGGGTATTTTATACTTTCCTTCTTTATCTCATACATTGCATTAAGAGCAGGCATGGGCTTAACAAATGCCATCGTCAAGCCAGATGAGCTTGAGTTGAAGATGCAAAAGATATCATACATCATCATTCCATTTCTAAGCGCCATTTTGAGCGTTTACCTCTTTTTCAACAGCTGAGTTTTCTCTCTCCAACCTCTCCAACTCTCCACGCCAGAACCCAAACTCATCCAGGCTCATCGAAAGCACCTCGCCCATGCCGAAGTAACATAAATCCCACGATAGGGTGCTAAAGCCCTTGTCCCTTTTGGTATAACAACATCAAAAGAAAGAGGCTCGCTCACTGAAAATTTGAGAGTCGTAATTGCACTTGTGGCTTGAAGTCTCTTTACGCCAAGTAGCTCACCGAGTTTATCTAAGTGCTCCCCTTTTGCATAAGCAAGGAGATTCTGTTTACCTGTATAGTTTATGTCGTTTTTTAAAATAGCAACAACATAAGCAACTGTTTCGAGTATAAGTCTTACAGGATCTGCAGGATAAAGCTTCTTGTTGGAAATGGTCTCGTATATTTTCAGAATCTCGGCCTCGATCTGGGATGTATCAATATTTACAAAATTCATACAATAATGCTATTTATTGATGCTTGTTTTTCCAATAAAGATGTGAAATATAACTTTATGGCTATTTCAGGTGAGGGTGAAGCTTAAAATATTCTTCTTTGAGATAATCTGGCAAAAGCTCCGACGGATAGGTGCCCTTTTGTATCTTATCCAAATGCCACCACCATTTTTTAATATCATCATTCTCAACATATCTCCTATTAAGTTCGGCGATATATTGTTTTAAACCTCTGATGATTTTCTTATCCAATTTTTTTAAATCTTCTGTGATTGGATAGTGAAATAAGAGTTCTCTCGTTTCCAAAGCGATATAACTCTCATAAAAATTATAAACAGCCGGCCAATTTTCCGGCCAATCGAGATAGGCGTCTAATTCCTTTAATAGATTCTGATAACTGCTTTTCTCTCTTTTTTTAACCATTGAGTATCCTCTGTTTTATACATACTATTTATAGACATGTTATCGTCAGAAGTTATCACAAGCACATCTTCTTTAAAAAAAGCAAAATAGTAATTTCCGTCTCGAGCAACTTCAACATACACTTTATCCGGTTTTCTTATAATACTATAAGCCTTATCCTTAAACTCTTCAACTGTATTAATTCCGGCAAACTCTTTTTGTTCGAGCACATGTTTTCTAAATTTTTTTTGGCTCTTTCCAAAAATCTATGGGTAATTCAGACTCTGTTGGAGATGTTAAACTATGCAAAGAATAATTGGCAAATTATTCTTTGCATTCTTCTCTTTAAGAAGTTAGAATTACCCAGAATTATGTTGTTATTGGCTGCATCTGTTGTGTTGCATTCATTTATTACCTTTTTATTGGAGGATGAGCTCTGTGGCTAATGTTATGCAGGAACTGTTTGAAAAGGCATTGGGTATTGCACCACCCTGGTTTATAGAAAGGATAGAGTTTAGTCAAGATGAGAAAAGATTGGACATATACATAAATTTCAAAAGAGGTTCCAAATTCAGCTATTTCGATAATAAAAACAACAAAGAGTTCTCTAATTTAAGCGCTTATGATACTACAACAAAGAAGTGGAGACATCTGAATTTCTTTGAGCATGAGTGTTATCTTCATGCAAGAATCCCAAGGGTAAAACTGCCGGATGGAACTATAAAAACAATAAAAGCTCCCTGGGAGGGTGTAAGCAGTGGATTTAGTCTGCTTTTTGAAGCTTTACTTTTGCAGCTATGCTCATCCATGCCTGTTAATCAGGTATCTAAACTCATCAATGTCCATAATGATAAAATATGGGATATGCTTGATAAATATGTGAATAAAGCAAAAGAATATGAAGATTCCTCCAATATTGATTCTGTAGGTATAGATGAAACAAGTATAGCCAAGGGACATGAATACATCACCCTGTTTGTGGATTTAAACAAAAGGAGAACACTGTTTGTGGCAGAGGGCAAAGATGCATCAACAGTCAAAGAGTTTGTAAAAGACTTTAAAGAGCATAAAGCAGAGATAGACAACATTAGAAATGTCAGTTGCGATATGTCGCCTGCATTTATCAAAGGAGTAAGAGAATACATACCCAATGCCGATATTACATTCGATAAATTTCATATCCTTAAGATTATCAATGAGGCAGTGGATAGTGTAAGAAAACAAGAATCCAAAGAAAATAAACTGCTGAAAGGAACCAAATATATCTGGCTTAAGAATAAACAGAATCTCACAAGAAAACAGAGAGAGGCTTTGAAAGAATTGACAATATCAAATATGAATCTGAAAACTATAAGGGCATATAACATAAGACAGTCTTTTCAAGACATCTATAATGCAGAAACAGAAGAAGAGTTTACAGCCTACCTGAAAAAATGGTATTTCTGGGCAACCCATTCAAGATTAAAACCCATAATAGAGTCTGCAAAAACAATTAAAAAACACTGGAATGGAATCATAAATTGGTTTAGAAGCAGAATCAACAATGGAATACTTGAGGGATTAAACTCTGTTATTCAGGCAGCAAAGGCAAAAGCAAGAGGATATAGGACATTTAAAAACTACAGAATTATAGTATACCTTCTAACAGGCAAACTTGATTTCAGTCTGGTCAACAAGAGTTTGAGGGGGATTTAGTGTTGTGGGAGTTACCCATAAGAAAGTGGAAAGAGCCTTTTTTTTGGATATGATTATCGAGAAAATTTTTGATATGTTTATCTTTTGGTTTTACAGGTGGCCTCGCCCAGACATCTCCAAGATGGGCCTTCACCTTGTTATGTATTTCATCATTTGACAGGTTGTTAAACATCTCTTCAAGTTCAAGTTGCTCAGAAGTAATTGGAGCATCAGCAGGCCTACCTACTTTGTATTTTACAGGAGTGCTTTCAAACTCTGCCGCTACTGTGCACCTGCATAGAGGGTGCATGGGCGGGGTTTTGAGAGGGAAGTTAGATGTTTTGCCTTTATAGTAATTTGTTGCTATAGGTCTGATATTTGGCAAATCTTCAGGTTTTGAATTTATCACAAGGTCTATTTGTTCTTTCGCAGCCTTTGTCTCAATAATCCTGCCGTCCATACTGCGGCAAGCTGGGCAGGTCAGTCTGTCATTTGTGGCATCCCATCTAAACCGCTCAACACCTGCTTCAATAAAAGAGTTAATGCGTGCAAAATTTCGCATCGTGTTCATTGTGGTATCTATTATTTGCCTTGCTTTTAATTCGCTTTTTTCAGACAGATAACCACCGAACTTATCCAAAAACTCAGCTATCCCTTTCTGACCTTTACCAATAGGGTTGCCGTTTTTAAGATAATACTTACTCATCCAGGATAATACCTCTTTTTTTACTCTGGAATCTGCCTGAAAAAACCTTCCAAGATAATAATCATTTAAACTATCTACAAACGCAATTGCTTGCTCGTCAGACTGCCGAAAGCTGTATTCCGCATCAAAAGATTTTAATGCATCCTTTTTCTCTTTTTCATAAAATTTCCGAAATATTTTAAGCAACTCACTCCTCGTCCTGTCATCAAGGGCCGTCTTTTCCTCGATTTTGTATAGTAGATACTTAGCGAATTCATCAAAAACAACAAAATTTCTATAAAAACGCAAAACTTCTTTTAAAGCCTCATCTTTTTTTCTATTAAAAAAGCGCATAAAAACTTTAATAAGTTCTTTTAAGGTGCTTTAAATCCCACGATTGGGTGCTAAAACTGCGACCCCGCCAGAGGCGGGCAAAGCCACAATCGCCTTTAAATCCCACGATTGGGTGCTAAAACTATCTCGAGCCGAATTCCGCAAGGATAGTAGGCAGGCTTTAAATCCCACGATTGGGTGCTAAAACAGTGAGTGAGGCGGATAGCCCCGTGTAGCGAAGCGGTCTTTAAATCCCACGATTGGGTGCTAAAACGATAGCGCGTGTCCTTGTGTTTTGGTGGGGAGATGACTTTAAATCCCACGATTGGGTGCTAAAACTGCGACCCCGCCAGAGGCGGGCAAAGCCACAATCGCCTTTAAATCCCACGATTGGGTGCTAAAACTATCTCGAGCCGAATTCCGCAAGGATAGTAGGCAGGCTTTAAATCCCACGATTGGGTGCTAAAACAGTGAGTGAGGCGGATAGCCCCGTGTAGCGAAGCGGTCTTTAAATCCCACGATTGGGTGCTAAAACGACTTGGGCGGTCGATTTCTTAATTTGCCCGTATTTACTTTAAATCCCACGATTGGGTGCTAAAACCGGCAAGGGCTATGATCTTGTCCATAAACTTGTCCTTTAAATCCCACGATTGGGTGCTAAAACAGGATGGGCTGGGTGTAAAGTTTTATGTGAGGTATACTTTAAATCCCACGATTGGGTGCTAAAACTCTCGAATGTTGCATCATAAGCCTCTCCCCACTTTGCTTTAAATCCCACGATTGGGTGCTAAAACGCAGGACACCATTTTTGATAGCATCCTTGATCGTGTCTTTAAATCCCACGATTGGGTGCTAAAACCTGGTCGGCTTTTAAAGCCAGATTGACGATAATCGCCTTTAAATCCCACGATTGGGTGCTAAAACATTGCCAGAGATATAAACGCCATCTGCAGGCTATTCTTTAAATCCCACGATTGGGTGCTAAAACGTCAGGGGCAACTCAATGTCCCCAACCATAAAAGACTTTAAATCCCACGATTGGGTGCTAAAACCGCATTTGACAAGGAGCTTTATAAAAAGTGGTCTGCTTTAAATCCCACGATTGGGTGCTAAAACGAGGATTTTCTGATATTCGGCAAACTCTGCGCTGCACCTTTAAATCCCACGATTGGGTGCTAAAACGAAACATACGATTTAGATGATTTAAGAAAAGACTCAGCTTTAAATCCCACGATTGGGTGCTAAAACGAAACATACGATTTAGATGATTTAAGAAAAGACTCAGCTTTAAATCCCACGATTGGGTGCTAAAACGTCAGAGCAAGGAACGCCTTTGCAGCCTCTTGATCCTTTAAATCCCACGATTGGGTGCTAAAACGACATACGACCAGGCTGTTTCATACTGCAAAAACACTTTAAATCCCACGATTGGGTGCTAAAACCACAAACTCGTTGGGATTGTTGAAGTTTAACTCTTCAACTTTAAATCCCACGATTGGGTGCTAAAACCCGCAGTGTTTTGTCCGAGCGCTTCACGACTTTTGTCCTTTAAATCCCACGATTGGGTGCTAAAACAAGGCACGGGGTAAAAACAAAGACAAAGATAAAGAACTTTAAATCCCACGATTGGGTGCTAAAACCCTAAAATAACTTTAAATTAAAGTAAATTCTACGCCCTTTAAATCCCACGATTGGGTGCTAAAACTTACCCCTTTTTCCTTTGAATAGACTATGTCTTTGATCTTTAAATCCCACGATTGGGTGCTAAAACAGGGACAGGGACTATTCTGTATTGGTTCTTTTTCTTCTTTAAATCCCACGATTGGGTGCTAAAACTTTTTGTGCTAAATTATACATAATACCTGTAAGTTCTTTAAATCCCACGATTGGGTGCTAAAACCCGCTTAAGTATTTTGGCGCAAGACAGACGCAAAACTTTAAATCCCACGATTGGGTGCTAAAACTCAATGTGGTTATCTTGTAACTTATGTTTGTCCTTCCTTTAAATCCCACGATTGGGTGCTAAAACTAGTTCGCCGATTATTTCAGTTGCAACATTAATTTCTTTAAATCCCACGATTGGGTGCTAAAACTTATAGTAATGAGGACAAGAGAACTTGCTTGAATACCTTTAAATCCCACGATTGGGTGCTAAAACGTAGAAAATCTAAACATCAAAGCCATGCAGAGACGCCTTTAAATCCCACGATTGGGTGCTAAAACGACATGTAAACCCAACTCTATCTGTTGCCACTTTTGACTTTAAATCCCACGATTGGGTGCTAAAACACAGGCCAGAACAGCCCAAAACAAACACTAAGACTGTCTTTAAATCCCACGATTGGGTGCTAAAACTGCAAGCAATTAAGACTATAGCCATATCTCTTGTTGCTTTAAATCCCACGATTGGGTGCTAAAACTAGGCAAATCCTCTGGGAATACGGCAAAATGAGCCTCCTTTAAATCCCACGATTGGGTGCTAAAACAGGTCGCCTGGAGCCCAGACATCCTGCCTTTTAGCAACTTTAAATCCCACGATTGGGTGCTAAAACAATGACGGCAATTTGCTGTCAAGTGCTGTCAAAGTGCTTTAAATCCCACGATTGGGTGCTAAAACTACTCATTTGCGAACTCAAGCCGTGGGAGCTTCTTTACTTTAAATCCCACGATTGGGTGCTAAAACCGTAAACGATGGCAGCTGCACCACCAACAAAACCGATCTTTAAATCCCACGATTGGGTGCTAAAACGTATATTCCTGTCCTGACCGCTCAGCTGCTTCCTTGCTTTAAATCCCACGATTGGGTGCTAAAACGAAATTTTTAGTTTCTGTCAGATGAAAAGTAAAGTCCTTTAAATCCCACGATTGGGTGCTAAAACCTCAACCTGCTAATGGCCATAGAGGAGATACAACACACTTTAAATCCCACGATTGGGTGCTAAAACGAACACGATAGTCCTCACTGGTGAATGCGTCCTTACTTTAAATCCCACGATTGGGTGCTAAAACTTTCTTGGCAAGCGCAGTAAGGCTTTTCTTAACCTTCCTTTAAATCCCACGATTGGGTGCTAAAACTGTAAGCATTGTCCATAATTTGAACGATGCGGTCTCTTTAAATCCCACGATTGGGTGCTAAAACATCCTTCCAATGACGCTTTTTGTCTCCTCTGTCTCCTTTAAATCCCACGATTGGGTGCTAAAACCCATCTTCCCGAACAACGAAATTCCTTTTTGCGTAAGGCTTTTTCTAAAATCAAACTTACAGTTTTGCTTCCGAAAATTCTCCAACCTCAAGTAGTGCATTAGATAAAATTATCAGTTGGGTCGAAATCCAAACCCACTGTTATTCTATCCACATTGCGGGGGTTGTCAATTCTGTAAAATACAATGTAATCCTCTTTGGGGTTTATTATCTTTTCAGATTCCCTCTTTAGCGAGAAAAATTTTGCTTCGCTCAACTCACCCTCAAAAACCGATTTTTGCGTATGGTGAAGGTACTTTCTGAACAGCTTCATTATTCTATTTAACCTTCTTTGACCTGATTTTTCTATAGTCGATATGTCATAAACAGCAACAATGTACATCTACCACCAAATCCTGAAGCTCTTGTAAACCTTCTCTTTTAAAAGGTGCTTTATAAGCTTGTATAGCTCAAGCCGGATTAACCTCCTATAGCTTACTCTTCTTCTCAATTGTTTATGCAAAATGGTTTTATTTAGCTTGTTTTCTATCTCTTGAACCACTATTTTTCTGCCCTCTTCCAACAGATACGCAAAATTAAGGCTCTTATCGAAATGCTTTTTACTCAACTTGCCATCATTTAAAAGCTCGAATATCACTCTATCTCCAAAAATTGGCTTAAAAATCTCTGAAACAGGCAATGTCAACTTTTTTGTGTCACCCCTCTTCCTGTTTGGTTCACTTAGTTTCCCCATCTATCCAAAAGCCTCCATCAGGTATTCAGAGTATCTGAGCTTTCTTGATGAATACTTCTCATCCTTATCTTTGAAGAAAAGGTAAAGGAACTTTTCAGCACTGTCCTCAGAATGGAGATAACCCCTAATTCTTAAAGAATCCTTTAATTCCTTGAAACACCTCTCCATCCAGTTTGTTGTTGAAAAGTATACCTTTATCTTTTCATTGAGGTTTGAGAAGTGTGTATAGTTCTTGACTTTACTTTTTAGGCTGTTTAGGGATTTATAGAGCCTACTCCATTTGTCGATGAACTCATTCATCAAGAGTTCTGCCTCCTCTTGGGTCTTAGCCTCCATTATCTGGTTTAGCTCTTTCAGCATCTCATCCCAGTGTCTCTTTCTCACCTTGCTTTTTATGTTCTTCTTCAGATGAAACCAGCATAGCTGATGCTTTGCTTTGGGGAATGCCTCCTCTATTGATCTTGAGAGCCCTTTTAGATCATCGCTGATTATCATTCTGACATTCTTTAGTCCCCTTGATTTTAGGTCCTCAAATATCTCTCTCCACATCTGTGTATTCTCATTGCCTCCAGGTAGGAAGTATGCAAGTATGTTTCTTCTGCCGTCGTATCTCAATCCCAGAACAGCATAAACTGCTTCTTTTTCTACACTGTCCCTCTTCAGAGGCAGGTATGTTGCATCTATGTATAGGACTGGATACTCATCATCCAACCTTCTGTTTTTGAACTCCTCTATGACCTCTTTTGGTATGTCGGAAATATAGCTTGCAAACTGGGATGATATGGAACATCCAATGAGATTTTCTAAAACCTTGCCTGCCTTCCTTGATGAGACTCCAGACACGAACATTGCCCTTATTATGTCATCAAGGAGAAACATCACCCTCTTTCTCTCAGGCAATACATCGCTTTTGAACTTGCCGTCCCTTGTTCTGGGGATGGAAAGCTCCATCTGACCTAATATTGTTTTTGGTGACCTTGTGTAATATCCATTTGCCCTTGTTGATTTGTTCTCTTCTAAGTACCTGTCTCTTTCCTCTTTCATGATCCTTTCAATCATTGACTTGAATTCTTCCTTCAATTGTGTAAAAATCAAATCATACATGTGTTTTTCCTCCTTTGAAGGGTTAGTGTCAAAGAGGGGTTATAACATATAACCCCTCTCCCTTCAAAGGGTGACACAAGTAATTTTACACTACCCTGAAACATCCAAAGATAGCGAAAATCTCCTAAACCCAGGCTCGTGGAGATAACTTATTGTAGGGTTGAGTTGGGTTTTATAGATTTCTTTTAAGATTTCTGAGTAAATAATGCTATTAACGAACGAAATCAAGGCATTCATCATATTATCCGGCGGATTTTTAACCCGCCTTTTGAAGTCTATATCCTGCTCAATTATCTTTTCAAACGTCGAATAATACAAATCTTTTGCGTTGCCCTCTATGCCCATGAGTTGCTCAACCGAATCCTGAACAGCCGAGGCTTCGTATAACTGCGTTAACTTTTCAATCTCATCGCCAAGCTTATGCTTGTACCTTTTTAAGTTTTGAATGCTACCGTAAATAGCGCCTCTAACAAACTCTTTTGCCAAAAGTAATCGCTTGTTTCTATCGAGATAGTGCTCAACCTGCCTTACAATAACCTCTCCGGAGTTTAGAAACTCTTTAGGATAGAATGTCCCTGTGTAAAATCCGTAATAGTTGAAAAAATGGACCATAATGTTGTTCTGTGACAAAAAGTTTAAAAGTTTTGTGTTTAGGTCTATTTCACCAAATAGGTATATGGAATCTATGTCATTTATCGGCAATGGTATTCTTTCTCCCTCCTGGGTTTCGAAAAATATCGTGTTGTCCTTTCTTTTTATGCGCCCTGATCTGAAAATATAGTAGTTACGCATAGCAAAACTCAAAATAGCTGCACTTTTTGCAAAGACTTGCGTTTATAGGCTCAGGTGGTGTGGAGTTAGCTACTATCTGTCTTATTTGTCTCAGAATTTCCTCAAGTCTTATTTCGTCTTCTTCTGTAAGTTCCACTTTTAATGTTTTTCTTAAGAGCGGATAATTTAAAACGCCGCTAATCTGCAAGCCTAACAGCTTGAAGTGATACAGGTAGTACTTCAGCTGCCAAATATGGGCATCTTCTATCGCCCTTGATTTCTTTACTTCATGGATCAAACCCCTCGTTTTCTCAAAAAAATCTATCTTTATACCTTCAAGCTCGATCTCCTTCCTCTTCCTTGAGTAAGATGATTCGTGTATAACAGAGCCAATCTGCACAAGTTCAGAAGTATGCTCCATGCCGATCTGCTTGCTAAAAAGCCACAACTTCCTTTTGCATACAAAAAAGTAATTCACCTGTGTGCCAGTGATTATCGGCGAGCGGTCAAGGGTTAATAAGTTTCTATCAAATGATGTTTGACAATTCTTCATCTGTTACACCTTTTTCCGGATCGTATCTAAGGTTCACAGTAAACAGCTTTCCTTTCGCTATTTGCTCAGGGGGAGTCTTTACTTTAAAAAACGGAATACTAACCGTAAATTGGTTTAATTTGTAAAGAGCTAAAATTCTGTCACGATAATCTTTAGACTTATCAAGTGCTGTCTCGGTTAATTTTTCTATCAACTCAATATTTTCTTTGTAAACATTTCCAGGAATAGCATTTATATTCATAACATTTCTAAAGAATTTTTGAGCCTCTCTTTTATCTTCGGACTCAAAACCCAAGTTCAGTAACTCTAAATTTTTCTGAAATTTTCCGTAAAACTCAGTACTTTCTATTCTGCTTAAATCATACACTTCTTCCATAAGGCGCTGCTTGTCCTGTTCGGTTAAGACCTTGTTATCAAACTCTCTCAAGGCCTCAAGCGTACGTTGTATTATATCCTTGTCATAGATTTTTCCACTGCCAGACGGTTCATCAGTGGCTACGATGACATTAGGCTCATCATCCCCATTTATTTTTCTTCCTATCTTCCTGAAAACCCTTCCCATTCTTTGAATTAAGGAATCGAGTGTAGCAATTTCTGTGAAAAGAATATCATAATCAATATCCAACGATGCCTCCACAATTTGTGTAGATATCCATATGACAGGAATTGAATGATGCGGATATCTTCTTATTAACATTTCCCTTTTCTGTCTGTCCTTTTGTATAAAAAGCGAGTGTAGTAGTTTCACATTTAAATCGAAATCTTTCTTCAGTTTTTTCAAGTTCTCAAAGATGCTTTGTGCCTCTTTCACTGTGTTAACCAGTACAAGCACCTTTTTTCCTTTTTTGAATTCCTTTATAATTTGATTCTTCAGCTCACTTATGGGTCTATTTTCAAGTTTTATTCTGTGTTTTGTCTCTTGGCTCAAAACAGGTGGTAAGATATCAACACCAAATTCCTTTAACTGCTCCATCAAAAAAGGCTGAACTGTAGCACTCATGATACAAAACTTCCCGCCAAGCCTCGCTACATCTTTCAAGCCTTTAACTATTATAGCCAATGTGTCGGGCGAATAGCTCTGCGGCTCATCTAAAACAACCTTTGAGTAGGCAAGCGTAGCATAGATCTTCTCATAGTTGGGATACTTTAGTGTGGAGGTGAATATCTGATCTGCAGTAGTTACCGTGATCGGCATTGAATACTGACGGGTAGCCTCTACACGTGATAGATGCTCCTCCAAAGATAAGGCATCCTCAAATCTCTCTAAGCCTTCGAAACCGTAAAAAAGTGCGTCGCTGTGAAGCAACCCTATGTGTTCTTTATCAAAAATATCACAAAGCCTCTTATACATTGCATTTACAGAAACCCTTACGGGGAGCGTGTAAAAGGCTTTGTCCTTTCCTATCCAGTTAATTGCAAATTCTGTTTTTCCCATGCCTGTTGAGGCGATCAGTAAAACATTTTTATCTCTTAATTCACTCGCCTTTTGCTGAAAGGGTTTTAAGCCTCTAAAATCGGGTTTTCGCGATAGGTAGTCCAAAAGTTTCCCATCCGGGTCCTTTATTCTTTCCTGTTCAACTGGTAGGTGTGCTGATGCTGAATGATCCAATCTATGCAATAGTCCCTTTAAAAGAATAAAGGTTTTGCATTTTTTAAGTTCTGGAATTTCGTCCCTGTTGTTATAAAACTTTTCTATCTTTTTATAAACTATCCTAGCTTTTTCCCTTGGAAGTTCAGGTATTTCTACACCAAGATTCTTCAGCCAACTCAAATATTTAATGTTTTTGCTTAGGTCGTGCTCTACAACATTCTTATAATCCTCTTCATCAAAATCCAGACTCCTGCTATGGTGAAACAAAACCGAATATAAAACCTTAGCAAATAATTCTTTGTTGATCGCTTTCCTCGCCTCTGGAGTGTACAAAAAAATCCCCGACAAAAAATTATGGGGTATCTCTCTATCAAGCTCTGTCGGTATTTCATGCTTTTCCTTCAACAGCCTTTTTATCTTTGCCTGAAAGTGTGAGGATATCTTACCTAAATCATGGAATATACAGGCTATCCTTAAGGCTTCCCAAAAATTGCTCTCTCTGCCTATCTCTCGCCCGTAGATCTCTTTCAGTCTATTCAGCTCAACGAGAAGGTTTAAAGTATGCTCCTTCAAGGTTTCAGGGCGCGCCTTCTTATTTTTGTAATAAACTTTCGCATAAAATTCACTCATCAACATCACCTATTAAATCAATCAAACGCCCGTCTTGTTCGTCAAACAGAAACTCTCCCTCTTCGATCAATCCGTTGTCTATGTAGACTACATCCCTCTTTTCAAAATACCTGACCCCCAATTTATTTAGAAGATCCCCATCGTATTTAAAACTCATCCTGTAATTTATGCCCCTGAGCCTGACTTTATTTGCGGTTTCTTTGTTTAAATAGATTCCGTAGTCTATTATATGTTCGTCTTCAGAGAAATCATGCAGTACGGGCTCAATAAAATCTAAATAGTCTATTCGGAGCAAATCTTCTCTTCTTCCCAAGGATGGATACTCTATCTTTAGCAGATTTTCCTTGAATTTTTCAAGATACCCAACTTCCGCCTCCAGGTAAATGGTCAGATTTACATCGTAAACATTCGCCACATAAGTTGGAGACTTATTTAAGGTTTTATTAAAATCTTCAAGTATTGGATAGCCTTTCTCTTTTGCTTTGCCTTTCCTGTCGAACTTTATAATCTTTTGCAGGTCTTGAACAACACTATTAAAACTTCCCTGTATACTCATAGCCATCGGTATATATCTATCGGCCCTCAATACCGTATGAAACCAACCCCTTATTGTCGACAATGGTGGCAAGGGATACGTGTCCCAGTAGTTGAAGCACATGGGCTTTCTATAATTTGCAAAAACCTGATAAGCCTTGATCTTTAGCAGTTTCATTTTCTCACACCGTAGTAATCTCTGATTTGTTGCTTTATGGTCTCAAAAAGTCGTTTATGTTGTGATAATTGCCCTCACTAACAAGTTTTCTGATTTCTTCCTCATTTTCCCAAAACCCCTTCACTATACCTATATGGGTTCTGTCTTTAATATTTTCCCCTCCAAAAGACATCTCAAGAGCAGACTCTATAATGGGTGTCTCTAAAATATGTTTCCTTGTTTCCCTGTTATATCTTACCCTTAGTCTCCCCATGAAAAACGGATTCTTTACATTATAAACACCGCCAATTGCAAACAATGGGTTTAAATTTTCTGTTCTTCCTTTTATGTTTCTGTTTAAAACCTTTAAAACATCCAGAACCATGTTTACCCTTCTTGCCTTTTCTTCTGGCTCAATAGAGATGACATCATTTGGGTCTTCCCCTACTCTGTCCAGTTCTATTGTTACAGTGTATGAATAAAGAGACAAATGATGCTCAAACTGAAATGGATTTGGATTCGCGCCCGTTCTTTGAGCAAAGTTGAGGTTTGTTCCAAATTCAATGTCGGAAAGCATAGGTTCAAGAGAAATAGCCGGCGTTATTCTAACAACCGCTGGTCTTGTAAGCGAACTCTTGCTTTTTGCCGTTTTCATATATCCAAAGAGATCAGCCTCTATGTAATCCCTTATATTTGCCTCGGATTTGAATTGAACCACATCTTGCTCAGCCGTTAACGGATCTTCTCTATCAGAGTCTATACCAAATTGTTCCTTAAGCATTCTATAAACATCGTATCTCAAGGCCTGTCTGGATTCATAGGATAGAAATTCACCGGATCTTGAAAGCTTTTTAAGCTCAGAAATATTGCCCACACCTTCACCATAATTTAGACTCATCGCCTCAAAGATCAAAGAAACAGTTAGACCCTGCGGTTTTAAATTAATCATTCTCCTCAACCTCCTTTTCATTTGCTATCTGATTTGAGTAGCTTTCACCCAAAAGGCCGTTTAGAAAACTATATCCTAAAGCATAAAAGGTTTCCTTATCTTGAAGTGCCTTGACAAAAGATGATGGGATTTCCCTTCCATAGGCCATATATGTTCTAATTAAAACATCCATAAACTGTCTTGTATCTCCAATCCTCAAAGAATTTAAAAGCTTATATGAAACAGAAGAAATCTTATTTTCCGCATTTCTTGATTTAAGCAAACTTGCCATCTCCTCTCCTTTCTTGTATACATGCCACATCTCTTTTTCTGAAGTGTTCATTTTGGCACCTCCGTCTATTTTTGTAGTAAAATTAAAAACCAGTCTATTTAAGATCTGAAGTTGGTATGCATTTATTTTTGCTTCGTAATTCCTTGAATTGTTTCGAGCCGCTATATACAATTTTGTAAGTTTATTTAGGTAATCAAAGTAAAATTTACCTTCCAACATCAAATGCATCACCTCAGGCAACACAGAAATCTTTACATCCTTTATCTTGTAGTAGCACCGTGAGAGCGCCTTAAGATCGTCTTTGTTTTTAGAATCCCTTAAGAATTTGGCTTTTTCTGTTGATAGATTAAACGAGTAAACCTTTGGAGTTGTATCGCTTGAAAGATCGAGCTCCATCACGGCAATGTTTTGTAGCGTATAAATCGCTTCCCTGTATGAGCTTTCCAAAACTATTTGTGTAAAGAAATCCAAAAGGGCGTTTTGGGAAACATCCATTGTCAAAACATTCTTTAGCAACAGATTCTCTTTCACCAAGTCATATATGGAACTATCGGAATTCACAAAATAAAAGATCGTTTTGTTGTCTCTCCTTACAGGCGTTAACCCTGCAAAATACGAAAAGTAGGTAATTTCACAAATATCACATAAGGGAAGCTTTGGAGCAAAGTTCCATACAAAATTTATAGAATCGGGATTGAGGCCATAAAACTTTGAAATACCGGTATCAAAAAGGGTATTGCTTTTTGCTTTTCTCTCCATGCAAAAAATACAACGAAGTTCAGGATCTCGTTTTGTTTTATTCTTGCTCAGCGGCTCCTCAAAATCTTTATAAAATTTATCAAATCGATTTTTATTTACGGATCTGTTTAGAAAGCTCTTTTGACCGTATATTTTTCTTAAATAAATCTGAACATCGCTCTCCCACAGTTCCCCTTTGTTTTCTTTCATAATTTCAATGGCCTTTATAAGTGTCGATACAAGAACAGAAGGGTCATTTTTGATCTCGTTCTTCGTCGGCACTTTCCCAATTCTATTTTTTAAGAAGCTGAATCCGTTTAATATTTTTTTCAACCTATCCAACAATTCATTGGGCAGCTTAGTTGCTATTTCTTCGCCTTTCAATTTCTCATTAAAGTATTTCTTATTCAACCTGCCCAGATCTTCCTTATTGTTTAGAGCTTTTAGGTCTTCTATGTACTCGTTAAATAGTTTCAATAAACTCTCGTATCTCCCGTACTGCTCAAAAGCATAATCAAAAAACCTCTTTGCAAACCCTTCAAATATCCTTCTATCGAACTCTATATAATTATCACCAAAATATAAAACATCTTTATCCTTCGAAAGCAATCTATCTTCCTTCAACTCCCACAGATGAGAATTTATATTTAGAAAGCCCACTATTCCCGCATTGTAAAGCCAATCACCAATGTAAACCCTCTCTTTCACCCCATCACCTCCAGCATGCCAAAACCCTGTGAACGCTTTGCGCCGATACCGGCATGGTATATAAGCTCCAATATGGGTATAGGCGCATTGATTGTTATTAGCCCCTTATTTGCTATCTCACCGCCATACAGACTTGCTATGCTATATGTCAGATTGTGATCCACAACATTAAATTCATCTTTTTGAAGGTCATATTTTAAGAACTCCCGCGCCATGCTTTTTACATTAAAAAAGAGGTTTTCAAAGAACATTGGATCTTTAGCCTTTAAAAAGCCCTTCCCCTTTTTATCTTCTATGTTTCTGACAAGAATCGGCGATAGCGTCTTGAAGGTTATGGTGGTGTATGTGATGCTTCTTGTGTTAACATAAAAAATTTTTGATACGGACAGTTCGTTGTTAAAGTAACTCAAGCTCTTGTTTTTTGACATCTCTTTAATACCGTTGTACAAGGCAATTAAAGTTGCTGCATCAAAGGACGAGAAGTAAAATACAACATCTTGCGACTGTAGGTAGATTTTGCCCTTCTCCTTCTTTTGGGACGGTTTAAAGCTTAACGAGAATGTGAAAGGCTTTTGTTTGTTCTGCTTTGAATAGTACTGCTCAAACAACTCCTCATCCGCTGTTTTTAGGGCTTCTTTGATAAACGATAGTGCATGTCTGCGATAATCCGAAGGCAAAAACTCCCCAGGATTTAGTCTAAACCTCACACCAAACCGCATAGTTTATCCCCTTCTTGGTTTTATTGAGAGGTGTTTGCTGTTAGATGGCAATACATCTGATAAAACCTATCCCGTTTGTCCTTATTCTTTTTTGCTTCATACATAGCTATATCGCTGTTGCGTAAAAGCAGGTCGGGATTGTCAGGTGTGGCTTTAGGATACACGCAAACACCCATGCTCAAACCCACATTTACTTTTCTTTGTCCGTCTATGTAAATAGGTTCCCTTACAGCTTTTTCTATTTTTTTGAATATGGACTCAAGACATTCTTGTCCCTTTATGTTTTCTAAAAGCAAAACGAATTCATCCCCTCCAAACCTTGCAAGAAAGTCTGATTTTCTTATCGTTGCCTTTAGTCTTTTGGCGATGGTTTTTAGAACAATATCTCCAACCTCATGTCCATATTTATCGTTTATGGGTTTGAAGTTATCCAAATCTATAAGGCAAACGGCAAGCAATGTGTTGTTTCTCTTTGCCCTTTCTATGGCTCTTGTTAGCTCTTCTTCTAATGCATATCTGTTGTATAGGTCTGTTAATTGGTCGTGCATTGCCTGATGTTTCAGTTGTTCCTTTAGTTGGTGGATTTGCGTTGTATCTATCGCACTCCAGATAATGCCCGTCTTGCCTTCTGATAGTTTTATATACGATCCCTTAACCTCGGCCCACAGCAGTGTGTTGTCTTTTCTTTTGAAACAGAACTCGGTTGTATCTGTTTCCCTCTTTCCATCGAGTATGTCTTTGTATTGCAGAAAGAATTTTTCGTAATACTCTTTGTTTATGTGGAGGATTGATGTGTTTTTGCCTACCAACTCTTCTTTTGTGTATTTGAATGCCTTAAGAAAAGCCGGGTTTACATCTATGATTGTTCTTTTTTCATCTACCACGAGCATCATAGCGGCGTTATTTTTAAACAGGGCTTTGTGATAGGATAGCGATTGTTTGAGCTCTTCTTGCGTTTTCTTTAGTTCGTTTTCTATTAGTTTCTGTTTTGTTATATCCCTTGCTGTGCCTATTATGCCCTTTAGGGAGCCGTTTTCTTCAAACCATGGAACCTTTATGACATCGAGGTATACCCTTTTACCCTTTATGTTTCCCGCTTCTTCAAACTGCTCAGCTTTTTTGGATGCCAGGACCTTGTTATCTGTTTGGTTGCAGATCTTGTCTATTGTGTAATAGCTATCATCAGAAGGCCTTTTTTGTTTTATCTTTCTAACGAAGTAATCTAATGTTTTGCCTATCGGCTCGTCGGTGTTTTCTGTGTTTAGAAGTGTTTTGCATGTGGCTTTGTTTGTGAAGATAAATCTTTTGTTTACATCCTTTGCCCATATTAAATCCGGCACCAGGTCTGCTATCTGCCTGAGGAATTTCTCCGATTCCCTGTATTTTTCTTCGCTCTCTTTGATTTTTGTTATGTTTATGAAATAGTGAAGGAATATATCGTCGGTTATGGGCACCCACCACGATTCCCAATAGTTGTTAGCCAGCTTTAACTCTTTCATTATGGGCTTTTTCTCATCAAGGGCCCTGTCTGACTCGCAAAATGTGCAACGCATATCGTCTGTTATTATGCCATGCCTGTATAGGTTTTTCTGATGATCTGGGAGTGTTTTACCACCCCAGAACTCCTCCCAGCAGATACCGCCAATCTTTGCCCCGAATAACCGCCTTGACATGTTGTTCTGAAAGAGTATCTCGTGCTTTCTGTTTATTAGAAGAGATGGTATTTGAAGGGCATTAAGAAGCATCCGCATCTGTTTGCATTCTTTCTTGCTAAACAAACCAAAAGACCTATCTTCCATCTTCTCACCTTGTTTATATGGTGTAATTTTACAACTCCCACTATACACCTTTTTTGGAGAAATGCAAGGTTTTATTAGGGATTTTGCTGATCGGTGAGCTTTCCGACCCTTACCTTGAGTGAATCCTGATCGATTATAACAACCTTTTCGCCTTTATCGATGGCCTCTTCTGCTGTGGCTGTCCAGATTTCGCCGTCCACCTCTATCTGTCCTTCAGTCTGGGGGGTTATAGGTTTTGTGCATACGGCCGTCTTGCCGATGATCTGTTTTCCATCGATAATGGGTTTCCTTTTTTGGGCTTTGTAGGCGAGATATACACTTATCAGGCTTAGTGATGCGAGTATTATGAAGGATGGTATAGCGACATCCAAAACAATTCTTGGTATGGTTATATCCATTATGAACAAAAGCACCATGCTTAAAATAAAGGCTGTTATGCCCGAAAAAGCAAATATGCCTCCGCTGCTTATGAGGAATTCTATGATTATCAGTATGAATGCAAACACCATCAGAAATTCTATAAAGGAACACATCAGGTAATAATTACCACAAATTATCTTGAAAATGCAATATTTTATGATTAAATAGAGGGGCTATGGTTAAGGTAATGATAGAAGGGAAGACTGGGGTTTTTGAATTTAGAACGCCTGTGAGTGTGGGTAAAATCTTAAAAGAGTTGGGTTTTTTGCCGTTTGAGGTATTGGTGATCTGCAAGGATAGGCTTCTAACGAGGGATGTTGTTATTCGTGGAGATGAAAAGATTCTGTTGAGGGTGGTGTATTCTAAAGGATGAAGTGTAGAAGGTGTAAGAAAGAGGCTGAGGTTGAATTAAGAAGCCACAATGCTGCGTTCTGTAGGGACTGCTTTTTGCTGTTTTTTTACAATCAGCTAAACAAGGCTATAAAACAGTTTAGAATGTTTACCAAAAAGCAGAGGATACTTCTTGCTGTGTCGGGTGGCAAGGATAGCATGTCGTTGTGGCTTGCTTTAGTTGAGCTTGGCTATGATGTAACGGCCTTATTTGTGGATTTGGGTATATCGGGATTTAGTGAGCTGGCAAGAAAGAAGGTTGTGGCCTTTTCAGAAAGATTCAATGCTCCGCTTAGGGTTGTTGATTTAAAAGAAGAGGGTATACCCATACCCGAGGTGGTTAAAAAGCTAAAAAGGCCTGCATGTGCTGTTTGCGGAAGGATTAAGCGCTATTACTTCAATATGGAGGGCTTAAGGGGCGGTTTTGATGTATTGGCAACCGGTCATAATTTAGACGATGAGACATCGAGGCTCTTTTCCAATGTTTTGCATTGGAAGATGGAATACCTCGAGGATCAGGCGCCGGTTTTACCTGACGAAGATGGACTTTTAAGGAAGGTTAAGCCGTTTTTTAGACTGACTGAGTTTGAGATTGCGGCCTATGCATTCTTCAAAGGCATCGATTATTTAACAAGCGGATGTCCCTTTAGCAAGGGGGCGACATTCTCCTCTTACAAGAGGCACCTAAACAGGATAGAGTATGAATCGCCCGCCACAAAGATAGACTTCTATCAGGGTTTTTTGAAAAACTTAAGGCCTCTTTTGAAGAAAAAGGCAAAAGAGGAGCTTCACCACTGCAGGGTTTGCGGCTATCCCACATTTGGCGATGTTTGTTTTGTTTGCAGGCTTAAGGGTTTTGAATAGTGTTTTTCTATAGCGTGCTCTTTCCTTTGGCTATAGATGAAGGTTTTGTCTATAGGTCGGATAAAAGGTTGAAGGTTGGCCAGAGGGTGCTGGTTGATTTTAAGGGCAGGGTCAGGATAGGTGTTGTTTTAAAAGAAGAAGATGAACCCGATTATCAAACAAAGCCTGTAATTGAGCAATTAGATGAAGAACCCGTTGTAAGTTGTGAGCTTATTAAGACCCTTGAGTTTTTCTCCTTCTATTTCATGGCAGCCAAAGGCATGCTCCTTAGGAGTGCTCTTCCTAAAAAGCTGTTCGAAACAAAAAAACCCATAGATTTAAAACCCGTCGTTGCCTCATTAGAATTCAGAGAAAGGCCTTTTAAGCTGAACATGCAGCAAGAGGAGATTGTAAATAGCATAGATACGGAAGGCTTTTCTGTGAATCTAATCTTCGGGGTTACTGGAAGCGGCAAAACAGAGGTGTATTTAAGCCTTATAGAGAGGGTTTTGAGGAGGGGTAAAAAGGCCGTTGTTTTGGTGCCAGAGATCGCTCTGACACCTCAATACATAGATGTTTTTTCTCAGCGTTTCTCCAATGAGGCCATTAGTGTTATACACTCCAGGCTTACCGGAAGGCAGAAGTTTGACAACTGGATTGATTTCAATACAGGCAGAAGGCCTATTCTTATTGGCACCCGATCGGCTGTGTTTGTCAATTTCAAGGATGTGGGGATTGTTGTTGTTGATGAAGAGAACGACGAGTCGTATAAACAGGAGAGCCAGCCGCTATACAACGCAAAGGATGTTGCCATCTATCGGGCAAAAAGCGTGGGGATTCCCGTTATCTTGAGCTCTGCAACACCCTCCTTTGAAACATATTACAAGGCAAAAACGGGGAAGTTCAGGATGTTTGAAATGCATCAAAGGGTCGGCGGGATAAGGTTGCCCGAGGTGGAGTTTGTTAGGCCCGATGGCGATGAGTTATTTGCTAAAGAGACGCTTGAGGCCATCGGTGATACCCTGAACTCAAAAAAGACGGTGGCGGTGCTCATAAACAGGAGGGGTTTTTCTAACTATCTGGTCTGCGGCGATTGCGGCTATGTGTTTCTTTGCCCGAATTGCAGTGTATCGTTGAAGTTTCACAAGAAGGAGGATGTCTTAAAGTGCCACTGGTGCGACGGTGTATTTGAGGTTTTTAGGAGTTGCCCTAAGTGCGGTTCTTTGAATGTGCTCCATAGGGGTGTGGGTTCTCAGATGATTGAGGAGGAGCTAAAAAGGGCCTTTCCTGGGGCTGTTATAGAGAGGTTTGATAGGGACTCCACGGCTAAAAAAGGCGAATTCAACAGGATTATAAATAGCCTGAGGGATGGGAAGATAGACATACTCATAGGCACCCAGATGTTATCCAAGGGGCATGATATATCGCAGATAGGGCTTGTTGTGGTTTTTGATTTTGAATCGCTGTTTGTTATGCCGGATTTTAGGGCTGAGGAGAGGGCGGTCTCTTTAATCATGCAGACAGCCGGCAGAAGCGGCAGAAGGGAGCCGGGCAGGGTTATAATACAGCTGAATAGCCAGGATAACCCCTTTCTAAAATACATAAAGGAGCATGATTATGAGGGTTTTGTTGAGAGTGGCCTCAAAATTAGGAGGCTTATGAATTATCCCCCCTTTAGCAGGCTTATCAGGGTGGTTTCTGAGTCCACCAATAAAGATAAGGCCTGGGAGTTGATAGGTTTGGTGAAGGAGAGGCTTGAGGGTAGGTTTGATTTTCTTGGGCCTTCACGATGCCCTATTTTTAGGTTGAGAAATAGATACAGGTATCATATAATCATAAAAAGCAGTTCTATTATTGAGGATATAGCATACCTGAAGGGTAGTGTTTATAATGAACTTATGAAAGGTAAGCAAAAGGGTGGGCAGGGTGGACTGTATTTTGATGTTGACCCTATAAGCTTTTTTTAATATAATTCCTATTAAGATAAAGAACAGAAAGCGGGGTGATTTGGTTGCCGGGCGTTATTGTAAGGGAGGATGAGAACTTCGAGGAGGCTCTGAAGAGGTTTAAGAAGCAGTGTGAAAGGGCTGGGATACTCTCAGAAATCAAAAAGAGGGAGAGATACGAGAAACCCAGCGAGAGAAGGAAGAAGAAGGCTTTAGCAGCAAGAAAGAAGCTCCTTAAACGCCTCAAGATGATGAAAAAGAGGTAGCTTGATGCTGCCTCTTTTTTGCTTTTCATGAATCACTATCTTTTTAAATACGCCATAGAGCAATCAAGGGATATATTCTTAGAAAAAAAAGTTAGATCCCTTCATTGTCATCCTTTTGGTATTTACTCTATCTCGTTTTACGATACTAATAAAAGATTGTATTTTAGCCTATCACCCCAGAACAGCTTTTTGATGCCCTTTGAAGATAAGCTAAAGGATGAGATTAAGGATTGCCCTAACTTTATGATGTTTCTGTCTAAGAAACTAAAGGGGCTAAGGCTTACAGGGATTCAGCAGAGCTATTCTGAAAGGGTTGTGTATTTTATCCTTGAGGACAAAAGGGGCCATATTGTTTATGAGTATAGATTGGTCTTTGAGATAATGGGAAGACTGGCCAATCTGATATTAACCGATGGGGAAGGGGCTGTTATTCAGGCGTATAAATACACAGATTCATCGAGGCAGATTGCCCCCAAAAAGCCTTACATTCCGCCTGTATCCAATATGCCCGATATTTTAAAGGATGATGAGGCCCTCCTGGTGTTAAAGTATAGGCATAATGAAGATATATTGGGGCTTTCTGGGCATTTGAGGAGGTTTTTGACCGATGAACGGATGTTTTTAGGGTTTGTTAGGTCTGCAAGGGATGCCTTTGAAAAAAGAAGCTTTGAGCTGCACCTGTATCCTAAAAATGAGGTCTATCCGTTTTATATGCCCATATCCGTTCGCCGTGTTGATAATGGGTTTCTCTACAATATGTTCATAGAAAAGCCGCAAAGGGTTGAGTTTGACAATATAAAATCGAACTTAAGGAGGGTCTTTACAAGAAGGCTTAACTCCTTAAAGAGGAGGCTTGAGAAGGTTAGGGGTGAGCTTAAAAAGGCGGAGGATTACGATAAATTCAGGATTTATGCAGAAAATCTCTTTGCAAGGCCCAATCTCAAGGTGGGTTATGAGGGTTTTGTCGAGGTTGAGGATCTCTATACGAAGGAAAGTATCAAAATACCCATAAATCCAGAGTTGAACATCTTTGAGAATGCTCAGAATTTCTATAAAAAGTACAAGAAGGCCAAACACAGTATAGAGATAGTAAAACAGAGGCTTATTCAAACTGAAGAGGAGATAGGATTTATCAGGCAGCTCTTGTTTGACCTTGAGCAGGCCACAACGGTTGATGATGTTGAAAGTATAAAGTCTATCGCGCAGAAGGAGGGTTTGATAAAGCTCCCTCTGAAACCAAAAAAACGCAAGGGGCTTGATTACTTACCGTATGAACACATGGTAATAGAGGGGTATGATGCCTATGTGGGCAAGAATGCATATGGCAACGATATAGTCAGCCTTAAACTTGCCTCAAAGAACGATTTATGGTTTCATGCAAAGGGTATTGCGGGCTCTCATGTGGTTTTAAAGGTGCCCTCGAAGTTGCAAGATGTTGATGATAGTGTTAAAATAAAGGCAGCAAGAATAGCGGCATGCAGAAGCGGGGCTAAAAAATTAGAGATGGTCGATGTGGATTATACGCAGGCTAAGTATGTGAAAAAGCCCAAGAATGCCAAAACGGGAATGGTTATTTACTCTAACTTTAAAACAATCAGGGTGAGGAAGGATGAATGTAGTTGATATAGCTTTGGGGTTGTTTTTGTTAGTGCTTGCTATAAGGGGCCTAATCAGGGGGCTTATAAGGGAGGTGTTTGGTCTGGCTGCCCTTGTTGGTGGTGTTCTGGCTGCCCATATGTTTGGCAGGGGGGTTGGCAGCTATATTGAACACACATTCCCTGTTGCCCCTGTTGTTGCATACGGGTTTGCGTTTTTCTCTATATTCTTGATTGTGTATCTGGTCTTGATCTTTGTCGGTTTTATTCTGTCTTCTATGGCAAAGAAGATCGAGCTTGGTGGTCTGGATATGTTTTTTGGTTTTATATTCGGAGCCTTTAAGGGGCTTTTGATGATAGCCGTTGTGGCGTTTGTTTTGAATGCCTTTCCCTCTTTTTATGGTTTATCTATGAACCTTAAAAAGGAGTCGTATATATACGGTTTTGTTGATAGAAATCTAAATAAGATGGATATAACTCAGCTTATAAATAGATTGAAACAGAAAAAAGCCAGGGTGAATAACGGGGGTAAGAAATGAAAAAGGGTAGGGTGCTGCTTTTTCTTGTGATTCTCATTGCTGCTGTATATGCGGTTTATCAATACACGCCCCTTGTGAGGGGTAATGGCATCTTTATATCGGTCGATAGTCCAAAGGCCTATTACTCTTCGAATAAGGATATCGTTATACATGTGAAGGATAGATATGCTCCCCTTAAGCAGATTACCGTTAAGATAGTCTCTTTAAATACCGATGTTGTCCTGTTTAAGAAGACCTTTACTGAGCCTTTTCTGAAGAGTTTTGATTTAAGCTTTAGGGCTAATAAGGTTGTTCCTGAGGGTAAGGCAACCTTTGTTGTCGAGGTGGAGGATTACAGCAAGGGCAATTACTTAAATGGTTTTAAGAAGACCGTCTCTTTTCCTGTTATAGTCGATTCAACCCCACCGAAGGTGATACTTTTAAGCGGAACAAGCAGGATAACGATAGGCGGCAGTGCCCTGGCTGTGTATTATGTTAAGGATGAGAATCTATCAAGGGTGTATCTAACCGTCAGGCACGATGGCAAGGAGTATCCATTCAGGGCTTACAAGGCCAGCAGTGTGTTTTCAGACCCAAATGTGTATTTGAGTTTCTTTACCTATGAATTATCCAAGCTTAGGGATTATTCGACGGATATTCATGCTATAGACAAGGCAGGCAACGAGACGATTGTTCATATACCCGTCTATTACAATAGAAGGCCTATAAGGAAGAGTAAGATAAATATCACCGATAGTTTCATAAAGACCAAGGTCTGGACTATACTTCAAAGGGAGGGGATTCAAAAGAAGGAGAACCTCATTCAGGATTTCTTGTATGTTAACAGAAAGATAAGGGAGAAAAACACAGAAACAATCAGAAAGATATGTTCGAACTCTGAGCCCCGCTTCTTGTGGAAGGGTAGGTTTTTACAGCTTAAGGATTCAAAGGTTACAGCCAAGTTTAACGATGAGAGGCTGTATTATTACAAGGGTGAGCTTAAGGATACAAAGTTTCATAAGGGGTATGATCTTGCAAGTATTAGGAACGCAAGGGTGAATGCCGCCAATTCGGGTAAGGTGGTGTTTGAGGGCTATTTAGGTGTTTATGGCAACACAATAATTATAGATCACGGGTTCGGCGTGTTTAGTCTGTATGGCCACCTTCAAAGCTTTCTGGTTAAGGAGGGCGATTTTGTAAAGAGGGGTCAGTATATAGCAATCACGGATACAACGGGTTTGGCAGGAGGGGATCATTTGCACTTTGATATAATCGTGGATGGTTATTATGTTGACCCTATAGAGTGGTGGGATAGGCACTGGATCAAGACCCACATTTATAAGGTTATAGATGAATCCAAAACCCGCCTTTCACTCTTGAGTCAATAGGTTGTGTTCAAAAGCGTTGATCCTACGAAAGAGCCGCTTCTAAAAAGCATAGTTTTGCTTTCTATACCCATGATGCTTGAGATGGCGGCTCAGAACCTCTTTAATTTGGTCGATACATACTTTGTTTCAAGAATATCGTATAAGGCCATAGGTGCACTCGTAAGCTCCAGCATAACCATGATGGTCATATATTCCATATCCATAGGCATATCAACGGCATGCGGCATGTATATTGCCTATTTCTGGGGGGCTAAAAAGTTCAGCAGGGCCTATTTTTTTTACTCCAACGCCTTTGGGTTTATAGTTGTTCTCTCCCTTGTTCTTGTTGCCGTATTTTACTTCTTTTTAAGGGATATTGTATCCCTTGTAGGTTTAAAGGGGGATGTTTTTGTGTATGCCTATAACTATCTTTCTGTCTCGGTTTTGGGTTTGGGGCTAAACTTCTTATTCAGCCTCAATAACTCCTCGTTGAGGTCTATATCGTTGCCGTCTTTAGCTTTGATTGTTATGGTTTTAACCAACTCACTCAATGCCGTATTGGATCCGTTGTTTATCTTTTATTTGAAGATGGGTATAAAAGGAGCTGCCTTTTCAACGATAGTGTCTGTTTTCTTGGGGCTTGCTTTGCAACTTTACTTTCTCTTCAGGCGAGGGTTTTATATAGCCTTTAGAGTCAGGCTTGAGATTATCAAAAGAATAGTGAAAAAAGGCGTTTATGCCAGCCTCCATCTGTTTTTCCGTATAGTTAGCATGCTTGTTTTAATAAGGATAATAGGCGGCATATCGCAGATGGCCATCTCTGGTTATTCTGTGGTAATAAGGATATATCAGGTACTTCTGTTTTTGGTCTTTGGGATTGCCAATGCATCCTTTGTTGTTGTGGGTCAGAACTTTGGTGCAAAGAGGGTTGATAGACTAAAGAGGGCCCCCTGGTATGCTATACTCTTTGGCGTATGCTTTGTGGGGTTGTTGAATGTGGTTTTGTATTTGAATAGGGATTTTATGCTGGGTTTGTTTGTTAATGCATCAGGTGTTTTCAGTATTGCAAGGGATGTGTTGTTCTTTTACTTTTTGAGCTATCCGTTTGTTATAGCCTCAACCATTGCAGCAAGGTCGTCCATGGCTTTGCACGATACAAAGAGACCGAGTATGATTAACCTGTTTAACCTGTGGTTTTTCCTTCTGCCTTTAGCCTATATTCTTTCTAAGCATTACGGCGTTAAGGGGGTTTGGGCCTCTATAGCCGTATCCAACCTTACTGCTTTTTTAGCAAATATGGTTTTGTTAAAACTCAACATAAGAAGGGCTATTTATGAGACTGCTAAGGGCTAAATACATATTCGACGGTTTAAGGTTGTCCGTTGATAAAGGTGTCGTTATAGATGGCGATATTGTTGTTGATGTGGATGGTTTTTCTGTATTGAAGAGGGCGTACCCGGATATAGATGTGGTTGATTACGGTGAGGGTGTTCTGTTTTGCGGTTTCGTCAATGCCCATACGCATATAGAGTTGACTTACACGAAAAACAGGATAGAGCCGTTTGGTGGGTTTATCCGCTGGCTATCGTCCATTATGAACATAAAATCGATAGATGTTGATGATAAGGATATTGAGAGGGGTATAAACGAGGCCGTAAAGGAGATTAAGGGGTCTGGTGTTTTTGCCGTTGGTGATATATCAAATACGCTTAAGACGGTTAATATATTGTCAAGTGAACTTCCTCGCTCCGTTGTGTTTTGTGAGAATTACTCCTTGAATCTGGAAAGGGCAAGGGGGGTTGTTGAAAGGCTTAAAAGGGAGATTGAGCATATAAACTCTTTTCCTGTAAGGGTTTTTGTAAGCCCGCATTCTGTGTATTCCTCCCATCCTGAGCTTATGCGCTTTATCTGTAATTTGCCCGGCATTAAGAGTCTTCATTTTTTGGAGAGTGAACACGAGAGGGCGTTTGTCTGTAAAAAAGGCGAACTGTATGGGTTTTTGGATGGTCTTGGTTTGGTTGATTGTGAATTTGATTATGGAGATGTCTGGGATTATCTAAAGGATGTGGGTTGCATAAAGAGGGGTATGTTGTTTGTTCATGCCGTTTTTGCCAACAGGGATGACTTTAAAAAGATCAAGGATATAGGCGGCAGTGTGGTCCTTTGTCCAAGGAGCAACTGGTATATATCAAAAAAATTGCCCGATGTGTATAAAATAAGGGAAAGCGGTGTGAATATTGCCATCGGCACAGATAGCTTATCCAGTAATTGGGATTTAGATATATTAAAAGAGATAGCCCTTATAAAGCAGGCCTTTCCTTTGATTGATAGTGAGGAGTTGTTTGGATGGGTAAGCAGTGGTGGAGCTAAGGCTTTGGGGATACGGCTGGGTTTCTTTAGGGGCTATTATGCAAGGCCGTATTTCTTAGGGGCTTCAGGCTCAAAGCCCTTGGATGGGATATTGGAAGAAAAAAAGAGGGGGTTGCCCCCTCCCTTTAACGCTTGAGATTCAGAAGCTCCTGAATCATCTGATCCGATGTTGTTATACTTCTTGAATTGGCCTGGAATGCCCTCTCGTAAATTATCATATTGGTGAATTCCTCTGCTAAATCCACATTGCTCATCTCGAGATGGCTTGGTGCAAATGTCCCCCTGCCGCCTGTCCCTGCAGTGCCTATTAAAGGTGCTCCGGAGTTTGCTGTTTCTGAATACATGGAACCCCCTTCCTTCATCAATCCCTCGTTGTTTGCGAACTTGGCCATAGCTATTTGTGCAAGGGGATAGCTTTTTCCGTTTGAGAAGATGCCCACAATAACACCGTCCTGGTTGATCATGATTCTCTGCAGGCTTCCTCCAGGATAACCGTCTTGTGTCTGGGCTGTTGTCTGGGATGGTAATGAGAACTGTGTCAGGCCGTCAAATGAACCTATATCCCCAAAGTCTAAGTTTATAACCTGAGATGCCGTTCCGTTTCTCCAATCCACGGTTATAGCCAGGGGACTTGAAAGATACACAAGCTTACCGGTTTGGTCAAACTGTATCTCTCCCTCATCGTTTGACACCTCTCCTGGCTCAGGAACCGAGGCTTTCCAAGACCATGTTGTGTAGTTTGTTATGGGATCAAATGACTTCTTTCTGAAGGTAAATGTAACCGTATGTTTGTTTCCCAAAGAGTCGTATACATCTATTGAGGTGACATGGACGGCAGCCTCAAATGGCTGTGATGTTACCTCAGAACCGCTTCCCACCAAGCCTGATAGGGTTCCCATGATTGTTGCAAATTTTAGATTGTTTGAGTAAACAGCACCGATAACATGATCCTCTGTGCCGTTATTTTTTATAACTATCTCTCCCGATTTTGGATCTATCGTGACCCAATCGGATGATGAGCCTGAGGTTGCCCAGGCCTCTCCATTTCCTCCATTTACAATATCGTTGTTTATCTCTGCCCTTAAATCCTCTATGGTGTGAAAGTCATTGTTTCCCACTCCTGTGTCGGACTGGACATATCGATATGCGTCGTAATTGGCACCCCCATCAAAGCTCATTGCAAGAACATCGCCTTTTGCCGAAAGGAACGGCAGCGTTGTGCGTGTCTTGCCTGCTGCTATTGTGGCGCTTCTGCCCTCTCCACCTTGCAGGTTTATGAGGGCGTGTTTTAGATAGCTGTTTAGATCGTTTGTTGTTGCAATATTTGCAATCGTTACATTGGCAGAGGCTGTTAGGTTTTTTACCTGAATCATGCCGTCATCTGTAACATTAAAGCTTAGTATATTTGTACCTATTGCTGAGGTTACAGCATTACTTAAAGCAGCTGCAAAGCTTCCAAGAGTTTTGAAGTCAGAGGGGTAGCTTACGGTTGCGGTTGATGTTATACCTCCGTATGTTATATCCATGGATATTGTTGCCCCACTTGATAGCTGGATTTGGTTGCCGTTTATGTCGTATAGGCTACCAAAAGAAGTGCTGTCTTCTGCGAATGTTGCCAATTCCTTTCCCAAATTTATAGCTTCACCGTTTACATCAAACAGAACGGACATATCGTCCGGTTCAACTGTGTTGTTGTTCTCATCCACAGTCCCGTGGGCCGGAGCCATTTCCTCTATGGTATCACCGCCGTTTAGATTGGCTTTGATTGTTATGTTTTTAGTTACACCTGCAGGCACTGTTTTGTCTTGCGGTACCACTATGTTTTCTATGCTTGCAGCCGTGTTTATCTTGTGGGTTTCTTCGTTTGCAAGCCAACCCTGAACGATGAAGCCCTCGGGATTAACCAAGTTTCCATTGGCATCGAATGTAAAATCACCAGCCCTTGTGTATCTATAGGTTTTTCCTCCATCGTCGCTCACAATGAAGAATCCGTCGCCTTGGATTGCTAAGTCTGTTATTTTGCTTGTTGCCTGGAGGCTTCCTTGGGAGAATATGTTGTCTACGACGGCCACTGTTGTGCCCAATCCTATCTGTGTTGCATTCTTTCCTCCTATGTTTCCTTCGGGTCCTGTTGCTGCACTCATGGTTTGACTCAATACATCCACAAAGTTTATTCTGCCCTTTTTAAAGCCGATGGTGTTTACATTCGCCACATTGTTTCCCACAACATCCATTCCCTGTTGTTCGGATTTTAACCCGGAAACGCCGCTCCAGAGCGATCTTAACATGGTTTTTCACCTCCTATTCCTATCTTTTTAGTTGAATGGCCACCTGAAGCATTTGATCGGCTGTCGTTACACCTTTTGAATTGGCCTCAAACCCCCTCTGAAACTCTATGAGATTGACAAATGCTTCTCCTAAATCTACATTGCTTGATTCTAAGTGTTTGGATAGAACGCTTCCCCTGCCGCCTTCGTTTGCAACACCTATAAAACCGTTTGACGATAATACATCTCCTGAATCGGCATTTGGTGTTATCCTAAAAAGGGTTTTGCCAACTCTTTTTAAGCCTTGAGGATTCATGAATTTTGAAATGGCTAACTTGGCTATTGAATAAGATTTACCGTTGGAATATGTTCCTATTATGCTTCCGTTTTGATCTACATACACTTTTTTTAGCAACCCCGATGTTGAACCGTCTTGCGTTTGGAAGCTCGTATCTGAATCCATGGCAAATTGAGTAAGACCGGTAAATTGGTTGCCTTCGTATTGACCACTGTCTGTATTCCACAGATTGATCAGTAGTTGCGTGGGTTGGGCTCCGTTGTTTAATGATACATCTACGGTTGGCGAGGTGGTTGATGTTGAAAGCCCTCCGCCGCTATCAAAATTTATTATGCCCGTGTTGTTGGTTAATGTGCCGTCATTATCCGGTAAAACAACCTCATAAGACCACCTGTTTTGATTGATTCTTTTGAATATTACATCTATTTTGTGTTTCTCTCCTGTTGAATCGTAAAATATGGAATGAACAGTGTGCGTTGCTACCTCCATTTGTTGTGTTGAGGCAGTTTTTCCTGGCTCTATGATTTGATTCAGATTCTCAAATATCGTGGTTAGTTTTTGGTTTTCCTGTGGATTTGGAAATGTTGGATCCTCTGTGGTTGGCCTTACCCTTATGTTTATATCTGAACTTCCCGTGTTTTCTATAACTATCATGCCGTTTTCAAGGGAGGCTGTTGCTGTAATACCTGAGGATGATAGGTCGTTTTGTATGTCGCTTAAGAGATCGTCTATGGTTGTAAACCCCTCTGCTCCTGTGCTTACAGTTCCATCGCTATCGTATTCGTATGTATGCCAGGTATTTCCGCCATCATAGCTGATCTGGAAGTTGTCTCCGTCTTGAACATTCAATAGCTTGCCGTCGTCGTTGAATACAGAATTAAAGTTTACCCGGAGGTTGGGGTCGCTGTATGTGGATAATGGCGTATACTCCTCCACCTCGCTTGAGGAGTTTAAGTTGGCTTTGAACCTTATGTATGTTGAGGCCACAGCCGGGACGCTTTCATAGTTGGATATGTTGATGGGCTCAACCGTGCCGGTTGGCAGGCCCGTATTTGGATCCTCAGGGATATAGTATCCTGTGCCTGTTTGAGACTGTTCTGCAAGCCATCCAACAACCTTATATCCATCTGGGTTTACCAGATCGCCGTTTGCATCGAATGAAAAATCACCCGCCCTGGTGAATAGATAAGATGTCCCTTCCCTGTTGGTTGGGTCTAAAAGCGTAAAGAAGCCATCACCCTCAATAGCCAGATCCGTATCCTTATCACCGCTTATTATGGTGCCTTCGGTCATTATTGTATCTGTGGACTGAAGTTTTGTGCCCAATCCTATCTGCATAGGGTTTTGGCCGGGTAGCCCGATTTGCTGGGTCTGATATAGAAGGGATGCGAATGTTGGTCTGGTTTTTTTATACCCCACCGTATTGATATTGGCTATGTTGTTTGTTATGCTGTCCACCCCCAACTGTTGCTCAAATAGCCCGTTGCTTGAGGTATACAGCGCCCTTATCATTGATTACCTCCCTCTGATATGCTTTGAACCTCAGAGAGCGGAATGGATTTGCCTGTGTCGGTTATAAGGATGGTTTTATCTGCTTCAAATTTTACAGAAACCACCCTTCCAACGCTTTTATCCAGTGTTACGGGTATGCCATTCCCGTAATCGGCATCTATCCTTACACTGTATTCGCCGTTTGCCACGCTGTTGCCCTTGTTGTCCTTACCGTTCCAGGTAAACGAATGTGTGCCTGCCTTTAGTTTACCTAAATCAATATCTGCTATGTCCTCTCCCTTTGAGTTTGATATGTGTATTGTGACCTTTGCGTCTTTGTTGAGATTGAAACTTAGGCTATCGATATGGCTTGAGCTTACATTGATCTTATTCTCGCCTGTGGATATGTATTTGCCCAAATAGCTTGCTGCATACTCTCTTGGGTTTGTTGTGAGACTTTCTTGCAGCGTTGATATTGTTTTGTTCATGTTCATCAATTGTTCGAGTTGGGAGAACATCGTATTTTCCTGTATAAATTGGTCGTTGTTCATTGGATTTAAGGGATCCTGATAACGCAGCTGGGCAACCAGCAGCTTTAAGAACCCATCCTTATCCAGCGTGGCCTTGGGGTTCTCTACCTTATCCGATCTCATGCTTTCTGCAATATTTGCCTGGTTTGCTATGTTTGCTATATCCATATCTCCACCTCATGCGGTTATGTCCAGACCCTTCTTGATAGGATCCGGTTTTGTGTTTTTTATAAAATCCATCCCCTTTTCTTTGGCCTCAAACGGTGAATAGCTGGAGAAATTAAACTCCTGTTGGGAATTGTGATGCGTTTGTTGCCCAAAGCCTCCTGACCCGTTTGAGAATTGGTTGCTTAGGTTTTCGTTAAATGAGTTGTGGACATCTATGTTATTTATCTTTATGCCCTGCGATGTCAGATACTCTTTTAGGCTATCGATGTGGCTTGATATTGTTTTGTATATATTTTTGTCGTGCACCGTAATTGTTGCTGTTATGGACTTTGCTTTATCTAAAGCAACTTTTAGGTCTATCTTTCCTAATTGGGGTGGGTTTAGACTTATGCTTAGACTTCTTGTAAAGGGTGGTTTGTTCTTTATGATTTTGTCTATATGCTCTATGATCTTATCCATGGGGTATGCAACCTTGTTTGGTTGTGTGTTATCTTGATTTTGGTTGTTTGTTTGTTGAATGTGCGATACAAGCGTGGCCTGATTGTCCTGTTTTTCTGTTTTTGGGGTCTCTTTCGTATCTATCTCTTTATGCGAGTAAGCCTCTTTGCTATCTGGTTTTTCCTTGTGTTTTACCCTTTCGTTGATGGTTTTAACGGCTTCTTTCTTGCGTTCTGTTTTTGTTAGGTATTGATCCTTTTGCTGAGTCTGGTCTGTTTCTGCTAAATTCCTTGGGTTTACTTTTGTTGCTGTCTTGTTTTTGGTTTTCTGTGTCTTTGTTGGTTTTGCCTCTTTGTTGTTTGTTTTTAGCTGTTTTGTGTGAAGTGTGTATTGCTGGGCTTGTTTTTGTTGAACCTCTTTGTTGTCAGAGGTGTTTTCTGTATTATTCTTCTGTATTTCTTCTGTGAGTTTGTTTTTTGGTTGTGCGGCCTTGATTTTAGTTTTTTCTGTGCTTTGATCGATGGCATGTTGATAAGCTTTGGCTGTTTTTATTGTTTCTTTGGGGGGTTTATCCTCTTTTATCTTTATTGATGCTTTCTCTTTCTGTGTGTTTTTTGTCTGTTCTGTTCCGATTTTTGGTTTGTCCTCTGAAACCGTATGCTTTTCTGTATTTTCTTTTTTGTGTGTTTGCAGTTTTTGATGTAATTCTGCCAGAGCCGAGTTCTCCTTTGGATTTGGGCCATCGACCTTTATTGGGTTTTTCGATGAATCCACAGCTTTGTGCTGTTTTGGCTTTGTATTGGCAACACTGCTTTTATCCTGTTTGTCTGTGCGGATTTTTAGGCTATCTTCTTTTTGTTTGCTATCTGTGTTTGTTGGGTGTTTTTCATTCTCAATCCTTGGGTTTGTTTTTTTGATGGTGTTTGCAACCCTGTTATCCCCTGTTTTCTTGTCTTCTGTTTTTTGAGCTTCCCTCTCTATCTTTTGTTTTATGTCTGCTTTAGCAGAAATTATCTTGTTGGTGTTTGTTGTTTTATCTTGTGTTTTTTGTTCTTTGCTTTCTTTCTGTTTATTTAGTAAAACCTCAAGCTTTTTATCTTTAATGCCCTTAATTGATTCTTCTGTTTGTTTAGGTTTTGCTGTTGTATTTTTGCCGTCATGGTGTATTTTTGTGGCTATTTTTGCTGAATTTTCAGATTGATGATTTTGCAATTTGACCTTGGCTGTTATCTTTAGACCTTCCTTTGTTATTTTGTGTGTTGGCCTGTCTTGGTTGTCTGTGATTTTTACGGCTTTACCTTCCGTTTTATCTGTTTTTTTATCGCTTTTTTGGTCTTTGGGTTTTGTCTGAGAAACTGCTCCTATGGGTGTCTGTTCGCTGTCTTGTTCTTTTTTAACATGCTTTTCTTTTTTATCCTTTTCTTGTTTTTCTACTGTCGAGTTTGTTATTTCTTTTGTTGGTTTTTCTGTTTGCGATTTTATTGCGCTCTCCAGCGTGCTTTTGAAATCGCTCGATGTTTTCGTCTCTTTTTGGCTTGATGTTGCCTGCTTTGGTGCTATACTTTCAATTAAAGCTACTTTTAGCATCTTTCACCTCGCACTCTTGTGCTGGGGATTAGTTAGCAAAAAATGTTCCTTTAGGAGGTTTAAAATGAAGCTATCCACCGCTGCTCAAATGAGGGAGATGGATAAGAAGGCCATCGAAGCCGGCATACCGGACATAGTTCTAATGGAGAACGCCTCCATTAAGTCTTTCTATAAGATATTGGATTATTACGGCAGCGTTGAGGGCTCCTTGGCTGTTGTCTTTGTTGGTGCGGGCAACAACGGCGGTGATGCTTTGGCTATCTCAAGGCATCTTTACAACAACGGCGCCAATGTGTTTGTTTATATGTTGATTGATGAGGCAAAGCTCAACCCATCACCCAAAACCAACTTTGAGATAATAAAAAACATGGGGATAGAATTTAGGTTTGTTCAGAATGAGGATGATTTCAACGAGGAACTCATAAGAGAGTGCGATATAATCATAGACGGCATATTTGGAACAGGCTTATCCCGAGCGGTTGAGGGCAGGTTTAAAAGGGCTATTGAACTAATAAATTCCTCACCTGCATTTATCGTTAGCGTTGATATTCCAAGTGGTATAAAGGCCGATACAGGCGAGGTTATGGGTATAGCCGTTGAGGCCGATCTGACCCCGACTTTTGCTTTGGCAAAACCGGGCCATTTTTTATATCCGGGCAGGGCGTATGCAGGCGATGTTGAAGTTGTGGATATATCGACACCAAGGCATGTGATAGATGAATTTGAACCGAATTTCCTTGCTCTAAATAGTGATGAGATATACTTGGACTTTAGAAGCCCAACTTCACACAAGGGCGATTTTGGTCATTTGGCCATAGTCGGCGGTTCTATAGGTAAATCCGGTGCGGTGATTATGGCCTCTAAGGCTGCATTAAAAACAGGCGTTGGCCTTGTGAGTGCCGTTGTGCCAAAATCCATAAACACGGCCTTTGAATCAAGACTCCTTGAGGCCATGAGCTATCCTGTTGATGATGAGTCTGGCTTTTTCTCAATCGACTCCATAGACAGCGTTGTTGAATTTGTATCAGATAAATCGGCTATCTGCTTCGGTATGGGTCTTGGCATAACCGACTCGACCAAAAAGCTAACGGAGGAGTTGCTCCAGATCAACAAACCTATGATAATAGATGCAGAGGGCTTAAACTGTCTGTCCTTCTGTGTCGATAAGCTAAAGAGCAGAAAGGCCCCGACCATACTAACCCCGCATCCCAAGGAGTTTTCACGCCTAAGGGGCATTCAGACAAAGGATGTGCTTAAAGATAGGCTGAATTTGGCTGTTGAGTTTGCCAAGGAATACGGTGTCTATCTTGTTTTGAAGATGGCAGACACACTGATTGCAACACCAGACGGTAAGCTCTATATCAACACAACCGGCAATCAGGGTCTTGCAACAGGCGGCAGCGGCGATGTATTAGGTGGCATGATTGGCGCCTTTTTAGCAGAAGGTTACGATGCACTGCAGGCAGCCCTAAACGGTGTTTATCTGCACGGTTTGGCAGCCGATTTAGCTGTTGATAGTGGCATAACCTATGAAAGCCTAACGCCTTCAGATGTTATAGACCACATAAATCAAGCCATAAGAACGATGAGGGAATGACCCTTAGCAGGCCGAAATGGAACCATCACTAAAAAAGCTTCTGTTTCGGCCTGCCTCTTTGGCCTTATACAGGGCATCATCGGCCCTCTTTATGAGGCTATTTATATCATCTTTCTCCTTTAACGATGAAACGCCTATCGAGATGGTTATGCGTATTTGACTGCCCTCTATGTCTATTGTTGTCTTTTCTGTTGCCTCTCTTATCTTTTCTGCCACACCGCAGGCATCCTTTAGGGATGTATCTATCAGGAGAACGGAAAATTCCTCCCCGCCAAACCTGCAGGCAATATCGGTTTTCCTGATGTTTGCCCTTATGATATTGGCAAGTTCCTTTAAAACCTCGTCGCCTGTCTGGTGTCCATAGGTGTCGTTAACCACTTTAAATTTGTCTATGTCTATCATTAAAAACGATAGCTCTTCGTTGTTTCTCCTGCTTAACTCTATGTGGTGTTTTAGGAATCTAAACATCAGCCTGCGGTTATACAGCTTTGTTAGAAAATCCAGCTCGGCTTCCTCTTTCAGCTGCTCAACGAGTTTTCCCCTGTGTATGTTGGCCTTGATTCTTGCATAGAACTCCACCATCGAGTATGGTTTTGTAAGGAAATCGTCAACCCCGCTCTCGAATGCCTTTTTCATTGTTTCTATGCCTTCTTCTCCCTTTGTTGCCGTGATGCCTATTATGGGGATCCAGCTAAACCTCGAATCGTCTTTTAGGGCTTTGGCCACCTCAAACCCGCTTGCCCCGGGCAGATTGATGTCCAACAGTATCGTGTCAACCTTAACCCCTTCAAGCAAAAGCCTTAAGGCCTCCTCACCGCTGTATGCGCTTATGGGCAGTATGCTCTTTTCCTTTAGCTGATGGGATATGGTTTTATTCTGAAGCTTCGAATCCTCAACCACCAAAACCCTTCCTGTGGAGAATCCGTCGGATTTGAAAAATACCTTTATGTAATCGTAAAGCTCACCCTGTTTAAACGGTTTTTTTAGGTAATCGAAGGCTCCAAGATCGAATGCCTGATTCTTAAAATAGTCCCCATCGCTGGCTGTAAGCATAACCACAGGCAGATCTATGAGCCCTAATTCGCCTTTTATCTTTTTGATTAGCTCCCAGCCGTCCATATTCGGCATCTCACCGTCTATTATTGCAAAATCGAAGTTTGGATCCTCTTTAAGGTGTCTGTATGCCTCCTCACCGTCTGAGAAGATCATAACCTCAAATGAGCTTTCGAGTTCCCTTTTGACCATTTTCTGTATGAAAGAGCTGTCATCACAAACCAGTATTCTCTTCATTGTTAACCTCCGAGTATCTTTGCTATGTCTTTTGCAAAGTATGTGATTATGATGTCTGCGCCGGCTCTTTTAATCGCCGTTAGTATTTCGACCATTATGGCCCTTTCATCGATCCAGCCCATTTGACTGGCTGCCTTTACCATCGAATACTCACCACTCACATTGTAGGCAGCAAGGGGTATATAAGGGAACTGATCTTTTGCCATTCTGATCACATCCAAATACGCTAAAGCCGGTTTGACCATCAAAAAGTCGGCGCCTTCCTCTATATCAAGCATCATCTCCTTAATTGCCTCGTTTGCATTTCTAAAGTCCATCTGGTAAGACTTTCTATCACCAAAGGCGGGTGCAGACTCTGCCGCATCCCTAAAAGGTCCATAAAAGTTCGATGAGTATTTCGCAGAGTACGACATAATTGCTACATCCTCAAAACCGTTTTCGTCCAGCGATTTCCGTATTGCTTTGACCATGCCGTCCATCATGCCGCTTGGCGCTATGATATCTGCACCCATCTTGGCGTAAACATAGGCCTCTTTTTTCAATAGCTCAAGTGTCGCATGGTTCAGCACATTGCCGTTTTTGTCTAAAACACCACAGTGGCCGTGGGATGTGTACTCACACAGGCAGGCATCGGCTATAACGATTAGCTCGGGTAAGTTGGATTTTATCTTTTGTATTGCCCTTGCGATGATGCCATCCTCTGCGTAGGCCTCACTGCCCATCTCATCCTTTTTCTCTGGTATACCAAAGAGGATTATTGACCTTATTCCCAAGTTAAATACTTCTTTTGCCTCCTCAATCGCATGTTCTAAGGACAATTGATATATGCCCGGCATCGATTTGACGGGGTTTTTGATGTCTTTGCCCTCGATTACGAATATGGGATAGACAAAATCGTCGATGGATAGTGTGGTTTCTGCCACCATATCCCTTATTATTTGATTTCTCCTCAACCTTCTTGGTCTTACTGTTGGAAAGTTCATCGCTTTACCTCCATCAACTGCTCATACAATTCTACATATTTTTCAACCATTTTATCAACGGAAAAATTTTCTTTGACCAATTTATATGCGTTCTCTATGATTTTTTCTCCCAAATCCCTATCGTCAAGCACGATTTCTATAGCTTCTGCCAGATCTTCAGGCCTGTTTCTTTCAACCAGAATCCCTGTTTCCCTATTAAACACAGCCTCGCTCAAGCCACCCGCATCCGTTGATACAACAGGCACTTTTAACAGCATGGCATTCAAGACCGCCCCGCTTAAACCCTCATAGTCGGATGGCAATACAAACAGATCAAACGCCTTTATGTAATTCTCTATGTCCTTTTTAAAGCCCATAAACCTAAATCTGTTCTCTAAACCCTTCCTTTTTACCAAGCCTTCAAGCTTTTCCCTTAAGTGCCCCTCACCCAAAACCAGAAACACAATATCCTTGCGCTTTCTTAAGATGATCTCGGCTGCACTTATAAGATTGGGTATGTTTTTTTGCTCCGTCAATGCCGTTGCCGTTCCTATGATTGTTGAGTGTTTAAACTGTCCTTTAATAGATTCAACCTTTTCTAAATCAACGCTTTCTTCCAACAGTGGGTTTGTTGCAGAGTGTATCACTTCAAATTCTTCAATGCCTATTGTGTGTCTTAAGACCTCACAGACATATCGAGCAACACAGGCGATTTTATCCGTGTTTCTGTATTTGAATTTTGTGATTGGGTCTTTTTTGGGTTTGTAATCGACACGGCGCGTGTAGATCAGGGGCTTTTTGTTGTGTACTTTTGAGAATGCGCAGATTGTATGGGCATGTGAGGCATGGGCATGTATGATGTCAAAATTTTTGCCTATCCTTGCAACCTCTAAGATGTTTTTAAGCCTGTTTCTGCTAAGTTTAATTGTTTTTATGCCGTTTTCTAAACACCTTGAGTAAAGCTCATCCTCTATACATGCAACCGCCGTTTCAATGCCCCTATTTTTTAATCCAACGGCAAGCCACAACAACTGCTGCTCACCGCCTCTAAACCCCCTTTGCGTATCCACATGGAGTATTCTCATATCTTCCTATAAACCGCCCCGTAGGCCTTCGATAGGAGCTTGTTTGAATACAGCCTTACCCGTGATTTGAACCAGTCTAAATCCTTCTTCCATACACCGAAACGCTTGATCTCAAGGGGTGAATCGCCTGGTGAGTTTGACCCCCGTTTTGTTGTGAATAGGTATTTAAAGCCCACCTCTTTGGCTATCTCCAACGACAGTGGCGTGTATGCCCCCCAGGGCCACGAGAATGCCTCGCAGATCTTCCTTACCTCATACCCAACTTCACCCTTTGCCACCTCAAGCTCAGTCTTTATTCTTCTTCTTTGTTCTTCTTCTGATTCAAACTCTCCTATTTTTTCACTCCCCTTTTCCTTTTTGTAATCCTCGACAATCTTAAAAAGTTCATCCCTCCATGATGGTTTTTTGAAGAACCTTATAAACCCGTTGTCTATGACATGCTTGTATAATCTGTTTCTTAATTCCTCATCGGCGGTAAACTCCCTGGCGGCAAGCTCGGGTTTTCTTTCAAAATCCGGCGTTCCAAAGCGTTCATCGCCCCTTATCATTGTCCAGGCCGATAGCCTATCCCTTGGATGGTTGAAGTCTATAATGTTGTCTGAGGCGTATATCTTTCTATGGGTTTTGCTGTGGGGCTGTATGTCTATGATGCCGCTTCGCTCCATCTCCCTTACCTCTTCCCAGCATAGCCTCCTCACAGTTTTTATCTTGTATCCATGCTCTATAGAATAGGTCGATGAGCAGTTTGGGATGTTTTCCTTTTTTATCTTACCGTTCCAGTAATCCTCAAGGTTGAAGCCGCAATACTCATCCTCCTCGATTGTCCATGTAACGATAAAGGCCATAGCCTGAAAGCCGTATTTTTTAAGTAAGGGATAGGCGTACACCCATGTATCCAGATACCCGTCATCAAAGGTTATCAAAACGGCCTTATCCTTCCAGCTCTTCTTTCCGTCAATCAAATACTGGCCGAGTTGCTCCTTTGTAATACCCTCATACCCCTCGCTTTTTAAAAACTTCAAGTGTTCCTCAAACAGCTCGGGTGGTATCGAAAGCACATCGTCATCGTAATTTATGTGGTGATAAAGCAAAACCGGAATGCTTGTTTGCATACCCATACCTCCCCGTTAGTTCTTGTTTTTTTATACTATTTTTTTTGAAGGATTGCTATTTTTCTTGCTTTGTTTTGTTATTTTTGTTAGAAACTCTAACATGTTAAGTGCGAAGAACAGAGAGATTGCCTCCATGTTTTCGTCCATAGCACCCACCTACGACCTCTTAAACCACCTGTTGAGCTTTAACATAGATAAGATGTGGCGCAAAAAGGCCGTCTCGTTGCTTGAGGGTAGCCTGTTTTTGGATGTTGCCACAGGCACAGGCGATGTTGCTATTCAGATTACAAAAGACAAGAAGGATTCAAGGGTTGTTGGGGTGGATTTGAGCCTAAATATGCTAAAGGTCGGGAAAAAGAAGACCAAAAACAGGAATATAGAGCTTGTATGTGCACCTGCAGAGCATCTACCTTTTAAGGATAATACCTTCGATGGGGCTATCATAGCCTTTGGCATAAGGAATGTGGTTGATAGGGTGTCTGCCCTGTTTGAGTTTAAAAGGGTTCTAAAAAGCGGGGGCAGGCTGGTTATATTGGAGTTTAATACGCCGACCAATAGGGTTTTTGGCAAGCTGTATGAGTTTTACTCCTTTACTGTTATGCCTTTTTTGGGTAAAATAATCTCGGGCAATCCAGATGCCTACACCTATTTGCCCAATTCTATCAGGCGGTTTCCCGATGTTGAGTTCTTAAAGGGTATGATGGAGAGGGTGGGTTTTGTTGATGTTGACTATTTTGCCTTAACCTTTGGAGTCTCCTTCATACACACGGGCGTTAAGCCTTAAAAAGGGGTGCCATGAAAAAGAGTATAGAGTGTAAGATTGGGTTTCATTTTTGCGGAACTCAACAGGAGAAGGAGGCCTTTGTTTATAAGCTAAAACAACTCGGTGGTGGGGCTGAGATCGTCATAAACGAGGATAACAACTGCTGGGATGTTATCGTGTATAACAGGTTCTTTTACGATAAGGAGCAAGAAGAAGACTGTTTAAATGACGAGATACTCCTTCGGTGATATTGTTATCATAGGCTTCCCGTTTACCAATATGAATAACGCCGTTATGCGGCCTGCCATGGTGCTTGTTGATATAGGGGATGAGGATGTCATAGTCTGCAAGATTACATCGCAGAAAAGGGATATTGAGACCGACCTTTACATAAGCAATTGGCAAAAGAAGGGGCTTCTGAGGGAAAGCTATGTTAGACTATCCAAGATAGCTACCCTGAATAGAAAGGATATAAAGAAGAAGATGAGCCGTTTAGACGACAGGGATATAAAAAACGCCAAACAGATATTGAAGAAGCTATTTGAACTGTGAGGAGGTGCGCAAGATGAAAGATGAGATCGTTCAGCTTGCCGATAAAATAAACAAGATAAAGGAGTATCTTTGACCCTCCAAAGAGGGAAGAGGAGTTAAAAGAGATACAGAAGCAACTTGAGGATAGCTCTGTCTGGAATAACTATGAGCTTCTGCAGAGCCTAAAGAGAAAGCAGAGTTCCATAGAACAGAAGCTAAAGATGATAAAGGAATTAGAAGACGATGTTAATACGCTATTGGAGTTGAGTGATTTTATTGAGGATGATGAGGAATACAAAAGGGAGTTGGAGAACAACCTAAAGGATTTGAAGGAGAGGGTTGAAAAGGCAGAAACCGAAACCTTCTTAAGCGGTGAGCATGATTTTAGCAATGCTATAGTAACGATACATTCAGGTGCAGGCGGAACCGAATCGTGCGATTGGGTTTCTATGTTGTTCAGGATGTATTCTATGTGGTGTGATAATAACGGCTATGAGATAGAGATAATGGATCTGCAGCCGGGCGATGAGGCGGGCTATAAATCCATCACCTTTCTTGTGAATGGTGAGAAGGCTTATGGATATTTGAAGAACGAAAACGGTGTCCACAGGCTTGTCAGGATTTCGCCGTTTGATGCCAACAAGCGCAGGCACACCAGCTTTGCCTCTGTTTCTGTTCTGCCTGAGATAGAAGACGATACGGAGATAGAGATAGACCCAAAGGATTTGAAGATAGATACATTCAGGGCATCGGGGGCTGGCGGTCAGCATGTTAATAAGACCGATTCTGCCATCAGGATAACTCACATACCCACGGGCATTGTGGTAAGCTGTCAGAATGAGAGGAGTCAGCATAAAAACAAGGCGTTTGCCTTGAAAATTCTTAAGGCTAAGCTATATCAATTAGAACAGGAGAAGAAGAAAAAAGAGCTTGAAAGGTTGGAGGGTGAAAAGAAAAAGATAGAGTGGGGCAGTCAAATACGCTCCTATGTTTTGCATCCGTATAAGATGGTCAAGGATCACAGAACAGGCGTTGAAAAAAAGGATGTTGCCGCTTTGGCGGTTTTAAACGGAGAAATAGATGAGTTTATAAGGGAGGCGTTGAAGAGGTTATGAGTGATAAGGTTAATATTCAAGAGGCTGAGAATAAGCTTATAGCAAGAAGGATAGAAAAGCTGAATCAACTAAAGGAAGAAGGCATTGATCCGTATTTTAACGGGTTTGAGCCCGACAGCTTTGCTTCTGATCTGCACGATGAGTTTGACGATAAGGATAAGGATGAGCTTGAAGGGCTGAATAAGCAGGTTAGGGTTGCAGGCAGGATCATGGCTTACCGCAGCTTTGGTAAGGCCGGCTTCTTAAAGCTTAAGGATTTCACAGGCATCATACAGGTTTATGCCGAGAAGAAGAGCCTATCTGAGGATGACTTTAAGCTTTACAAAAAGCTCGATATAGGAGACATCATAGGCGTTGAGGGTGTGCTATTTAAGACAAAAACCGGCGAATTGACGGTTAAGGCACAAAAGATCGTTATGCTTACAAAATCCCTAAGGCCACTGCCAGAGAAGTGGCACGGTCTGAAGGATAAAGAGCTTAGATACAGGCAGAGATATTTGGATCTTATAGTAAATGATCAGACGAAGCAGACCGTAATAAAGCGGGCTAAGATCATAAGCGCCATCAGGGAATTTATGATAAAGAACAGGTTTATTGAGGTTGAGACCCCTATGCTGCACAAACTCGTTACAGGTGCAGCGGCAAAACCGTTTATAACGCACCTCAATGCCCTCGATATGACGCTATATCTTAGGATTGCACCGGAGCTTTACCTCAAGAGGCTGGTTGTCGGTGGCCTTGAGCGCATATTCGAGATAAACAGGAACTTCAGGAACGAGGGTATGGATCTAAAGCACAATCCAGAGTTTACAATGATGGAGTTTTATATTGCATACAAGGATTACAACTTCTTGATGGATTTCACAGAGGAGTTGTTTGAACATGTCTTAAACAGCCTGGGTATAGAGGATAAAAAGGTGGAGTTTGATGGCAACACGATAGACTTCTCTCGCCCCTGGAGGAGACTCGATTTTTATGAGGGTCTTAAAGAGATAGCCGGTGTGGGCGATGATATATTAAACGACAAGAAAAAGGCATTGGAGTATGCGCTGAAGCTTGAAAAGAAGGTGGATGAGAGCTTTAGCCATGAAAAGATATTGGCTGAGATATTCGATGCCCTTGTTGAGCCTAAACTCATAAACCCGACATTTGTTGTTGGATACCCCGTGGCGATAAGTCCGCTTGCAAAGAGAAACAGGGATAATCCGAATATTACCGATAGGTTTGAGCTTTATATAGGTGCGATGGAGATAGCAAATGCCTTTAGTGAGCTGAACGATCCGTTTGACCAGAGGGAGAGGTTTTTGAATCAGCTTGAGGAGAGAAAGAGGGGTGATGAGGAGGCCTCTATGTATGATGAGGATTACATCAGGGCGCTTGAGTATGGATTGCCTCCAACAGCGGGTGAGGGCATAGGCATAGATAGGCTTGTTATGCTCCTGACGGGCAATAGCTCGATAAGGGATGTTATACTCTTTCCGCTGATGAGGGATAAGAAAGAGGATTGATCACTTCTTCCAGAATGCCGGGGTGAACAAAACAAAAACGGTATATATCTCCAACCTGCCAGATAGCATTGCAAAACTCAGAACCCACTTGGCCGGGCTTGGCAACCAGGCATAGTTATCGGTTGGGCCAATGCCACCAAAGCCCGGGCCAATATTACCCAATGTTGCAGCCGAGGCTGAAAGAGAGGTTAGAAGATCAACGCCAAATACCGAAACCAATAAGGCGACAACAAAGAATGTGGCTATGTATAAGAAAAAGAATCCGGCTATTGAATAGACTATGTTTTTCCTGATTGTTTGACCGTTTATGGTTAGACTGAATACACCCTTTGGATGGATGTTGTATTTTAGCTCGTTTACTGCCTGTTTTAGGAGCGTGTAAATCCTTATAACTTTAATGCTTCCACCCGTTGAGCCTGCACATCCGCCAATGAACATCAAAATGAACAGTATGACTTTAGAGAGCGAGTGCCACTTCTCATAGTCGGCTGTGGCATAACCGGTTGTTGTTATGATTGATACAACCTGAAAGGCACTAAACCTTAAGGAGTTTAAGAAATCTTTGTATGTAGCCAGATTATCTAAGCTGACCAGGAGTATTGCTATAATAACTATAGCCGAATAGGCCAAAAACTCCTCATCCTTTAAAGAAGAAAACCTGCCGGTTATGACCTTGAAGTGTATGGAGAAGTTTGCTCCAGCTATGAACATAAACAGGGTTATGACCCAATCTATATAAGCGGAGTGAAAATAGGCAACAGAGCTGTTTTTGGGTGAGAAGCCGCCTGTGGCCATTGTGCCAAATGTGTGGGTTAGTGCATCAAAAAGATCCATGCCGCCGATGAGAAGAAGGATTGTCTCTATGCCGCTAAGCAATATGTATGCAAACCAGAGGTATTTGGCTGTTTCTGTTATGCGTGGCGAGATCTTCTCCACACTTGGGCCTGGGGCTTCGGCCTTTATGAGTTTTATTCCTCCAATGCCCAGCATGGGCAGTATGGCAACGGCTAAAACGACTATACCCATTCCGCCAAGCCAGTGCGTCAAGGAGCGCCAGAATAGAAGGGATTTGGGCATGGCTTCGATATCTTTTAGTATCGAGGCCCCGGTCGTTGTAAAGCCGGACATGGTTTCAAAGAATGCATCCGTAAAGCTTAGATTGCCTATGATTACATAGGGGATGCTCCCAAATATAGACACCACAACCCAGCTTAATACGACCAGTATAAAGCCCTCTTTTCTTGATAGACTCCTGGGTGGGTTTCTTGTTAGAACAAATCCAAACAGCCCAACGGACACATTAAGCAGTATGGTAATGATAAACCCGGTGCTTGCGCCGTCTTTGTAATAAAACGAGAAAGCCAAAGGCACAATTAGAAAAAGAGCGGTGATAATCAACAGTATGCTTATGAATCTGCCAATGAGCTTAAGTTTCATCTATATTATCTGTTCTATCTGCGGAATATGCTCCTTCTTGGTAAATATAACAGCCCTGTCATTCTCCTTAATTACGAAGCTTCCGTCTGGTATGATGTTTTTGTTTTGCCTGTTTATTGCCACTATCAGGCTGCCCTTGGGCAGGTCGAGATCCTTCAATGCCCTGTTTTTTATCCTTGAGTTGGGAGAGACGATGAATTCAAGCGCCTCAGCCTCGCCACCAAATATCGAATAGACCCCCACAATCTTGCCTTTCCTTATAAATCGTAAGATGCTGTTTACCGTGGCAAGCTTCGGGCTTATTACTATGTCTATGTTGAGTTTGTTGGACATGGCTATGTAATTTGCCTTATCGGCCAATGCTATCGATCGCTTGACCCCGAGGTTTTTTGCATATATGGCCGATAGCAGGTTTACCTCCTCATTATCCGTTGCGGTTATAACCACATCGAATTCCCCTATGTTTTCCTCTTCAAACAGTTCTGCATCGTCTGCATCACCGTGGATTACCGTGGCTTTTTTACAGATGCTTGCCACCTTCTTGCACCGTTCATAATCCTTATCTATCAATTTTATGTTTCTTTTTCTGCCAGAAAGCCCCTTGGCTATGGTTAAGCCTATGTTGCCCGCACCGAATATGGCTATATCCCTTATTCTGATTTTGGTTTTGCCTGCAAGTTCAACTATGTCGTTTATCGTGTCGCTTTTTGCCACAACATAGAGATAATCCCCTTCCTTTACCCTATCAAAACCGCTGGGTATTATAAGCTGACCTTCTTCCCTCTTTATGGCCGATATTATGAAGTTTCTGTTGATTTTGGCCTTGATCTCTGAGATGGTTTTGTTTCTGAAGGGTGATTCCTCGTCAATGTGTATGCCCCTCATCTGTATGTCTATGTCGAATGTTATAACATCGGTCGATGCACCTAAGTTTACCGTGTTGATAATGGTTTTTGCCGCCTCAATCTCTGGATTTATGACAAAATCTATGCCTATGTTTTTGAATGATGAGAAGCTCTGGGTGTATTGAATGTTCCTGAGCCTGACTATTTTCTTCTCTATATTGAAGTTGTTGGCTGCCACAAAGCAGGAAACCATGTTGACCTCATCCGAATCGGTGACGGCTATGAACATGTCTGCTTTGTCGCAGCCTGCTTCTTTTAACACATTGACATCGGTTGCCTCACCTTGAACGACAAGGCAATCCAACCTCTCACTGGCAAAGTTGGCCTTATCAACATCCTTTTCTATGATGGATACATCCTTTTTCTCCTCGCTTAAATGCTTTGCTATGTGGAAACCAACCCCACCAGCACCGGCTATTACTATGTTCATTAGCCGTATTTTTCCTTAAACTCTAAATACTTTTCGACCTCGTATTTTGAGCCGATGATCAATGGCACCCTTTGATGCAGGCTCTGGGGTTTAATGTCTAAGATTCTCTGTTTGCCGTCTGTTGCCATTCCGCCTGCGTTTTCTATGATAAAGGCCATTGGGTTTGCCTCATAAACCAGCCTGAGTTTGCCGTTTTTGTTCTTTGAGTCCTCAGGATATAAAAATACACCGCCCTTTAGGAGGTTTCTGTGAAAATCGGCAACGAGTGAGCCTATCCATCTGAGCGTGTATTGCCTGTCTGGGTGTTGCTTTATGAAGTTTACATACTCTTGAATGCCCTTTGGCCATCTAAAGTAGTTCGATTCGTTGATGCTGTAAATCTTGCCGTATTCGGGTATCTTTATATTTGGGTGTGAAAGCAGAAACTCACCTATACTTGGGTCAAGTGTAAAGCCGTTTACGCCCTGTCCGGTTGTATAGACAAACATAGTGCTTGAACCGTAAATAACATAGCCTGAACAGACGAGGTTCTTACCGCACTGAAGCAGCGATTTTTCACAGTCCTCATCCTCTAAGCGCTTATATATACCGAATATTGTACCTATGCTTACATTTACATCGATATTGCTTGAGCCATCAAGCGGATCAAAGACAACGGCGTATTTGCCCTCCAGGCTCTTATCGCTGACAGGCAGCATCTCCTCTATCTCCTCAGATGCCATTGCGCAAACCTTACCCGTTGGGTCTAAGGCCTTTACCATCTGCTCGTTTGAATATACATCCAATTTCTGTTGCGTCTCACCGTGCACATTTTTGCTTTCAATACTGCCCAGGATATTCACCAGGCCGGCCTTGTTTACCTCTCTTGAGATTATTTTAGCGGCAAAGGCAATCTGCTCCAAAATCAGGGTAAAGTCACCAACGGCTTCGGGGTATTTTCTCTGCTCCTCCAAGATAAATCTGCTTAAGCTTACAGCCTCAGACATACCTCGCCTCCTTAAGAGTTTGTCCTTAAATGTTATCAAAGGTTATATGGCAATACAAATAAAAAAAGGAGTGTGGGCCTCTCTTGCGAAGCGGGTCTTAATTTGAGCGGACACATTGGAGGGCAAAAAGAGAGGAAATTGAAGAGATGTGCGAACCCTTGCGGGTTCTTCTTGCAGGAAGGCTACCACCCCCACACTCGGCAGGTAAGTTTAATAAAAAGAACACAGAAGTCAAGTAAAATCGTCAAAAAAATTGCAAAAAAATTTTCTTTTTTTACCCAAAGCCCATAATCGCATATTTTTTGATATAAAAAATTTTACTTTTTTTCTCGGTTTTCTGAATATGGTTAAAGGAATTTCAATATACAGGAACAAAAAAGGGCAAAATGAAATTATCCAGTTGGCTTGAAAAAAGGGTATGCTTTTGATAGTTTTTACCTGTGAAAAGGGATGCTTTGTTCTGGTTGTCTTTATCTTATATAGGACTTGTGGTGATCCTTGCCGTATTTGCCTCTCATATTGCTCCGTATAGCCCCTATGAGATAGACCCGAACAACATACTTAAGCCCCCTAACATACACCATCTGTTCGGCACGGATAGGCTTGGCAGGGATGTGTTCTCAAGGGTGGTTTACGCTTCAAGGATATCGATGGAGGTCTCCTTTATCGCCGTTGGTATTTCAACATCGATAGGTGTGATTTACGGAGCTGTAAGCGGTTATTTTGGCGGCTGGGTGGATGCTTTAATGATGCGATTTGTGGATGTTATGCTTACATTCCCCGTTTTCTTTTTGATATTGGCTGTGGTGGTGGTTCTTGGGCCGAGTATATTCAATGTTATGGTTGTTATAGGCCTGACCGGCTGGATGGGTATAGCCAGGATAGTAAGGGCTGAAAGTTTAAAGATAAGGGAGTTGGGCTATGTGCAGGCGGCTAAACTGTTAAACAAAAGCGATATATACATACTCTTTAGGCATATAATACCAAACTGTTTATCGCCTGTTGTTGTCTATGCGACGCTGGGTGTGGGTTCTGCCATACTTGCAGAATCGGCTTTGAGTTTCTTGGGTTTAGGTGTGCAGCCGCCGACTGCAAGCTGGGGAAGTATTCTGTCTGAGGGTAAGGATGTAATAGAGGTTGCCTGGTGGATGAGTTTTTTCCCGGGCATGGTTATTTTTCTAACGGTTATCTCCTTCACCATTATAGGCGAGAAGCTTAAGAAGTAATGTTTCAGATAGACAGAAAGAAGTTAAAATACTTCGATTATTTTCTATTCTTTATTGTCATCGCTATTTCCGCTGTGGGCATAATCACCATTTCATCCACCACAAACGGGGTTCTATTTGCAAAAAGGCAGATTTTGTGGGTATCCATAGGCATAGTTGTGATGCTTATCAGTGCCAATCTGGATACAAGGCATATAAAGAGAAACGCCTGGTTGTTCTATCTGCTTGTTATGGCTATGTTGATCTTTGTGTTTGTTAAGGGTATCTTAAGCCACGGGGCGAGGCGGTGGATAGCCGTATCGTTTATACATATACAGCCGTCTGAGTTTGTTAAGATTGCGGTTATATTTATGCTGGCGGCCTATTTTGATGAAAATCCGAAGACTCAGCCGTATTCTATAAAAGAGCTTGCCTATCCCTTGGGAGTTGTTCTTTTGCCCGTTTTGCTTATAATTAAGCAGCCGGATTTGGGCACTGCCATAGCGGTGTTTGTTATTGCCTTGAGCATGATTTTGGCAAGCGGTGTTAATAGGTCTTTGGTGTTGAAGGGTATATTGGTTGCTTTGGTGTTTATGCCCTTTGCATGGAGTAAGCTTAAACCGTATCAGAAGGATAGAATTATGGGCTTTTTGGATCCATACAGTGCTCCGACCACCTATGGATACAACACCATACAATCGGAGATTGCCGTGGGTTCTGGTGGTCTTTGGGGTAAGGGGTTGCATAACGCCACACAGACCCAGTTGAGCTTTCTGCCAGAAAGCCACACCGATTTCATATTCTCTGTGTTCTCAGAGCAGTGGGGATTTGTTGGCTGCATGGTTATCTTGGGGCTTTACTTTGTTTTGCTTTACAGGGCGTTTTCCATTGCAAGGGCTGCGGATAATGACTTTGATAGATTGGTTTGTGTGGGTATAATTACATATTTGTGGATCTCGGTGGTTTTCAACATAGGCATGACACTTGGTCTTTTGCCTGTTGTGGGTATACCGTTGGTGTTTTTTAGTTATGGTGGCAGTTCAACATTAACGGCGTTCTTTTCTGTGGGTGTTTTACTATCCGTTGCATTGAGGAGTAAGGTATGACGAGGCTTCTTATCTCATCCGACCCGTTTGTTTTGAGGGCGGCAAAGGTTGAGGGTAATAGATTGACGGTTTTTGTTATGAAGAGGAAAGATAAATCCGCCTCTTCCATCATCGGCAACATATACAAGGGTGTCATTGAGAATATAGCCCCTCAACTGGGTGCGGCATTTGTCAATATAGGCCTGGACAAGAACGCCTTTTTGTGTTTAGATACGGCTTGTGTTGAATCCATAAAATCGCTGGGGATCAAGATAGAAGAGAATCAGGAGGTTATGGTTCAGGTTCTAAAGCCCATAGCCTCCAGCAAAGGCCCAAAGGTGAGCCTGAATATCACCATCCCGGGCAATTACCTTGTTCTGCTTAAGGGTACGGATTTTGTTGGTGTGTCCAAACACATTACAGACAGGCAGAAGAATAAACAGTTGAGGGAGATGCTTTCTGAGTTGAAGGAGGAAGGAATAGGATTTATAGCAAGAACTGCCTCGAGGTTTGCCTCTATAGATGAGCTTAGGTCTGAGGCGAATTATCTGAAGAGGCTTGCAAAGCGCATAGATGAGAGTTTTGCCTCATCCAGGGCGCCGGCTCTGTTGTATGAGGAGCCGCAGCTGCCCCTTAAGGTGATAAGGGAGTATTGCGATGATGATACCGATGAGATCATATTTGACGATGAGGAGACCTACCATAAAACAGAGTCATACTTAAGGGAGATGTATAACGCCTGCAAGAATAAATTGATCCTGTTTGATAAGAACAGGCCGTTGTTTGAGTATTACGGAATAGATAAGGACATCAAACAGCTTCAGGATAATGTGGTGCACCTAAGAAGCGGCGGTTATATAATTATCGAAAAGACCGAGGCGTTTTTTGCTATAGATGTCAATGCGGGCAGCTATCATTACAGGGATTACAATGCGGATGAGGCTATATTTAAGGTTAATCTTGAGGCTGCCTATGAGATATTCAAGCAGATAAACTTAAGGGATTTGGGCGGGTTGATAGTTGTGGACTTTATAGATATGAACAATCCCGAGTATAAAAAGAAGATAGAAGAGGTGCTCTGCAGGCTTGCAAAGGAGGATAAAAGAAAAACCTATGTAAGCAAGATGAGCGAGTTGGGTGTGGTTGAGATATCAAGGAGAAAGAACAATACAGATATATTTGATGAGATGTTTGAGAAGTGCCCCGACTGTTATAACGGCGGGCTTATAAAGAGCACGACATTTATATGTTCTGAGATTTATCAGAAGATTAAATACTCCAACAAAACGCGGTTTAGGCTTAAGGCCACACCGGGTGTGATTGATCAGTTTAAAAGGTATGCAGACTTTAAGGATAAATCCATAGAGTATCAGATAAGCAATAGTTGCAATGCAGAAGAATATATTTTAGAGGTGGTGGGATGATTGAAAGGTATACCCGAAAAGAGATGGGTCAGTTGTGGACGGAAGAGGCCAAGTTCTCACGCTGGCTTGAGGTCGAGATCGCCGTTTGCGAGGGTTGGGAAAGCATTGGCGAGATCCCTAAAGGCACAGCCGACAAGATCAGGCAGAACGCCAGGTTCGATATAAAGAGGATAGAGGAAATAGAAAGGACAACACGCCACGATGTGGTGGCATTCTTGGAGAATGTCAAGGAGAGCTTGGGTAATGAGGGCGATTATTTGCACTTTGGTATAACGAGTTCTGACACAATTGACACAGCGATGGCATTGGCCTTGAAGCGTTCGGCTCAGATTATTATAGAAGACATAAGGATGGTTATGGATACGCTGAAAAAGAGGGCGTTTGAGTTTAAGGATACGCTGATGATTGGCAGATCACACGGCATTCACGGTGAGCCCATCAGTTTTGGTTTTGTCCTGGCACTCTGGTATGCCGAGATGAAGAGAAACCTAAAGCGCATGGAGGAGGCAAAGGAGATTATCTCTTACGGGAAGATCTCTGGTTCAATGGGGACATTTGCCAATGTGCCTATAGAGGTGGAAGAGTATGCCTGTAAGAAGTTGGGTCTAAAGCCCGCACCGATATCCAGCCAGATTATTCAGCGTGATAGGTATGCGCAATACATGACGACCCTTGCCATCATAGCTTCGACCATTGAGAAGATTGCAACCCAGATCAGGCACTATCAGAGGACAGAGGTGAGGGAGGCAGAGGAGTTCTTCCACAAGGGTCAGAAGGGCTCATCGTCCATGCCGCACAAGAGAAACCCTGTTTTGAGTGAGAATTTGTGCGGTTTGGCAAGGCTTGTAAAATCAAACTCCATTGCGGCGCTTGAAAATGTTGCCTTATGGCATGAGAGGGACATAAGCCATTCATCCAATGAAAGGATCATCCTGCCCGATTCCAATATCGCCATCGATTTTATGTTGCACAGGCTGAACAATGTCCTTTCCAATCTTACCGTTTATAAGGACAACATGATGAAGAACCTCAATCTGACAAGGGGGGTTATATATTCCCAGAGGTTGATGCTTAAGCTTGTTGAGGCTGGTGCTGACAAGATTGATGCCTATGAGGCTGTTCAGAAGAACGCTATGGACTCCTGGGAGAACGAGCGTGATTTTAAACAGCTGGTGCTTAACGATGAGTTTATTAACAAATATTTAAGTAGAAGCCAGATAGAGGAGTGTTTCGACCCCAACTATTATATTAGAAGGATGGATGACATATTCAGAAGAGTTTTTGACGGATAGTTTTATTTTTAGTAAAATTTATCAGTTTAAGAGTTTTTTATTTTGGGGTGAGTAAAAGGGGTTTATGAACTCTTTAGTAAAGGATTTCATAGATAAATTAAATGACGGTATAGTTGTATTTAATTCAGACGGGGTTGTATTGACTCTAAATAGGTCGGCCCAGGAGAAGTTTGGCTTAAAAGAGGGCGATAGTATTAGCAGCATACTGAAGGATGACGATAGGGAGATATTCTTAGACAATGTGTTGAGCTTGGCCAAGAAAGGCAAACCCTACTCCAACTTTATGCGTTTTATTGACAAAGACGGCGATCTGATTTTCTGCTGGCTCAATGTGTTTGTGTATGAGGATGCGTTTGTCTTTGAGATATTTGACCTAAGCCCGATGGAGAAGAGGGTTTCAACCATAAGCGACTCCAGCTATGCCAAGGTGTTGAAATACATGAGCCAGGGCATAGCCCATTCCATAAGAAACCCGATCATGTCGGCTGGTGGCATGTTGTCAAGGATAAGGGCAAAACTATCGCAAGAGGGTGATGAGAAGCTGATAAAGTATATAGAGGTGGTTGAAAAAAGCCTCTATAGAATTATTAGTATAATAGCTAACATAGAGGTTGTGAGCAACTCGTTTCCCGTAAGCTTAGAGAGAATCAACTTGGTGGATCTTGCCGATGAGATTGCTAAAAAGTATGCAGACAGGGGCGTATATGTATCAAGGGATAGCCTAAAGAGTGTATGTGTGTATGCCAATCGTATGCATTTGAGCTTTGTGATTGAGGAGATTGTGAAAAACGCCATAGATGCGACAGAGGGCATGGATAACCCGCAGATAGAGATAAGGGTATTTAAAGAGGGCAAGAACGCATTTGTGGTTGTAAAGGATAACGGCAAGGGGATTGAAGAGGAGGAGTTGCCGTTGACAACCATTCCGTTTTATTCCACAAAGCCGTCGAATATGGGCATTGGCCTTTCCCTGGCCAAGTTCCTTATAGAGGGTTATCACGGGGAGCTGCTCATTGAGTCCAAGAAGGGCGAAGGCACCAGTGTCAGTATAACCATACCGATGGAAAAGAGGGACGACATAAGGATAAAGAGGCTGTATGATTAAGAGGCTTTCGACCAAGGTTGTTGTATATACCACAACCCTTGTGTTGATAACACTTTTCATATTTAGCATGAGTTCTATCTTCACCATCATGGCACTGAAGAAGTATGCCCTTAAGAAGACGGAGAATGTATTTAAGGAAAATGCCGATGAGAATTTAGAAAGAGAGGTCGTCTCCTATGCGAAGATATTGAAGGATGCTATGGATGCCAAAGAGAGCATCTCGTATATGTTTGGCGAGGCGGTGGAAAAGGAGATAACCTCAAATAAACACCAGCTTCCTGAGCTGCTTCAGAGCGTTTTTAGCGAGATGAACAATGTGTTGGATATGCGAGTGATAGCCATATTTGACTCAAATGGTAAGCTGTTGGATAGATACCCCACTTTCGAGTGTGTGGATGTGCTTAAAAGGTATGTAAGCAAGCTTGCAAAATCTGAGGCTGTAAACAGGATTAAATATATAGATTTCCACATAAACAAGGACGAGAGCGTGTCTTTTTCCTTTGTGTATTTTGGCAGGGATAGTAAAAAGAAGCCCATTTACATAGTGTTTGATTACAAGCCGTATGATATGTATTCACTCATCAGGACGGCCCAGCTTTACCCGTATTCCCAGAAGTATTTGTGGGTTATAAACAGAGAGGGTGTTTTGATTTACGATCCGCCATCAAAACAACATCCGCTGATTACCCTTACAGACCATGTGGATTTGACCGATCCAAAAAACGGCAAGCTGTTGGCCGAGGTGGTGAAGGATAAGATCCTGAAGGGCGAAACCGGCGTTGCAAGGTATGTATTTAGAGGGGTGGATAAGTTTGTGGGTTATACCTATGTGGAGAAATACGGCTGGGGGCTTGGTTTGACTTTACCTACCGAGATATTTTACAAGCCTATACAGGATCTATCGAAGGATATAGCCTCAAAGACCATATACACGCTCGCCTTATTTGGTTTGTTTAGCGTTATAATGATACTATCGACTATAGTTCTTGCGTTCTTTATCAGCAGGCGCATAACGGTGCCGATAAATGAAACGGCCAACGCCGTTGAAGCTATACTAAAGGGTGATTATTCAAGGAGACTGAAGCCTTCAGGCACAGAGGAGCTGGATAAGTTGGCAGAGGTTGTGAATAGATTGTTGGATTACTTTAGTAATAGAGAAAATAATGAAGGGGAGGGCAGCAAATGAGTGAGAATATGGAGGAGATGCAGGAGATAATACAGGACTTCTTGGTTGAGGCAGACGAGCTGTTGGAGGAGTTAGATGAGGATTTAGTAAGGCTTGAGAATGAAAGCGACGATGAGGATCTGCTCAATAAGATATTCAGGGCCTTCCATACGATAAAGGGGTCTGCCAGCTTTTTGGGTTTTGAAAAGCTAACAGAGCTAACGCATAAGCTGGAGGATGTCCTAAATAGGCTCAGGAAGTTTGAAATTAGACTCAATACAGAGATGATGGATGCAATCTTGGCCGGTGTTGATAAGGCCAAGATGATTATTGAGGCCATCAAAAACGGCGAGGATCCAGAGGCTATAGATATAGAGGACAACATATCGCAGCTGGCCAAATTCTTGGATGATAACTATACGCAGTCTGAAGGTGAAGCCAAACAGGAAGCCAAGGAGGAGCCGAAAGAGGAAAAGGCAGAGGAGGAGTTGAGCGAAGAGGAGCTTATAAAGGCCCAAGAGCAGGAGATGATAGAGGAAGAGGGTATAAACCCCGAAGAGGAGAAGAAGGAATCAAAGAGCAAGGACGATATAGATGCCGAGATAGAAAGGCTTTTGGCCTGGAGGATGGAAGAAGATAAAAAGAGGAGGATGCAAAAGAAACAACAGCCTGCTGAAGAGGAGTCAAAACAAAAAGAGGAAACGCAAGCCAAAGAGCAACCCAAGCCGCAGCAGCAACAGAAGAAGACAACAGCCCTTGCAAGCAAGAAGACCAAGCCTGTTATCGAGCAGACCATAAGGGTTGATGTTGAAAGGCTCGATGATTTGATGAATCTTGTTGGAGAGCTTGTTTTGGGCAAAAACAGGCTGGTTAGTGTTACACAGAGGGCTGAGGAGAAGTTTGGCGGCGATGAGATAGTTGAGGAGTTAAGTGAGGTGGCAAGCCAGATAACGCTTGTCACGACCGATCTGCAGATGGGTGTAATGAAGACAAGGATGGTTCAAATAGGTAAGGTTTTCAATAAGTTCCCCCGCGTTGTCAGGGATATAGCCAGAGAGCTCAACAAGGAGGTTGAGCTTGTAATAAAGGGTGCAGAAACCGAATTGGACAAAAGCGTTGTTGAGGAGATAAACGATCCGCTTGTCCATATTGTAAGGAACGCCATAGACCACGGTATCGAGCCACCTGAGGAGAGGAAAAAACTCGGTAAACCGCCAAAAGGGACGGTAATACTTTCTGCATACCACGAGGGCAATTACATCGTTATTGAGACCACGGACGACGGAAGGGGCATGGATCCTGAAAAGCTCAAGCAGAAGGCGCTTGAGAAGGGTCTTATAACCGAGACAGAAGCCAGGCAGATGAGCAAGGAGGAGGCATACGCCTTGATATTCAAGCCGGGCTTTTCCACAGCAGCTCAGGTGACAAACATCTCCGGCCGTGGTGTGGGTATGGATGTTGTTAAGACCAATGTGGAAAAACTCAACGGTATTATAGAGGTTAAATCCGAGATCGGTAAGGGCACAACAATAATCCTCAAGATTCCGTTGACGCTTGCAATCATCCAGGCACTGCTTGTTAAGGTGGCCAAGGAATTCTTTGCCGTTCCGCTTGTCAGTGTTGTTGAGACGGTCAGAATATCCAAGGATGATATAGACAAGGTTGAGAATAAGGATGTCTTAAGACTCAGGGATAACATAATACCGCTTGTGTATTTGGGTGATACACTCGGCATAGGTGATAACAAACGCACACTCGATGGCAGGGAAATATATGTTGTTGTGGTTGCCGTGGCTGAAAAGAGGATAGGCCTGATAGTGGATGAGCTTATAGGAAGGGAAGAGATAGTTATTAAATCTTTGGGTAATTATCTAACCAACATCAAGGGTATCTCTGGTGCAACGATAATGGGCGATGGATCTGTGACATTGATCCTTGATGTGGCCAATGTGGTAAACGAGGCCTCCATAATAACAACAAATATCGAGGATCATTTGATTGAGCTGTATGAAAAGGACAAGCCGGTTGTGCTTGTTGCAGCAAGGGAATGCGATATGACTCAAGAGCTTAAGAAGTATCTAAAGGAGAGGGGATACGATGTTGTATTCGCCTATTCCGACAAAGAGGCTCTGGATTTAGCCTGTGAGAACATAGCCGATCTAATAATGGTTGATCTGGGCATATACATAAATGACGGCTATAATTTAGCAAAGACCCTAAGGAGGATGCCGGCCTATAAGACAACGCCGATCATAGGCATCTCCACCGATGGGACATTCGATAAAGAGAAGCTAAAGGAGGCCAAGATTAACAAGCTTGTGTTTGCTCCGTTTACGGGTGAGGAATTGGATGCGGCCATTGAGGCTGCCTCTAAAAAGAATATACTTGTGACTTGAAGGGGGGATAAATGAGTGCAAAAGAGGTTGATCTATTCGATAAAAGCCTGGCTTTGAATGAGGATTTAGAGGAAGAGATAGTAAAGAAGAGTCAAAAATCCAATGCCATTATAATGAAGGATGAATATGAGCAGGTGGTGGGCTTCCTTTTGAATAAGGAGCTCTTTGGCGTTGACATTCTGGATGTTGAGGAGATTATAAAGCCCGTTGATTACACATTTGTGCCAAATACCAGGCCGTTTGTGCTTGGTGTGATCAATTTGAGGGGTAAGATTATCCCTATAGTGGATTTGAGGATTAAGTTCGGTTTTAAGGTTAAACCCATCAACGCCGATACCAGAATCATAATAATATCCCACGATGAATACAATGTGGGATTTGTTGTGGATAAGATAGAGAAGGTTTACTATGTGGAGAAGAAGAACATAGAGCCCACACCGCCCAATATACCCCCCAACATAGAGAAGTATGTAAAGGGCGTGGGAAAGATGCCAAAGAAGATCATTACACTTCTAAACATAGAGGAGCTTTTGAATGAGGGTGGAAGTCTCTATTCTAAATCTTCATCTTCAAACAATCCTGCGGAGGTAGAAAATGGCTGATAAAAAGAACGAGGATAAAATAGATATTTTACAAGTCGGCACCAACCAGATGGAGCTTGTCGACTTCAGGATGTATGAGCTTAAAGAGGACGGCAAGATCTATGAGGGTATATACGGCATAAACATAGCAAAGGTGAAGGAGATAATAAAATACCCCAACCTTATAAAGATACCCACGAAGGATTCCTTAATTGAAGGCATCTATAACTTAAGGGGTGAGGTCATACCGATAGTCAGCTTGGCCAAGTGGTTGGGTATTAATGAGCCACCGGATATAAAGACAAGGAAGGTTATAATAACGATCTTTAACAATATAACGGTGGGTTTCATCGTCCATGACGCAAAAAGGATCAGGCGTGTATCGTGGAGATTCGTTAAGCCACCAAGCGAGGTATTGATTCATCAATACGGCAATAAGATCGTAGGAACCATCAACCTGGATGAGGAACATGTTATGATTATACTCGACTTTGAGAGCATCTGCGAAGAGCTTGGTATATTCTCAGAGGACGATATTAAGAGGATCAGGGATACGGCATTGGAGGGTGCAAAGGATAAGCAAAAGAAGGTTAAGATACTCATTGCAGACGACTCAGCCACAGCAAGGAAGATCATCAAGGCGGCCGTGGAGCCTCTGGCCGAAAGGATCATTGAGGTTAAGGACGGCCAGGAAGCGTGGGATACGCTTAACAAGCTTTATGATGAGACAAACGGGAATATAGAGGAGGCTGTTGATATAATCATAACCGATGTGGAGATGCCCAACATGGACGGTTATAGGTTTACCAAGTTGGTCAAGGAGGATGACAGGTTTAGAAAGATTCCCGTAATCATGAATACATCGCTATCTGGTAATGCCAACCTGCAGAAGGCCAAAGAGGTCGGTGTTGATGATTTCTGCACGAAGTTCATAGCCGAGGAGTTTACTCAGGCTGTGTTGAAACATATATAAGAGAAAGGAGCTTAAGGTATGGCGGCTAAGTTAAGTGTTGAATGGATAAATCCCTTTATCGAGGCAACCGAGGAGATATTGGAAACGGTGGCCATGATTTCACCAAAGAGGGGTCAATTAGCCTTAAAGAAGGACAGCACCGTGGAATACGATGTCAGTGGTATAATAGGTATCACGGGTGAGGCCATAGGCTCCATAGCGCTTTCTTTCCCAAAGAAGACAGCTATAAAGGTTGTCAGTAATTTTACAGGTGAAGAGGTGCTTGGTATAGATAATGATACAGCGGATGCTATTGGTGAGTTAACGAACATGATAGCCGGCAGAGCCAAAAAGATCTTCTCTGACAAGGGCGTAAAGTTGAAAATATCCGTCCCAAATGTGGTTATAGGAAAAAACCACACCATTGCATCGCCCAAAGGGACGCCGACGATTGTTATACCGTTCACATCGGATGAGGGTGAGTTTGCCATACAGGTGTCGTTAGTTCCAAATCCATCGGAGGAGTAATGTTATGGGCCATCAAGATGATATTGATGCATTGATTGCCGAATTTAACAAGACCGATAAGAACGAGGTCAATTCGGTAATAGATGAGTTTGTGGAAAAAAGCGACGATGAGATCGTCGAAAAGGCCATGAGGCCTAAAGCCGAGAAGGAAGCGACCGATAAGGTTGAGGATGAAGAAGCAGAAAAACTAAGGGGCGTGAGGCTTCCGCCAAAGGAGCATAGGGTAATCGACAGGTTAGATGAGATAAACAAGGAGAGCGAGGAGAAGGTCAATAAGCTTTTTGAAAAGCTTGAGGCTATATGTGCAGAGGTGGATGAGGTTGAGGGCATGATAGAAGAGATCAAGCCCTATGTTAATAAACATAAAGAGTTTATGGATTTCTTTGTGGAGCACTTCCCCAGAACCGTTGTGAAGAACAACTATGAGTATTTCAAAAACATAATAAACATACTAAACGACATAGAGAATAAGGTCAACAGCGTCAGGGACAACACATACGAAGCAATGGACATACTGCAGTTTCAGGATATTACCAGGCAGAAGATTGAAAGGGTTATCTCTGTTATCAAGGCGCTTCACGATTATCTTAACAACTGGTTTGCATCCTCCTATGAGGATGTGCCCAGGGCGAGGGTTGCCCATACAATAGTGGATGAATCTGAGAAGGAGAAAGTCGATCAAGAGGTTGAAGAAATAATAAAGCAAATGCAAAGGGGTGAGGTAAAATGAAGATTATAACCATTGACGATTCTTCAACTATGAGAAGGATTATCAAGAATACATTAAAGAGAATTGGATACGGCGATGAGATATTGGAGGCCGAAAACGGCAAGGAAGCGCTGGATATCCTTGCCAACAACGATGTCGATTTGATTATAACAGACTGGAATATGCCTGTTATGGACGGGTTGACATTTGTAAAGAAGATCAGGTCAGACCACAAATACGACGATGTGCCTATTATTATGGTCACAACGGAGGCTGCAAAGGAGGACATTATCACGGCTCTTAAGGCCGGTGTGAACAACTATATTGTTAAGCCGTTCACGCCTCAGGTGTTGAAGGAGAAAATAGAGGCCGTTTTGGGTTTGAAGGATTGATAGAGCTCAGTGGTGTATGTAAGTATTACAGGAAGGGCTCATACTTTAAGAGGGAGACCGTTGAGGTCTTAAGGGATGTAAGTATAACAATAGAAAGGGGTAAACACACCGGCATAATTGGCGAATCCGGTGCAGGTAAATCGACACTGTGCAGAATCTTAAGCCTGCTTGAGTTGCCCGATAAGGGCAGGGTTTCTGTCGATGGCGTTGAGGTTAACAGAAAGAACATAAAGAAGATAAGGGGTGTGGTGGGGATGGTTTTTCAAGACCCCATCACATCCTTAGACTCCAAAATGAAGATCATCTCCTCCCTTAAAGAGGCAAATGGTAATGTTGAGCAGATCAAAGAGACCTGCCTTAGGGTTGGCTTGAGTCCATCCATTCTTTACAGATACCCCCATCAATTAAGCGGGGGCCAGCAGCAACGGGTTGCAATAGCAAGGGCTATACTCTCAAAGGCCAAATATATCTTATTTGATGAGTTTAGCAGCGCTCTGGATGTATCAACGCAGGCAAGGATAGTTAACCTGCTGTGCGATATAAACAAAGACAGGGAGTATTCCTTTGTCTTTGTGTCCCACGATGTAAAATTGGTGGGATTTCTATCCGATGAGATCTATGTTATATACAAGGGCGAGATCGTTGAAAAGCTTAAGAGCCTCAGTGATGCTCTGCATCCGTATACCCGTCTTTTAATAGAAGGAACGGTTGAGGATGGTGTTGATTTGGCCGGCGATAGCGGTTGTGCGTTCTATTCTGTGTGTCCAAGCAGGATGGATAGATGCAGACACGATAGGCCTGAACTTGTTGATATAGATGGTGATAGACAGGTGAGGTGCTTTTTGTATGATTGATGTGCTTTCGTTAGAATACCATGAGTTGAGGGATATACTGCTGGGTTTGGGGTATGAAAGATACAGGGCTGAGCAGATCTTTTCGTTTCTTTATAAGCAGAAGGTAAGCTCCTTTGATGATATAACCGTTTTGAAGAAGGATGTAAGGAAGGCCTTGGCCGAGCAGTTCTTTATCTACAGGATAGAGAAACAGAGTGTCTCTTCATCTGATGACGGCACCAGGAAATACCTGTTCAAACTTAATGACGGCGTCTTTATCGAAAGCGTATTGATACCGATGAATAGGGGGCGTTTTACCATCTGCGTCTCAACCCAGGCGGGCTGCAGGATGGGTTGTAAGTTCTGCGCAACGGGAAGGATGGGATTTAAGAGAAACCTAACGACATCGGAGATCGTATCCCAGGTTGTTTATATTTTGAAGGACAACAATCTAAAAACGGCCAATGTGGTATATATGGGCATGGGTGAGCCGCTGGATAATTACAACAACACGGTAAAATCGATAAGGATCCTCTCAGACGAGAGGGGGCTTTCCATATCAAAAAGGAGGATCACGCTTTCGACAGCAGGTATAACGCCGGCCATAAGGAAGCTAAAGAAGGATCTGCCCAATATCAATATGGCTTTATCGCTCCACAGTGTAATATCCGACAAAAGAAGTATGATTATGCCTATAAATGAGACCTATCCAGTGGATGAGGTTTTAGATGAGCTTAAGGATTTCCCTATGCCTAAAAGAAAAAGAATAACATTTGAGTATGTCATGATAAAAGGCATAAACGACACAAAAGAGGATCTGAAGTCCCTTGTGAGGGTTATGTCTAAATTCAGATGCAAGCTCAATATAATACCGCTGAACAAACACGATCTGCTTGGAACGAAATTCGATCCGACACCCTTGGATGAAATAGAGGCATTTGCGGACTATCTTAGAAATAAGGGCATGTTCGTTACCATTAGGAAATCCAAAGGCTCAAGTATAAATGCGGCCTGCGGCATGCTTGCAACCAGGGCTTCATAGGCCTTTGGTGTATATGTGGGTCAATGCGACGGCTAAGGCATCGGACACATCCAGCGGCATGTCGCCTAAGTCTATATTCAATGTCTTTTCTAAGACGAATCTAACCTGATTCTTATCCGCTGCGCCATAACCGCAGATAGCCTGTTTTATCTGTCTGGGTGTGTATTGAAAGATGTTTTTACCCTCTTGCTTTGCCGCTATGATTACAGCTGCCTTTATCTGACTAAGCACCATTGCAGATTTTATGTTTACCGAATAGAACGGGCTTTCAACCGCTATCTCATGTGGTTTAAATGCCCTTATTATTTGGCTTATGAATTCAAATACACCAAAGATCCTCTCCTCTTGAGGGGTTTTTTGTTTGAACTTTATAAAGTCAAATTCTATTTTTTTGGTGGAGGGGTCGATAAAACCGCATGCGGTAATAGAGCTACCCGGATCCACCCCTAATATAAGCATAACGGGTATCAACTCCGAGTATTCTTTTGGCTCCTACAAATCTCTTCCAGTAATACCTATCGAAGCGTGAGATCTTTACACCGCTTCTTCTTCCTGCAGCATGTATGAATTTTCCGTTTCCTATGTATATGGCAACATGCGTTACCTTGGCATAGTTCATTGTGTGGAAGAACAACAAATCGCCCGGCTGGAGTTTCTTAACAGAAATCGGAATGCCGGCGGTCCTGTATTGCTCCTCTGCCGTTCTTGGGAGTCTTATGTTGAATTTGGAGTATATTTTTTGGACAAATGCAGAGCAATCTATACCGTGCCTTAGGCTGTTGCCGCCAAACCTATAAGGTGTGCCTATAAATCTTTCTGCATACTTGATCAGGGCGTGCCTTTCCTCGTTCAATATGGAGTATCTGAGCTTTAGTTTTTCGCTTTCCTTTAGGTTTAGACTCGGGACGAACAGCACCTGTCCAACACGCAGGTTTCTGCCCGATATATCGTTAAGGGTTTTTATTATGTCTATGCTTGTGTTGAATTTTTTGGCTATCTTCCATAGGCTATCGCCCGGTTTTACCCTGTAAACCTCAGAATAGACGAGGTATTTAGGCGGTATGAACAGGTTTTCTTTTCTGCTTAGTATGATCTTTTCCGTTAAATCCTTGGGTATAACAATCAAATCACCGGGTTTTATGATATTGCCTATTTTGGGGTTGAGTTCCCTGAGCTTTTGCAATGACAGGCCGAATCTGTTGGCTATGCCCCTTAGTGTGTCGCCTCTGGCCACGATGTAATAACCATCGCCAATCTCGCCCGGCCTGGGTGTTTTTTTGGCAACTGCATGCTCCTTCGGGAGGTTTATAACCTGACCCGGTCTGATTTTAGACCAATCTATCCCGGAGTTTACCTCTTTTAGCTGCTTGTAAGAATAGTGCAGCTTCTTTGCTATTCTAATCAATGAATCGCCGGGTTTTATTGTGTATGTCAGGGTTTTGTTTTTGCTGGATTGCTCTGCTTTGGGTTTTTCTTTTTTGGCGGTTTTTAGCTGTATGTTTGTTTTGTTCGGTGTCTGGCTTTTGTTGATTGTTATTTGATTGGTTCGTATGGGTAAGAATATCTTATCATTTGGCTTTATCTTTAGCCAATCCACATTGGGGTTTGCCCGTTTAATCTCTTTATACGAATACCCTAACTTTTTGGCTATCTTTATGAGGCTATCGCCCTTCTGGACGGTGTAATATATCCTTTTGCCTTGCGTGGGTATTATGATCTTATCGTTTGGCTTTATCTTTAGCCAGTTGATGTTGGGATTTGCCTGTTTTATTAAAGACGGTTTAATGCCGAATTTGTGGGCTATCTTTATTAAAGAGTCGCCGCTTTTTACTATGTATATTTGATCTGCAAGGACCGGCTGGGCCAGGAGGATTAAGGCTAAAAGGATCCTCAAGACATACATATGAAACTTATACAAAATGGCGTCGGTTTTTGTCAATGTCAAAGGGCAAAATTTTGTTTGGTTGTCTTCTCTTTTTTTGCAAAGGATAACAGATTGAAAAATACCCCTATGTGCGAAACAATACCGATAAAAAGCATCGTATGGAGCATGTAAATGGGCCTTATAAGCGATAGAATGCCTCCAATCATTACAAGCAGCAGTCTGACATCCCGTGTTATGAACCTTGGCCTGCAGCCTGTCAGATGGGATGTATAGCTGATTAATATAGTCCCTGCAAGGGTCAAAAGCAGGGCGATTTTTGCCTCTAATAGGCCGGAAAACGGCATGAAAGAGCAGAAGAATATCAGGCTATCTGAATACCTATCCAGCGTTGAATCCAAAACGCCTCCAAGCCTGCTTTTTGTATGGGTTATGCGGGCTATCTCACCATCGCATCCATCTAATGATGAGATTAGTTGCGTTAGGATGCCGCCCAAGAAGAAGTGTCCATAGGCCATAAGAATAGAAGGTATTATGCCCATTACGCTTAAGATAAGGGTTAAGGTATTGGGTTTTATGCGACCTATTAGGAGGGGTGTTATGAGGGTTGAGATTTTTCTGTTTATGTATTTGGATACAGGGCCGTCTGTCGGTTTTGATAGGTTGTTTCTTATGAATCTCTCTGCCTTTGTTAGCTCGCTTTGCGTATCTATGTCTATCCAGTATCCCTCTATTAATTGATATGTCAGTTTTTTCTCCTTTGCCATTGCTCCAAAGACATCCGACAGCTTTACGATCTCCCTTTCTTTGGATAGTTTTTCTATGTATGGGAATATATCCTTGTTGCAGAAGAACATGCCTGTATCAAAATAGTCGTAATCCTTTAATGTTTTGCCTATGTCTGTAATATAGATGCCTTCTGTTTTAACCTTTGTTGCTTCGTCCCGATCATCACAGAATCGGCTTACAAACGCCTTATTGGGCGAATCTAATCTTAGATTTGAGATAAAATCATCACTGAAATAGTGGTCGGCCATGGTTAATATAAAATTGTCCTTTATGAGTCCTTCTGAAAACAGCAGGCTGTATCCGTTCTCCCTTTCTGGCCGACTGTTGAATGCCAGCTGAATCCTGGGGAAGCGCTCCTTTATGTGGTCTGCCAATGCCTTGTTTGAATAGACGACGATTATGTTCTCCTCACCAACGATCTCCCTTAGCTTTATGATGTTGTGGTCTATTAAGGGTAAGCCGAAGAGGGGCTTAAGCGGTTTTGGCAAAGCCCCTCCCATCCTGCTTCCAAACCCTGCTGCCAATATTACTGCCTGCATCGCTTCTGCTCCTTAGGCTATCAAACCACTCCTTAAGGAGTATGAACTGCTCATGCGTGTTGTATATGTTGGTATCCATTGGGCTTTTGAAGAAGAAGGCAAGCTCCTTTATTACGCCGGCCTGCTGTTTTTTCTTTGCATAGAGGGCAAACCTTGCAAGATCAAGAACCAACGGTGCTGCCAATATGGCGTCTATACCGTCCCAGATGAAGTAGAATTTCATCTTTTTGCCTAAGAAGCCCTCATAGTGGACAAAATCAAATGCCGTCTTGTTGTCCTGAAGCGGAGGGAAGTAATTTATCTCTGTGATTGTATACGGTGAATACCCCAACACCTTCTCCAATACGCCGTCCTTTGATATGATCTTGCTTTCCTTGTTTTCAGTATGGTTTAAAACCACACCGTCTAAATCCCCTAAGATGTTGTATCCCATCCAGCCCAATACCTTCAGGTTTCTATAGCTAAACAGCGGCACTATGGTCGTTTTGGCCAATGTTTCACCTGTTTTACCGTCGTTGCCTGCATGTGGGGTATTGGTTTTTTGTGCTAACTCCTTTAGGGCTGGAATGGATGAGCCTGTGCTTGGTGTAAAGTTTACATAGGGTATGTTGTTTTTTAATGCTGCGTATGCATAGAGCATACTGGCTGAGGCAAACTCCTTCTTGTTTTCCTTTATCATCTTCTCAAAGCCGTATAGGCTTCCGTGGTATTCCTCGTTGTATTTTATTACAGGCTCGGTTGAAGCCACATTTATCGCAACGGTCTCATCATCCGCAAAATCCGTGATGTCTGCCTCTATCTTTTCAGAGATCTCCTTAAGCGTTAATCCGCTATCCTCAAGCGCCTCAACCCTGCCCAATTCCCTTATGGCGTTTCCACAGTTTAGTGCCGTTCCTTTCTTGGGCTTTATTTTGCTTGTCTGGTCTTTTGTCTCTTCCAATATATCTTTATCAAAGTGTTGGTTTAAAACCCAGTGGTGCAGTGCGGTTTCGTATACGCTTTTGTCTGTTTCCCTTATCTCTACCCCGCCGAATTCAAACTCAAACGGCACTGTCTCGCTTAACTCTTCCTTGAAGTGGCTCAACTCACTAACCAGTCCCACCTTTGGCGCCTTTCCCTTCTCTATGGCCTTTGCCCCGACTATGGCTGTTGTGGAAACGATACCGTGGAGTCCGAAAATCCATACTTTCATTCTGCCACCTCCTTAAACATTGTTTTTTAAAAGAAAAAACAATGAAGAATTAAGGAAATTAGCAGAACAAAAGTATGTATAGGCTCAATATAAATTTATCTAAACGGCCGAAAAAGTCAAGTTCTATGCTATCCTTCTAAACTCCTCTTCCGGCATGGGCCTGAAGAAGAAATACCCCTGGAAGTAATCGCACCCCATGTCTTTAAGTATGTCAAACTGCTCCTTCTTTTCTATTCCTTCTGCTATGGTTTTTATGCCGAGTTTTTTGCTTAAGAATATTATGGACTCAACGATGTTTCTTGTGTGTTTTGAATGTGTTATCTCTTTTGTAAACGATATGTCTATCTTTAGGCTTTCTATCTTTAGTCTGGAAAGATAGGATAGCGATGAATATCCGGTGCCGAAATCATCAATCGAAAACGAAACACCGATAGTTTTGAGTCGTTCTATGAGGTTGTTTAAATGGGTAAAGTTTTCTATAAATGCCCTTTCGACAATCTCAAGCTTTAGCAGTGATGGTTTTATGCCGTATCTGTCTATCCTTGAGGATATTTCGCCATAGAGGTTTTCTTTATTTAGACTCTTTGTTGATAGATTTACAGATATGGGTATGTTTATGCGGTGGTTTTTGATGATTTTTATAACCTCTTCGACCACCTGCATCTCAACCGCCTTTATCAGATCGGTCTGTTCTAAATAAGGTATAAACTCCATAGGTGGTATGAGTTTAGAATCATTTTTCCATCTAAGGAGCGATTCTGCACCGCATATCTTTTCTTTGCTATCCACATAGGGTTGGAAGAACGGCGTGAATTCGTTTCTCTCTAATGCCAAATGGAGTTGCGATTTTAATTTCAATATGCGTGTGGCTGTGGTTTCAAAGTCCTTCCTAAAAAACCCTAATTGGTTTTCACCTTTGATTTTGGCATCGGCAAGGGCTATTTGGGCCTTATCGAGCAGGTCTTTGGCCTCATTGCCATCTTTTGGAAACAGGCTGATGCCTATGTTAAAGGATAGGTGTATGGTTTTGTTTTCTATATTATACGGTTCTTTTAGGTTGTTCATTATCCTCGCCAATGCGGTTGCCACATTTTCCTCAAATTTTAAGTCCTTTAGAATAACCCCAAATCTCTCTGATTCCAACTTGGCGGCTATATCGTATTTGTAAACGCTCTCTTTTAGCCTCTTTCCGATGGCTTTTAATACCTCATTGCCCGTCTCAAACCCGAAGGCTTCGTTTATACTCTTAAACGAAATGGGGTTTATTATGGCAACAGCCCCCACCAGCTTCTCTGCTTTTGCCCTTACTATAAATCGCTCTAAGGATTCCATAAATGTATTGTAATTGGGCAGTGATGTTAGCCTGTCGTAATGTATGATATGGTTTAACTCTTGCATCAGTTGCTCTTCGTTTGTTAGCTGCTTGCCTGCCGCTATGAAGTATTCTATACGGCCGTTTACCTTATAAGGCACAATGGTATTGATAAAGTCAATTACCGTTCCATCCTTCTTTCTGTGCGATAATACACCGGAGAACGGTTTACCCTTCGATAGGCTTTCGTAAAACCTCTTTGTGTATTCTCTGTCGTCATTTTTGGTTGAAAATATGGAGTGGTGTTGACCTATGAGCTCTTCCTTTGTGTATCCACTTAGGTTTTCGGCCGTTTTGTTGGAATAGATTATGTTAAAATTCTTATCCAGAACCACGATAAAGTCGAATCCCCAATCCAGGGCAGTTAGGATCATCTTATGAAACATCTCCTCATGCAGCTTGCTGAGCGTTGATGAAAGCTGTTGTTTGATAATCTCTAACAATTTATACGATTTCTTGTCAAAGAACCCTATCCTTTTTGATATTAACACCACCACAAATTTTTCGTTGTTTTTTGTTATGATAGGTATTGCGCAACATGAGCCGATCTCCTTTTTGTTGGCCATATCGTTTATCGATTTGACTTTAAACGACTTCATGTTGCTTTGGATGTATACCCTGTTATACTTTATGGCCTTTAGGGCAGGTATGTGCGCTATGTCTTTGTTTTTTAGTTGTTTTAGGGTTTCTGATAGTGTTTGTGGTATATTTTTGTATCTTGAATCTTTGGCGTATATATGCCTTATGTTCATTTTGCAGTCGGCTATGAAGGCAACCTCAAAATCCCCTATATCGGCAAGTATCTTTATGGACTGTTTTAAGAACTCCTCCTGGTTTTTGAGGTTTAGTGAGAGCTTGGTTAAATGATACAAAACACCGTATAGCTTAACCTCTATCTTTAGCGTTTTCTTAAGGGACACCTCTTTTGTTATATCCCTTGCCAGGCTTACAAACTTAAAGGGTCTGTTGTTTTTAAAGATGGGAAGTATTGTTTCATCTAAATAAAAAACACTGCCACTCTTTGTCTTGTTGGGTAATACACCCCTCCATATTTTCCCTGAGTTTATTGTTTTCCACAGGTTTTTGTAAAAATCTACATCCCTTTTGTTTGATTTGAATATAGATACGCTCTTGCCTATTAACTCCTCCTTGGAATACCCTGATATTGCCTCAACAGCCTCGTTTACCCTTAAGATCCTGCCGTTTCTATCGGCGACCAGAAACCAGTTGGGCGATGCCTCTATGGCCCTGTTTAGAAGCACGGATTCGTTTTTTAGGTCGATGTTTGATATTGAAAATGATAGTGTTTCCTTTAACTCCTCCAACAGCCTTAAATGGCTTTCATCGAACGAACCCTTAAACCTACTCATTACAAGCAGGATGTATTCCGATATGGAGTTTTTAAGGATCGGTATGGCATATAGGGGGTGTATGTTGCAATCCCTCAATATGCCATCAGGATCGTTTAGATGGGCATCCCTTAAAACATCTGGCACCAATACAGAAACCCGGTTTTTGGCAATTTCTGATATGAAGAAGGGGTTTTTATTGATGAATAAGTCGATCAGGTGGTCTAATTGTGCGCTTTGTCTAATTTTGGCTGTAGAAGCAGACAGGCCGCCGCTTTCTGTTTTTAAAAGCAGGCAGCCCTCAAAACCTATCTCATCCACGACGATGGAGCAGACCTTCTTTAGAAGGCTATCTTCGTCTGTTTCTTTAAGGACAACCGATTCTATACGGCTTAAGGCTTCAAATAGGGCTTGATAGGTTTTCTCTTTTGTTCTGTCTATTAGTATTGCTAATCCTGACGGTTTACCCTCATAGGTTATGCTGTATGTGAAGCTGTCTATCCAGACAAAGGCGTTCTTGTTGTTTTTTACAGCGATCTCCCTGTATTCCTTTAGGGATCCCAACCCGTTTATTCTGGGTGTTGTCGATGTTCTGCCCTTTACAGCCTCGATTATCTCTTCTTTGTGGGAATGGATGAAATCAAGGAAGCTTTTTCCTATAAAATCATTCCCGTTCTCAAAACCAAATATCCTGGCTGCCACATCGTTGGCAAAGACCACCCTTCCGCCTTCCTGGTATATGAAGACACCAACAATACCGGTTGTTTTAAATATGTCGAATATAGGCGATTCCGATACCATTTTAGCTTTGGATTTTTCTATTTTACCCATCATACCTTAAATATCTCAACCAGCTCCTTAACCTTATCAGACATATCCTTTACTTCCTCTGAGATTCTGGCTATATCCTCAACCGCTTTGGCATTTTCTTGAGCCGCCTCAACCACCTCTTTTACCTGTGCATCGATTTCGGCAACCGTCGCAGAGAGTTGTTCTGTTGCGGCGGATGTGGTGTTGAGCTCATCGATTACGCTGTTGGCCTTCTCAACCACGCTCTCCACATGGAGCTTGTCTGTTTCTGCCCTTTTTTCCTCTTCCAGTATCATCTCGCTTGCCGTGTTTGTCTTCTCTATGGCCAATTTTGTGTCATTCTGCATTTTTATTATCATTTCCTTTATCTCGTTTGTTGCCCTCTGGGTCTTTTCAGCAAGCTTTCTGACCTCATCGGCAACAACGGCAAAGCCTCTTCCTGCCTCACCAGCCCTTGCCGCCTCAATGGCAGCATTCAATGCAAGCAGGTTGGTCTGGTCTGCTATCTCGTTTATGACATTGACGATCTGGCCTATCTGTTTTGAGGATTCACCAACAGCGTTTATCTGCTCAATTGCCTGTTTAGCCAGTGCTGCGTTTTCCTTCATCCTTTTGACCCTTTCCTCGATGTCCTTAAGCATCTGGTTGTTAACCTCACCCACATCCTGGGCGAGTATGTTAACATTTTCTGCTGCTTTTGCAACATTGTGTATGGCCTCAACCGTGTCTTTAACGGCACTGGCCATCTCTTCCATATTTCGTGTGGTTTCCTCTGTCGATGCGGATATCTGGGTTGCACTCGATGCCAATGTTGTTGATTGATTGCTTAACTCCTCGGCGTTTCTTCTGAGCTGAATAACTATGTTCCTCATGCTGTCTATTACCCTGTTTATGCCGCTTTTTAGTATGCCTATCTCGTTGCCTGTTATGATGTCAAACCTCTTGGTTAAATCCCCTTCTGCCAGATACTCCGTCTTCTTTACGGCATTGAGCAGTGGCGTAATTATATAGGCGCTGGTTATGAAATAAAGCACGATCATCAAGGCGATGAGTATGATTTGAGAGACAGACGCTATTACTGTTGCATTTATGCTGTTGGTTTTGATTTTTCTTGCCATGTCGTTTACGGTTTTCTTTTGATAGATCACGATTTCATCCATGGTTTTGTTTATGTTTTCTATGGTTCTGTCCACCTTGTCCATCAGCAGGTTTGTTTGTTGTGTATTTTGGTTGTTTATAAAACCCAAGGCCATGTTCTTGCCCGCTATGTATGTCTCTTTGAGTTGGTCTTTGATCCTTAGCAAGTTTTCTTTAACCGTTAGGTCGAGGTTTTTTAAGGATAAGCTGTTTTTGATTTCCTTGTTGGCTTTGTTGAAGTAAAAACTCGCCTTCTCTAAATCTTCCTCACTCTTGGTTAATGCAGCCCGTTTGAAATAATCTGACATGTTTGATGCATCACACTTTATCTCCTCAAGGTTGGTTAGCAGGGTAAACTCCTTGGATGCTAAAAGATAGCTCCTCTTTGTGTTGTCTGTTGAGAGAATGAAATTAACCACCAGAGACACAGCTGAGATTGTAATAACAAACAATACTGAAAAAAGAAACAGTTTACGGAGAGAAATATTCTTCATTACAGCACCTCCATTCTTAAATTAGATTTTTTCTTAGATATTAACTTTTTTCATTCTGTAAACTCACACTTCATCTAATTTTTTATGTTGCAACAGAGTATAAATATTTTTTTTTTTTTCTTTTCAAGAGGTTATGTTGTGATATATATTTAATTGGTAAATTTCTATGCCTAAAAATATTTTTTGTGTTGGTATTTATATTGTAAGATAATTGTATCTTAACATTACTCTTCCTCTTTACAATGCTTTTGTCCATTTTGTAAAATAGACAATGAGGGGTGGCAATATGCAGGTTCTGTTTGTTCTTTTGCTTGTTGTTTTCAGCGGTTTTTTGCTGTTTTCCCATAGGAACATAAAGAGCGAGAGTCAGTTTACCATAGCCGGAAGGGGGTTGTCTTCAGGCGGTGTCTCCTTTGTCATTATAGGAACGCTGGTTGGCGGTGCATCGACAATAGGCACGGTTCAGCTTGCCTATACCTTCGGGCTTGCGGCCTGGATATTTACACTTTTTAGCGGTGTTGCCTGCCTGGTGTTGGGATTGTTTTTTTCTAAGCTATTGAGGAGTTCTGAGGTTGTCACGGTTTCTGAACTGATAGGCCTAAAATTTGGCAAAAGGATTCAAAAATACTCAAGCATCTTTGGTTCTGTTGGTATGTATATACACATCGTTGCCCAGTTTCTTGCCGCTATGTCTATAGTTGAAACCGTTTTCGGATTCGGTGGTATTTCGTCTATGTTGGTGGTTTTTGTGTTGATATTTGTGTTTGTCGCAAGCGGCGGTATAGTTAGTTCATCCTCTGTTGGCAAAATAAAGGTCTATCTTTTGTATGGCTTGATGGTTATGGGTGCAGCTATAGCACTTTTTAAGCAACACGGACTGTTTAGTCTTATAAACGCCGTGCCAGATATGAATATGTTGAGCCTATTCTCATACGGTAAGGCCAAGGCCTTGAAGGACATGTTCTCCATGGTTATAGGGGTTTTGTCAACCCAGACCTATCTTCAGGCCATCTTTTCTGCTAAAGACATAAAAACAGCGAGAAAGGGCGCATTCTTAAGCGCTGCGCTTATACCCCCTATAGGTCTTTTTGGTATTATAATAGGGATCTATATGCGCATACACTATCCTGAACTTGCCCAGAATACGACCCAGGTGTTTCCCTATTTTATAAAGATGTATTTCAATCCAATAATTGCCGCTATCTTTATGGCTGGCCTAACGATTATTATTGTGGGCACTGCATCGGGCCTGACTTTAGGTGTTACAACCAATCTGTATGTGGATATCTTAAAAGACGGTATATTGGCAAAATTCAGGGTATCCGAGGTGTTTAAACTTAAAACGATAGCCTTTGTTGTGCTTGCATCGTCGATGTTGATAGTTGTGTTGGGCCTGGATTCAAAGATTCTGGATTGGAGCTATATGTCTATGGGCATAAGGGGCTCTGCCGTATTTGTCCCCCTTCTTCTGATTATGTTGGTTAAGGATGAGGATTACCTAAAAAAGCTGTCCCCTGTCGTTTGGCTATCGCCTTTGGTTTATCTGCTCCTTGCCGTTTTGATGGGCTGAATAACAGTTTGGGTGATTAACAGGTGGTGTTTTTCATTGACAAATTCGGGTTTTTCTATTAACTTTTTAGGCGGTCTGTGGGCGGTTAGCTCAGCGGAAGAGCGCTTGCTTCACACGCAAGAGGTCACAGGTTCGACACCTGTACCGCCCACCATTTCTAACCATCAGCTTCTGTAAAGCCCATCTAAAACAAGCTTATAACCATCCTCCTTTGGTCTGATTTTTGTTGAATATCAAGGTAAACCGTGTTAACCTGTAAAAAAGTTAAGCATCGGATTTTTTGTGGTTAACAAAACTTCACCAGGTCTCTTTTTCTTGACTTTGTGGAATTTTTAATTATAATACTTCGCAGTTAATAAAATTTTTCCTTTGAGGTGTAAATGTTTGAAAAACTCCTTCAAATACACAACCAACTAAAGCCCCAGATAGAGAAGAAGCTTGAGGAATTCAGAGCGGTCTGGGATTCTTCAGAGGAGAGGGTTTTTGAGGAGTTGCTTTTTTGCCTTCTGACACCACAGTCGAAGGCCGAAAGGGCCTGGCAGATAATTGAAAACCTAAAAAGGGATGGCAAGCTGCTTGATTGCGATGAAGAGGAGTTAAGGGAAAGGCTTAGGGGTGTTAGGTTCAAAAACAACAAGGCAAGGTATGTAAGGATGGCTATGGATAGATTCTCAAGAAACGGCAGGGTTATATTAAAAGAGAGGCTTTCTCTGTTTAACGATCAGAAAGAGGCCCGAAAGTGGCTGGTTGACAATGTTAAGGGAATGGGGTATAAAGAATCAAGTCATTTTTTGAGGAACATAGGAAGGGGAGAGGAGCTTTCAATTCTGGATAGGCACATCTTAAGGGCGCTTGTTGATTTAGGCCTTGTAAGAGAAATTCCAAAGACAATCACACCTTCGGTTTATCTGAGGCTTGAGGAGAAGGTTAAAAAGCTATCCAGCGCCACAGCCATACCGATGGCTCATCTGGATTTTGTTCTATGGCAGATGCAGACAAATAGGATATTTAAATAGGAGGAGATGGAAGTGAAGAAGTACAGATGTATCGTGTGTGGATATATTTACGATCCACAGTTGGGTGATGAGGAGAACGATATAGAGCCCAATACACCGTTTGAGGATTTACCCGAGGATTGGACATGCCCCATATGTGGAGCATCAAAAGAAGATTTTGAGGAGGTGAAACAAGATGATTAAGAAGCTTAAGGAAGGTGTTTACAATGTCGGTGCTATCGATTGGGATAGAACCCTGTTTGATGAGATAGTGCCGACCCCGCAAGGCACAAGCTATAACGCCTATCTGGTTATAGGGAAGGACAAGACGGCGTTAATTGATACGGTTGAGCCTCAGAAATTTGATGAGTTGAAGAAGAATTTAGAGGAAATGGGTATTGAAAGGATCGATTATATAGTCTCAAACCACGCAGAACAGGACCATTCGGGCAGCATACCGATGATGTTGGATATGTATCCTGAGGCTGAGCTTATAACCAACGAGAAATGTAAGGGCTTTGAGATGGATCTGCTCCACATACCCGAGGATAAATTCACCGTTATAAAAGAGAACGACGAGATCGATTTGGGTGGCAAGACGCTTAGGTTTATCATGACTCCCTGGGTTCACTGGCCAGAGACCATGAGCACATACCTTGTTGAGGATAGGATACTCTTTAGCTGCGACTTCTTCGGCTCCCATGTGGCCACATCCTATACATTTGCAAAATATTACGATAAGGTCTATCACGAGGCCAAAAGATACTATGCAGAGATTATGATGCCGTTTAGGAACTTTATTGAGAAGAATATAAAGAAGGTTGAGGCTTTGGATATTGATATGATTGCCCCAAGCCACGGGCCGGTTTTTGATAACCCCGAATACATCATAAACGCATACAAGGAGTGGATCGACCCTGAGCCGCTTAATATGGTCTTGATAGCCTTTGTTTCTATGCATGAGAGCACCAGGAAGATGGTTGAATTCTTGGCCGATGAGCTTGAGAAGAGGGGTGTTGATGTAAAGATAAGAAACCTTACCACGGCGGATGTAGGCGAGATAGCCATGGATTTAGTTGATGTTGCAACCATTATTATAGCCACACCCACGGTGCTTGCGGGGGCTCATCCCAACGCCGTATATGGAGCGTATTTGGCCAATGTCTTAAGGCCAAAGGCCAAGTTTGCAGGTATCATAGGCTCTTTTAGCTGGGGTGGTAAGGCTGTGGATGTTATAAAATCCAACCTATCATCGTTAAAGGTGGAGCTGCTTGAGCCTGTATTGCTCAAAGGCCTGCCCAAGAAAGAGGGGTATGAGAAGCTTAAGGAGTTTGCTCAGTTGATTTATGAGAAACACAAAGAGGCGGGGTTGATTAAATGAAAAGGGCTATAGATTTCTGTCTGCCGGATCATGAGAATAACCAGCACTGCCTTGAGGATTTTAAAGGCAACTGGATTGTGCTTTACTTCTATCCAAAGGATAACACAAGCGGTTGCACCAGGGAGGCGGTTGAGTTTTCTCAGAAAAAAGAGGAATTTGAAAGGCTGGGCGCTGTCATCATAGGCATAAGCAAGGATTCACCAAAATCACATGCCAGGTTTATAGAAAAGCACAACCTGAGCATACTACTTTTGAGCGATGAGGAGCATAGGGTCTTGGAGGCATACGGCGCCTGGGGCAAGAAGAAGAATTACGGCAAGGAGTATTATGGCACAATAAGGAGCACATTCTTAATAGACCCCGACTTAAACATCGTTAAAGAGTGGAAAAATGTGAGGGTTAATGGGCATGTGGATAAAGTTTTGCAGGAACTTGAAAATCTTAAAAACCAACCTATTAATAGTGAAGAAGTGGTGAATGAGGAGACAGTGATAGAGGTTCTTAAGGATAGGCCTCTAAAGACAAAGGATATTGCCGAGATGCTCAATGCCGATAAGAAGGAAATCGAAAAGATCATAAAAAAGCTTAAGAAAGAGGGCAGGATAGAAAGCCCAAAAAGATGTTATTACCAGGCAAAGGAGGTTTAGGATGATTGCTAAAGAGATGGAAGAGGCGCTGAACAAGCAGATAAACGAGGAGTTGTATTCTGCGTATCTGTATCTGTCGATGTCTGCGTGGTTTGATTCTATTGGACTTAAGGGTTTTGCCAACTGGATGATGGTTCAGTATAAGGAAGAGACGGATCACGCCATGAGGTTGTTTAATTACCTGTCAAGGCAGGGTGCCAAGATAGAGCTTAAGGCAATTGCAGAGCCGCCAAAGGAGTGGAAATCGCCCCTTCATGCAATGGAGGAGACGCTTAAGCATGAGCAGCATATAACAAAGTGCATCAACGAGCTTGTGGATTTGGCTGAGAAGCTGAAAGATAGAGCGACCTATAACATGCTGCAGTGGTTTGTTGATGAGCAGGTCGAGGAAGAGGAGAACGACAGGGATATAATCGATAAACTCAAACTCGTTGAAGACAGCAAGCACGGCATACTGCTTGTGGATAAAGAGTTGGCTCAAAGGCAATATAAGCCTGAAATATAAAAAACAAGAGGAGGTGATGTTATGACACAGAAGTTGCAGGTATGGAAGTGCGATATTTGCGGTAATATCGTTGAGGTGATTCATGAGGGTGCGGATGCATTGGTATGTTGCGGTCAACCCATGAAGCTTTTAGAGGAACAGACAGCAGATTCATCCACAGAGAAGCATGTGCCCTTCATAGCAAGAGAGGGTAATGCCTATGTGGTTAAGGTGGGTGAGAATCAGGCACATCCAATGGAGGAGAAGCACTATATAGAGTGGATTGAGCTCATTGTTGACGGTGTTGTTTACAGGAAATTCTTAAGTCCTGGTGATGCACCCGAGGCAAGGTTTGAGGTGCCTGAAGGGAAAGAGGTTTCAGCAAGGGAGCTTTGCAATATCCACGGCCTGTGGGCAAAAAAGTAAATCAAACAAAAAAGGGGAGCCTCTGAAGACTCCCCTTTTTTAAAAAAATCCCAAAGCCAACAAGCTGTTAGGCTTTGATGTCGATTAGACTCCCTATCATTTCGTTTTGCGCCCTTAACACATTGACATTGGCCTTGTTTTGGGCCTGGTTGTTTATCTGGTTAACCGTCTGGTCAACGAGGCTTACATTGTTGCCGTTTCTATTGGGGGCTGCTTTGGATAGGGTGGTTTTGGCCTCAACCCCACCGCCTCCTGCTTCCTCATTTATGACATTGATCTGTTTGTAGTTCTTGGTGTTTATATTGGCCACATTGTTAGCCGTTACATCCTGTCTGTAAAAGGCATTTTTAATACCGCTTACAGATGTGTTTATATTCATAAGCTCCCCCTTTCTCTTTTCTTTACATTAAACTTAACACTTTTTTGCAGAAATTCAATGGGGGCTCTCTATTTTTTTAGGTTTTCTATGATCAACTGTGCGGCCTTTTTGCCTGAGTTGAGCATTCCTCCAAAAACAGGCCCCATCCTGTGAGAGCCACTAACGGCAACCGCAGCCATACCGGCCACTATTAGACCGGGATAGACCTCCTGGGTTTCCTCTATTGTTGACTGCTCACCAACCTCAGCCCACATGGGCTTCTCGCCAACCACAACACCCTGAGGTGTGTTGAGTTTTATACCCCCTTTGCGTGTTAGGATGCTGGCTATCTCTGCATCGTGCCCTGTTGCATCGACAACATACTTGCTTGTTATAACCAGTGGATCCACCAGAAGATGGGCCATATTGACGGTTGTCCATCCGACCACAAGACCGTTGACCCTGTATTGACCGTCTATCTTCTTAAAGACAACATCCTCAACCTCTATGGCGTTGAATATCTTTGCACCCGCCTTAACGGCCTTTGATATGAGTGTTGTTGTGGCCTCTATGGAGTCTGCGGTGTAATAGCCGTCTGTATATTTCTCATAGTTGATGCCAAACTCCTCTAATATCTCCCTTCCTATATCCTGCACGACTATCTCGTTAAAGAGCATTGCGCCGCCCCACATGCCGCCACCGATGGTTAGCCTTTTGTCGAATATGGCCACCTTTACATTGGCCTTTGCTAAATAGTATGCACAAACCAATCCAGCTGGTCCGCCGCCGACAATGGCTGCATCGCACTCCAGGTAATCGATCAGCTTGTTCATATACCTTTCGACAATGGCTTTTGATATGATTTTCTCATCTAAGTTATTCATCAAACTCACCTCCTAATTTTTTCCTACATAGTATATGTGGTCGGGCAGTTCAACCTTTGTTATGAGCTTCTTTATGAGGTTTTTGTTTCTTGTTATAATTACGCCTTTCCTCTTTCTGTTTATTGGATGCATCTGCATCTTTAAGCCCCTCTCAAGATAGAAAAACAGCCTCAAATTTCCACCATCAGTCATAACATACTTTGGTCGTTCTTGCAAAACAATTTTTGCCAGATCGCCCCCGATCTTTCTGTAATTGGTATAGTATGAGTAAAGATAGCCCTTATAGGTTGCATCGAAGAGGAACTTTAGCGAAACAGAGAGTATTACAAGCCCCAAAAGCAGGCCAAAAGGTTGAGTTAGCTCCTTTTTTAATATAAATATGCCTGTTGCTGCGGTTATGATACCCAACAAACATCCCAAATAGGACGGGTTTTTGACAAACTCTGCACAGAAGACAAAGCCGACCAGGAACAGAAACACCTCAAAAATCAAAAACCAGCTTATGATTTTTTTAAAATTAAGCGTCTCTGTGTATTCCAGCTCATAGTAGAGTATACCCAAAACTATGGCGATCACGGCAAAAAGAACCAGGGCGTATCGGCTTCTGCCATCGGGCAGTATGGCATACACCAAAAAATTGGGTATGAAGGCGGCCAGGAAGAAGTCGAACAACCTCTTTATTTGCGGCTCGCTTTTTAGGAGTTCCTTAAATCCATCCCTGATGGATCTGTCTATAAAGAGCAATAGGGTTAATGAGAATGGCAGGTAATGAATAAAGAAGTTTAAGGGGAAGAATAGAAAGTGTCCAACGGCATCGCCTATCCTTTCTATGCTCAACACCCTGCTGCCCGATGCCTGTATGATAAACCCTAAAGCATAGTTGAATCGGTGTATGTCCCCCTTTGATACAAGGGCAAGCCAGCCTGTGAATAGGCCAACAATGAAAAAACCACCCAGGATTGTGTTTTCTGATAGTATGAGTTTCTTGTTTTTCCTTATGATGGCAAAACTTAAAAGCGTAAAATAGAAGTAATGCAGAGCAGGCAAGCCTTTGGTGAGCAGGGCCAATGCAGTAATAACGCTGCCCAAAAATATCCTCTCATAGAATATGCATACCATTGATGCAAACAGTAAAAAGGAGAAGAACATATCCGTCTCTGCAAGCATACCGTAATGAAAATAGGCTATGTATGACAAACCGAAGGAGAATGCCCCGAACAGTCCTGCCTCAAGCCCCAGTGTGTCCTTAAGCAGAAGCAGTATCAACAGAAGTATGCCAAACATCGACAAAACGGACACAGCCCTTGCTGAGAACTCATTTTCTCCAAAGAGTTTAAAAAACATCGCTATAACTATATTGTGCAGAGGGGGTTTTCTAAAGTAATCCCTGCCAAGCACATGGGGTGTTATATAGTCGTGGGTATAGTTCATCTCAAGGGCTATGATGGCTCTTCTTGGCTCTTCATGTTGAAAATACATCTTGCCCAAATTGAAGAACGCTGCAAATAGGTATATGGAAAAAAGCAGGATAAGGAGCGGTTTAGATACCCTCATCTAAGATCTCTTTTAGTTTTTCTGCTGCTATTGTGGCGTTTTCGAAGTGGTTTTCGAACACGATGTCTGCGTATCTCTCATACAGGGCTGTCCTTTCCTCATACATCTGGTATATTGTTTGATCCTTTGGTTTTGCAAGCCCCCTTAGGCTGTAATCGCCGAGTCTTTTCTTTATCTGATCAAAGTCCACCTTTATATAGACAATCAGGCTTATGCCTTTTAGGTATTCCATGGCTTTTTTTGAATATACAACGCTACCGCCTGTGGCTATGATGCTGTTTTTCACATTTAGGGAGAGTATCGTTTCCTCCTCTATCTGCCTCAGCTTCAGGTATCCCTCACCATCCACTATCTGCTGCAGGGTCTTCTTTGTGTTGTTTTGTATGAGTATGTCTGTGTCTGTGAAATCAAGCCCCATCATTTTGGCCAGGATTACGCCTATGCTGCTTTTGCCCGAGGAGGGCATGCCGATTAAAGAGACATTCATGCGCCCCATTTTAACCTTTTTCTTGAAAAATGGCAAAATTCATATAAACTAAAAGGCGGTAATTTTTGGGAGGTGGCTTATGACCTATGAAGAGGCAAAAAAGCTTCTTGAGACATACACAAAGAGCGAAAGCTTGTTGAAGCATGCAGCCTGCGTTGAGGCGGCTATGCGGTGCTATGCTAAAAAGTTTAAAGAAGATGAAGAGAAGTGGGCTATTGTTGGTCTGTTGCACGATTTTGACTATGAGAAATACCCCGATGAGCATCCCTACAGGGGCGCTGAGATATTAAAGGAAAAGGGGCTTGATGAGGATATGATAGAGGCCATCTTAGGCCATGCGAACTATACGGGCGTTGAGAGAAAGACATTAATGGCAAAGACGCTGTTTGCCGTGGATGAGTTGAGCGGATTCCTCTATGCCTATGCCCTGGTAAGACCCACCAGAAATCTAAAGGATGTAAAGCTAAAATCGGTTAAGAAGAAGCTGAAGGATAAGGCGTTTGCCAGGGGTGTAAACAGGGAGGATATAGAACTTGGGGCAAAAGAGCTCGGTGTTGATTTGGGTGAGCACATACTCTTTGTGGCTGAGTGTTTGCAGAATAACGCAAAAGCAATAGGACTTGAGGAATAGAAAGGAGAGAAAGCCATGGCCGATATGATTGCAACCAACGAATTTAAAAGGGGCGTTAAGCTCGAGATAGAAGGTGAGCCTTACGAAATTGTCGATTATGAGCATGTAAAACCCGGCAAGGGCCAGGCCTTCGTCAGGGTAAAGTTGAAGAACCTAAAGACCGGTAATGTGGTTGAAAAGACCTATAAATCCGGCACCAAGCTTCAGAGGGCCGAGGTGGAAGAGCGGATGATGCAGTATCTATACAAGGACAACGACGGCTATCAGTTCATGGATTTGAATACCTATGATCAATACTCCATTCCAGAGGATGTTATGGGCGATGCGGCCAAGTTTATCCAGGAGAATAAAGAGGTTACGGTAATGCTCTATAACGGCGTGCCCATAGGTGTGTCGCTGCCCAACTTCGTTGAGCTTAAGATAGTTGAGACAGAGCCCGGTTTTAAGGGTGATACGGCAGCAACAGGCACAAAGCCTGCAACCTTGGAAACCGGTGCCGTTGTTCAGGTGCCGTTTTTCTTAAAAGAAGGCGATATTATAAAGATAGACACACGAACGGGCGAGTATGTAGAGCGCGTCAACAAATAATGAGGGCTTTAGTCAATCCCTTTGCTTTGCTGTTTTCCATTGCGCTTGCCCATTTTGTCAACGATTGGTATTCGCTTCTAATTGCGCCGGCCATTCCTTTAATTAAAAACTCATACGGCATAAATTACCTGCAATCGGGCATGCTGCTGAGTGTGCCCTATTTTTTATCTGCTGTTTTGCAGGCTCCGATTGCCCATTTCTCTGAGAATCATGCAAAAAGGAGAATGGTTCTTATAGGCGGCTTTTTGATTCTTTCTTTGTCGTATCTTCTGTTCTATCTGTCCAACTCCTATTATTCGGCGCTTTTTGCCACGATCCTGATAGGCGTTGGGCTTGGAACATACCATCCCCAGGGGATGGGGATTCTAAGCAGCGTTTTTAAGGAGAAGAAGGGTATGGCCATTGGCCTGAACGGTGTTGGCGGGGCTTTGGGCTATTTCTTTGCCCCCATCTCCATGGGTTATCTGTTATCCCTATACGGCACAAAGGCCTTCTTGATTGTGGCCATACCGGGTTTTGTTATAGCCTTTATACTCTTTGTCTTTGTCAGGATAGAGGAGCAGCCCATAAAGACATCGTTCAAAAGCACCATAACAAAAGACCTGCTTATGCTCGGCCTTGTTGCAATCGTTATACCGTTTTTCTCAAGGGGTATATCCTCCTTTCTGCCTGCCTATTTTTACGCCAACGGTTCAAATATATTGGATGCCAACCTGAAGGCCTCTGTTATGTTGCTTGCAGGTCTTGTGGCTCAGCCGTTGGGCGGTGCAATATCGGATAAGATAGGGAGAAGGCAGACCATCTCCATAAGCTATTTTATGATGGGTGTCTTTCTGGCCTTGTTTATATCAAAGCCCAGCCTGATTTTCCTCTTCTTTATGGGCTTTTTTATGTCGCTTTCCATTCCTGTAAGACACGCCTTTGCTGCCGAGGTTGGCGGTAAGAAGGTTAATTCGAATATTGCTGTTGTTTTCGGGATGGTGATGATAGGCTCATCCATTGCACCCAGCGTGGTCGGGGCATTGGCGGATCATTTCGGTTTCAGGGTTGCCTTTGGCTTCAATGTGGCGATTGCAATAGCAGGAAGCCTGCTTGTATGGGCAATTAAGCCGCACAAGCAGGCCTGATTCCTTTAAAGTTCAAATCCCTTCTCTGTGTGTATGGCTATATCCAGACCCCTGATCTCATCCTCCTCATCGACCCTTAGGCCACCGGTTAGGATAGATGTTATCTTTACAGAGATAAATGTGCCTGCTGCCACAAAGGCTATTGTTGCTATAACGCCTATAAGCTGCACGATGATCTGATGGCTTCCACCGTAAATCAAGCCCCTTGCAAAATTAACCTTCGGGTCGGCAAACAACCCTATGGCTATCATGCCCCAGATGCCGTTTAGTCCATGGACACCAAAGACATCCAATGAATCATCATAACCCAGTCTGTATTTTAGATAGCCCGTTGCAACCCAGCTGATTAGGCCTGCTATAAATCCTATCACGATGGCGCCTGCATTGTTGACAAAGCCGGCTGCGGGTGTGATAGCCACTAATCCTGCAACGGCTCCTGAGACAAAACCCAGGATCGTTGGGTGTTTATGTACAGACCAGTCCATTATCATCCATGCTATTGCGCCCATTGCCCCTGCCGTGTTTGTTGTTAGGAATGCGTTGGATGCCAGTGCGCCTGAAGAGATGGCGCTTCCTGCGTTAAATCCAAACCACCCAAACCACAACATAGCCGCACCGAATGCCGTAAGGGCTATGGATGAGGGCGGCATGGCTATTTTTTTAAAACCCCTCCTTGTGCCTATCATGAGGGCAAACACCAATCCGGCAATACCAGAACAGGTTTCAACCACAAGACCGCCGGCAAAGTCGGCTATACCCATTTTGGCAAGCCAGCCACCGCCCCAGACCCAGTGGGCAAGGGGTGTGTATACAATGGTTGACCAGATTATGCTGAATACCACCCAGGAGCTGAATTTGACCCTCTCAACAATAGAGCCGCTTATGAGTGCTGTGGTAATGGCCGCAAATGTCAGCTGAAAGGCGGCAAATGCAAACACAGAGACATGTGTCGGCTTAAAAACCGTGTTTATGTCTGTATTTAGAAGGAAATACTTAAGGTTGCCGATTATGCCGTTTATATCTGCTCCAAAGGCCAAACTGAACTGAAATATGACCCATAAAACACTAACTATTCCATAGCTTACAAACGACATGCCCATGGTGTTTAGTATGTTTTTGCTTCGTGCCATGCCGCCATAGAACAGCGCAAGACCGGCCGGGGTCATCATCATTACCAGCGCTGCAGATATCAAAACCCATGCCGTATCGCCTGAGTCGATGTGCGGTGTGGCCGCTTTTGCTATAGACGGTATGGCAAGCAGAAGTAAACCCAATAGCGTTGTCCTTTTGAACAATCCCATATCAACCTCCTTAAATAGCATCTTTGTCAACCTCGCCCGTTCTGACCCTTATGGCCTTCTCAACGGGTATAATGAATATTTTTCCATCCCCCACCTTGTTTGTTTTCGCACTCGATAAGATAGCCTCAACAGCTTCTTGAGCTACTTCATCTGAAACCACCACCTCTATCTTTACCTTTGGCAGGAAATCCACGATGTACTCTGCGCCACGGTAAATCTCGGTATGTCCCTTCTGTCTTCCAAACCCCTTTACCTCCGATACGGTCATGCCCTTTATGCCTATGTTCATCAGGGCTTCTTTAACCGCATCTAACTTAAACGGTTTAATAATGGCCTCGATCTTCTTCATACAACCACCCCCTTCATCGAAATCACCGATTATTAGCATTTGTTGTTCCAATGTTGTTTTTATAAGGATTTTTAGGAAAAATATGTAAAATGTAAACGGTTTTTATTAACAAAAATGTCAGTTAGGATACAAAATTGTCTCATATCATTTAAGTCTTGACAAAACAGGCAATCATGTGGATACTCGTTGTGTTTTGGAGGTAGGCAGATGGAGGTCTTAAGGGGCTTTAAGGATATTTTACCACAGGATATAAAGAAATGGCAAAGGCTTGAAAGGATTGCAAGACAGACGCTTGAATCGTTTGGGTATAAGGAGATCCGAACGCCCATACTGGAAAAGACCGCCCTGTTTGCCCGTGGCGTAGGCGAGGCGACGGATATAGTTGAGAAAGAGATGTATACCTTTTTGGATAAGGGCGGTGAGTCGGTTACACTTAGGCCCGAGGGCACAGCCGGCACGGTAAGGGCGTTTATCGACAACCACTTAGAGAACTATCCGTTTAAGAAGTATTACTATATCGGGCCTATGTTTAGATATGAGAGGCCTCAGAAGGGCAGGCTGAGGCAGTTTCATCAGATAGGCATAGAGGTATTTGGTATAGACAACCCGGCTGTGGATGCTGAGGTGGTCTTGGTTGATAAGATTATGCTTGATAGGCTCAATATAAGCGATTTGAGGATAGAGATAAACAACATAGGCTGCCCGGAATGCAGGCCTGAATACTCAAGAAGGCTTAAGGAGTATTTTCAATCGCATAGGGATAGCTTGTGCGATGATTGCAAAAGGAGGCTTCAGAGGAACCCTTTGAGGATTCTTGATTGCAAGAACAAGACCTGCTCACAAATTGCCAATGATGCGCCAAAGATTACGGATTTTGTGTGCGACAGCTGCAAGGATCACTATAATAAGGTTAAGGACAATCTTTCAGCGTTGGGCATAGAGTTTGAGGAAAACCCACGCTTGGTAAGGGGGCTTGATTACTATACCAAATTTGTCTTTGAGATAATCACAGACAGGCTTGGAGCCCAGGGGACGGTTTCTGCCGGTGGAAGATATGACAACCTCGTTGAGCAGTTGGGTGGAAAACCCACAAGCGGTATAGGCTTTGCCTCGGGTTGCGAGAGGCTTATAAGCTTGATGGATGAGGAAGAGGCACAAAGCATCGATTACTATATAGCCAGCCTGGATGAGGATATCTATGCCATGGACATAGCAAGGGGGCTCTCTTTGACCGGCAGGGGTGTGTATGTGGAATATGAGAAAAGAAGCTTAAAGTCGATGTTAAAGAAGGCCGACAAGATGAATGCCCGCTTTGTTGTTATAGTTGGAGAGAATGAGAAGAATAAGGGCGTCGTTGTTGTCAGGGATATGGCCGATTCGACACAAGAGGAGAAACAGGTAAATAAATTTATAGAGGATGAGGTGGCAAGATGGCGATAGGCTCACTGAAGAGAACCCACTATTGCGGCGATGTTAGAGCAGACGATATAGACAAAGAGGTTGTGCTTTTTGGCTGGGTTCAAAACTGGAGGGATCACGGCGGTGTTATCTTTATAGACTTAAAGGACAGGGAGGGTATAGTCCAGATAGTCTTTGACCCTTCCGTTAATGAGAGGATACACCAGGAGGCCTCAAAGCTCAGGAGTCAATACTGCATAGGCGTTAAGGGCAGGGTTAGGCATAGACCTGAGGGCACGGTAAACCCCAACCTTAAGACCGGCGAGGTTGAGGTTGTGGCAGATACACTAAAGGTTTTCTCAGAGTGTGAGAATCTGCCGTTCCCCGTTGAGGAGTATGTGCATGTAAATGAGGAGGTAAGGCTTAAGTATAGATATTTGGATTTGAGAAAGCCCCACATGCAGAGAAACCTCATCATGCGCTCAAAGGCAGCATTTGCCGCAAGGAACTATCTGCATTCGCAGGGATTTATCGAGATAGAAACGCCGGTTTTGACAAAATCGACACCTGAGGGGGCAAGGGATTTCCTTGTTCCAAGCAGGCTCTCACCGGGCAAGTTCTATGCACTGCCCCAGTCTCCGCAGCTGTTTAAGCAGTTGCTCATGGTGGCAGGCTATGATAGGTATTATCAGATAACCAAGTGTTTCAGGGATGAGGATCTTAGAGCAGACAGGCAGCCTGAGTTTACCCAGATCGACCTTGAGATGAGCTTTGTTGAGGAGGACGATGTAATAGAGATAACCGAGGGTATACTTGCAAGCATATTTAAAGAGGTGGCAGGCATTGACATAAATCCCCCGTTTGAGAGGATTTCGTATCAGGAGGCCATGGATAGGTTTGGCTCAGACAAACCGGATATGAGGTTTGGCCTTGAGCTGAAAAAACTGACAGACATAGTTGAGCATACCAACTTCAAGGTGTTCAGGGATGTGGTTGAAAAGGGCGGCATTGTTTACGGTTTAAATGCCAAGGGGTGTATAGATTTTTCCAGGAAAGAGATAGATGATCTGACCAAGCTTGTTGCCGTCTATGGTGCCAAGGGGCTTGCCTGGATAAAGGTTAAGGCAAACTATGAGCTTCAATCGCCCATCGTTAAGTTCTTCTCCAAAGAGGAGATAGACGGCATCCTAAAGAGGCTTGAGGCAGAACCGGGCGATCTGTTGTTCTTCATGGCCGATACACCAAAGGTCGTTTATGATTCCCTGGGTGCCTTGAGGCTCGAGATAGGAAGGAAGTTGAATCTTGCCAGCGATGATGAGTTCAACTTTGTCTGGGTTGTGGACTTCCCATTATTTGAGTGGAACGAGGATGAAAACAGATGGGAGGCTATGCACCATCCGTTTACCTCACCCAAGCCGGAGGATTTGGAGTATTTGGAAAGCGATCCTTCAAGGGTTAAGGCCAGGGCATACGATATAACCCTAAACGGTGTTGAGATAGGCGGCGGCAGTATCAGGATCCACAGAAGCGATGTTCAGAAGAGGATGTTTAAGGCGTTGGGTATATCGGATGAAGAGGCCCAGATTAAGTTTGGCTTTTTAATTGAGGCTCTAAAATACGGTGCACCACCGCACGGCGGATTGGCTTTGGGCTTTGATAGGATCATGACCTTGATACTTAAGGAGAAGTCGATCAGGGATGTTATAGCCTTCCCCAAGACCCAGAAGGGTGTTTGTATGCTTACGGATGCCCCCAGTGAGGTGGACCAAAAGCAACTCAACGAGCTTTCAATAAGGGTTAGAAAGCCCCAGAAAGACTAAAAACCGGGCGGTGTGGCCGCCTTCCTTCCTTTTTTATTTAAATTAAGCCTGTTTTTTGTTATACTCCCACTTTGAGAATAAAGTGTGTGTAAGGAGAAAGCCATGGAGAGGAAGGTGCTTTTAAAAGAGGACGAAATGCCGAGGTACTGGTATAATATCCTGCCGGATATGCCCACACCCGTCAAACCACCGATAAATCCCAAAACGATGAAACCCATAAACCCCGACGATCTTAAGGCTATTTTCCCCTCTGAGATTATAGAGCAGGAGATGAGCAATCAAAGGGAGATACCCATACCGCAGGAGGTGTTGGATATTTATGCCATTTGGAGACCGACGCCTTTGGTTAGGGCTTACAACCTCGAGAAGGCCTTAGGGACGCCTGCTAAGATTTACTATAAGAACGAGTCGGTATCCCCTGCAGGAAGCCACAAACCCAATACGGCTATAGCACAGGCCTATTACAATAAAAAGGAGGGCATAACGACCCTAACAACGGAGACAGGCGCAGGTCAGTGGGGTTCTGCCTTGGCCTTAGCCGGTGCCTTGTTGGGGTTAAATGTCAGGGTCTATATGGTTAAGGTCAGCTATGAGCAGAAACCCTTTAGGCGATCAATGATTCATCTATGGGGTGCTGAGGTCTATCCATCGCCGAGCAACAAGACCGAAGCGGGCAGGAGGGCGTTGGAAGAAGACCCTGATAATCCCGGGAGTCTGGGTCTTGCCATCAGCGAGGCGGTTGAGGATGCAGCAACGCACGATAACACCAATTATGCACTGGGCAGCGTTTTGAATCATGTTCTGCTCCATCAAACGATAATAGGCCTTGAGGCGCAGAAGCAGTTTGAAAAGATAGGCGATTACCCGGATGTTATATTTGCACCCTGTGGCGGTGGCAGCAATTTAGGCGGCGTGGGCTTGCCGTTTATCAGGGATAAGATAAACGGCAAGGATGTCAGGGTTGTAGCGGTTGAACCTGCAAGCTGCCCAACGCTAACCAAGGGTATATTCACATACGATTATGCGGATGTGGCCAGGATGACACCGCTGCTTTACATGTATACATTGGGCCATAGGTTTATGCCACCCAGCATCCATGCAGGCGGTTTGAGGTATCACGGTGATTCGCCCATTTTGAGTCAGCTAAGGAAGGATGGGCTGTTGGATGCTGTTGCTTATAATCAGACGGAGGTGTTTGAGGCCGGCGCCTTGTTTGCAAAGACGGAGGGTATAGTCCCTGCGCCTGAGACATGCCATGCCATAAAGGGTGCGATAGATGAGGCCTTAAAAGCCAAGGAAGAAGGTAAAGAAAAAACCATATTGATAAACTTCTCAGGCCACGGACACTTTGATATGACATCATACGACAGGTTCTTATCCGGTGAGATGAAGGATTATGAATACCCTGAGGAGGAGGTTAAGAAGGCATTGGATTATCTGCCCAGGATCGACTAAAACCGTTTACAACGGTTTGACTTTTAGCTTAACGGCTGTATAATGTTCTGGGTTTTGAGTAAAACATAGGGAATTAATTATGGCGGAGGTTGAATTATGATCTCGTTGAATAGAAGAGACTTCTTGAAGCTCTCCTCTTTGGTTGGTGGCGGTTTGCTCTTTTTTAAGCCGTCTGCCAAAGCCGGTCTTTACACACCCCACTATGAGAAGCCGAAGGGTGAGATTAAGTATTACCCCAACATCTGTAGCTTCTGCTCCACGGCTTGCGACATTAAGGTTAGAACGAGGGTTGATGGGGATTTTAAGAAACCGCAGAAGATCGATGGAAACCCCAACTCCACACTCAATAGGGGCAGGATCTGCGCAAGGGGTCAGTCTGGAATTAGAACTGTTTACAATCCCGACAGGATTAAATACCCACTTATAAGGGTTGAGGGTTCAAAGAGGGGCGAGTGGAAATTCAGAAAGGCCACCTGGAAAGAGGTGGAGGAGTACATCAGGAAGAAGGTTCAGGAACACAACATACAGCCCCATGAATTTGCCATCTTTGCAGGTCAGAGGGCCTGTGCTTATGAAAGATTGGGTGCGTTCGCTTTCTTGGCATCCATTGGTTCTCCAAACATGATTGGCTCCCCTATGCAGCAGTGCGTTATGGCTGAGCATGCCGGAACCAATGCAACCGTTGGAACCATGACATCCCACGACGAGATTCTGGTGGATATGGACAACACTAAGGTCATGTTGGTCGTGGGTAGCAACGCTGCTTTAACCGGTATCTCTGTTTCAAGGGCTGTCAGATTTGCTGAAGGTAAAAGAAATGGAATGAAGGTCATCGTTGTTGACCCGAGGATGAGCGAGACTGTATCTAAGGCCGATAAATGGATTCCTGCAAAACCCGGAACAAACATGCCGTTCTTGATGGCCGTTTTGAGGCTTATCATCAAGAATGAGTGGTATGAAGAGGAGTTCTTAAGAAGGTATACAACGGCACCGTTCCTTGTATTTGACAACAACGGCACACCCGAGGCGTTCGGCCAGAATACCAATCCTGAGGCATTGCCGTTTGCCGAGAAATACTATGTATATGATGAGATCTCCGAGCAGGTTGTTGAGGTTGAGGGCTTCACAAATGATAATATAGGCAATAGAAAGATAAAGCCAGCTCTCTTTGCACCAAAGGGCTTAACTTTCCAGGGTAAGCCAGCCAAAACCGCCTTCGATTACCTGTGGGAGGCTGTTAAGGATGCAACACCAGAGTGGGCTGCAAAGCTGTGCGATATACCCGCAAAGGATATAGAAGAGACAGCTGAGATGTTGGGCACAATCAGGCCTGCAAATGTCTATCTTGGATGGATGGACGGAAGGTATGAGGATGTTGTTCAGGCAAGGAAGACCGCAGCCATCATAAATGTGTTAATCGGAGGCGTTGATAGGGTTGGCGGTTGGATCTATACGCCTGAATTAAGAGAGGGTATGGAGAGGTTCCACAAGGCCTATGAGTCCGGTCAGCTTAAAAACCCCATGAATCTATTGATGGCAACAGCTATGGCTCCGGGCTTGCTTGGAATGGTAGGCAAGCTTGAGGGTATGATGTATTCAGGTAAATTCCCTCTATTCAGAGGATACCCCCATTTCTCCAGGGCCTATTTTGAATACAGGGCAAAGAAGGAAGGTAAGAAGGGTATACCGTTCTCACTCTTTACAAACGCTGGATTCCAGGAGGCGGTTGAGGGTAAGCTAACCTGGAACGGTAAACCCTATCAGATAAAGTTTGCATACATCTATTCTACAAATCCGTTGAAGGATTACTATGGATATAAAAGCTGGGTAAAGACATTCACAAACCCCAACCTGAAGTTGGTCGTTGTGGATGAGATTTTGCCGTCCGATATGGCAGCATACGCCGATGTTATACTGCCGGATAAGACATACCTTGAAAAATACAGCACGATCATGCCAGATGGGCCCAACAGCGACATGGCCATAAGAATGAGATTCCCAAGCGTCAGCCAGATCGGCGATGTTAAGGGTGGCGATGAGGTATATTGCATGCTCTCCAATGCCATCGCAGGCAAAAGAGGCGGTGATTATTTCTCAGCAGCCATGATAGTAAGCCAGTTCACCGGCTGGAATATGAAGACTGTAACAAAGGAGTACGCACTTGCCTGGAGGGGTAAAAAGCCTCTGTATAAGGCAAATAGAGACATCGCCCTGTCTGAGGTGTCAAAGAAGCTCGGCATGACAAGCAAGCAGCTTGAGAAGGCATTGGAGGAGAAGGGTGTTTTGGTTCTTAAGAAGAAAGAGGAGTTGATGGAAGAAGCCGGAATGCCTTACAAGGTCCCCGTTCCGACCTTCTCAGGAAGGGTCGAGATATACTCCACACTCTTTGCACACTTCAATCATGTCTATGGTGTGGATCCGCACTGGGATCCTATATTGAAGTTCATACCGTTTGAATACAAAAAAGGCGCTGGATTGGATTACAAACCAACGGGTAATGAGTTCTTCTTTGCATTCGGTAAGGTGCCTGAGATGACATACCTGACAACGGCCGACAACCCGCTGTTGCATGCGCTTGTTGAAAGGCATAAAGAGGAGAATTACGGCTTCTGGATGAATCCTAAGGCAGCTGCAAGGCTCGGGCTTAAAGAGGGAGATAAGATAGAGGTTGAAAACACCGTATCTGGTCAGAAGGTAAAATCCTTTGTTCATATAACAGAGGGTATAAGGGAAGATACGGTATATGTAATGAGTGATTTCGGTGTTCAAAACAAGAAGCTTACCTATGCTGCCGGTAAGGGTGTTGATTTAGGTAGGCTTATACCTTATAGATTGGGGCCGGTTACAGCTTCTGCTATGAGCTGTCAGTTTACGGTCAAGATAAGAAAAATATAGTCGGAGGCTAAACGATGGCAAGATATGGAATGGTAATGGATGTTAGCTCCTGTCTGGGGTGCAGGGCTTGTATGGCGGCTTGCTCCCAGTGGAATCAGACGCCTTTCTGGGCTGAAGATTTCGAAGGCAAGTGGAGAACGAGGGTGACACCCCTTGAGGAAGGTAAGTTTCCAGAGGTAAGAAAGGTTTTCTTCCCAACGATATGTATGCACTGTGAGAATCCTCCCTGTCATTCCGTCTGTCCAACCGGTGCTACATACATAAACAAGGACGGCATCGTATTGATTGATTACGACCTCTGCTTAGGTTGCGGATACTGTATAGAGGCATGCCCCTATGATGCCAGATATGAGTATGAGAAAGAGGATTTAGAGAAGGATGAGTTCTATTTTGGCGAGGATGCAAGGCACCATCAGGTTCACATAGATAAGTGTACATTCTGCGTCGATAGGCTCGAAGAGGGGTTGGAGCCCAGCTGTGCTGCAACATGCGTGGGCCATGCAAGGATATTCGGTGATCTGGACGATCCAAATTCAGAGGCGGCAAAGCTTGTTAATTCTGGAAAGGCTAAACCTTTGGGCGAGTATATGGGCGCCAAACCGAAGGTTTACTATATAAAGTAAAGGAGGGAAAAATGGATTTGGTACAACAGCATACATGGGGATGGTTTATCGCCATCTATCTGTTTTTCGGTGGTTTGGGTGGAGCCACTATGGCTTTGGGTATATTGGGTGAATTGAGATTTAAGATGGGCAAATGGTTCGGCATTGGAACTGCAATGCTCGGTCTTGCCATATTGAGCTTCGGTCTTATATGGTTGGTTCTTGACTTGATTGACCCCTTCAGGTTCCTTTTGGCTTTCTGGGTTAAAGGTATAGGCCACTCCTGGATCGCACGCGGTATGGTTATCATTAATGGTGCTTATATCTTCGGTGTTCTTTACGCTCTGGCTGCTTTTTACGGCTGGGAGACATTTAAGAAATGGATGGGTTATCTGGCTATGTTCTGCGGATTCGGCGTTACAACATACACCGGTTTGTTGCTCAATGCCAATGTCGGTATTCCATTCTGGCACACACCGGCTTTACCTGTTCTGTTTACGGTTAGTGCATTCTCCACGGGTTGTGCTTTGCTGATGTGGGTTTTGGCAGCCTTAAAATCCCATGAGGCCGATCACTATTTCCACTTTATAGAGGGATTCGATATATTCCTTATCTCCTTAGAACTGCTTGTAATATTTGCATACTTCGATTTTGCAAGATTGGGCAATGCAGCCGTTATGAAGAGCGCTCAGCTTCTTTTACATAATCCTATGTTTACCATTGGCTTCCTTGTTATGGGTCTTATTATGCCCCTTATTCTTGAGGCTTATGCATCAACAAAGGAGCATTCCAAGGGCTTGGCCGTTTTTGCCTCCCTGCTGGTATTGGTAGGTGGATTCCTTTTGAGGTATCTGATTGTGTGGGCTGGAGTATTCCAGTATCCGCACGGGCTTGCAGGATAGAATAAGCAATGCACCAGCCCCTTAAAAGGGGCTGGACTTTTTTGTTTGTTTGATTAAAATCTATAGCGGTTTGGGCGGATGTAGCTCAGGTGGTAGAGCGCAAGCTTCCCAAGCTTGATGTCGCGGGTTCGAGTCCCGTCATCCGCTCCATTTTTTGCCTTCCTTCTTTCTTGACCTAAATTATTTTTTCATATATCCTTACAACCATGAAAGTAGATTTAGTCAAGAAGGCAATGGATTTTATCCTATACATACTCTCCATACTTATCCTTGTTATAATACTCTTTTACCTGCTTAAGCTTATATTTGACCTAAAAGACATCATATTTGCGTTTCCGCCGCCCAATAAGACCATGTCCAGAGCCGTTGAGGAGGTGCTCAATCTGTTTGTATTGATAGAGTTCTTCAGGGGCACCATATCCTATTTCGATTTTGAAAGGATAAAGCTGTCATACATAGCCGATGCAGCGATCGTTTTTGTCTTAAGGGAGGTTATGATTGCCACATTCTATCATGAATTGAACTTCAAGATGGCCATAGCATACTCGGTTGTCATCTTGGCTATCATAGGCCTAAGGACATTGACGATAATATACACACCCGATATGAATAAGCCGATAAGGGTTAGAAAAATAAAGCAGGAGAGGTAAGATGCGTTATTCTGAATCGTTTATATACACGCTGAAGGAGGATCAGAAAGAGGCTGCGATAGTCAGCCACAATCTGCTTTTAAGGGGTGGTTTTATATTAAAACTCGCAAGCGGTATATACAACTATCTCCCACTTGGCCTTAGGGTTATAAAGAAGGTTTCTGATATTGTAAGGGAGGAGATGAATAAAGCCGGAGCCCAAGAGATCCTCATGGCTGCAATCCAGCCTGCGGAGTTGTGGAAGGAGTCCGGCAGGTGGAACGATTACGGCAAGGAGCTTTTGCGTATAAAGGACAGGGGCGATAGGGATTTTGTTTTTGGCCCGACGCATGAGGAGGTTGTCACCGATATAGTCAGGCGCTTTGTGAAGAGCTATAAGCAGATGCCTTTGAATCTATATCAGATTCAGACGAAGTTCAGGGATGAGTTGCGCCCCAGATTCGGCCTTATGCGTGGCAGGGAATTCATAATGAAGGATGCATACAGCTTTGATAAGGACGAGGCCGGAATGGATGTAAGCTATGAAAAGATGAGTGTGGCCTATCACAATATATTCAGGCGTTGCGGATTGGCCTTCAGAAGCGTTGAGGCCGATACCGGTTCTATCGGGGGCAAGGACTCTGAGGAGTTTATGGTTTTAAGCCAGACCGGTGAGGATGAGATAGTGGTTTGCGACAGCTGCAATTATGCCTCCAATGTGGAGAGGGCAGCAAGCATAGTGGAGGATGAGCCTGGTGAGGAGATGCAGCTAAAAAAGGTGGCAACACCAAATAAGCAGACGATTAAGGATGTCTGCGATTTTTTGGGCTCAGACCCGGCCTTTTCGGCCAAGGCCTTAGTTTACAAGAACGAGAAGGGCGAGGTGTTCTGCTTCTTTATTGAGGGTGATGATGAGTTGAACCTAATCAAGGCCATGAGGGCAACGGGCAGCGTTGAGCTTGAGATGGTTAGCGATGATGAGCTTGAAAAACTCGGCCTTGCCAAGGGCTATATAGGACCTGTGGATTTTCCAGGCAAGGGCGTTAAGGTGTTGTGCGATGAAAGGATAAAAAACAGAAACAACCTCGTTGTGGGTGCTAATGAGGAGGGTTATCATTTAACGGGCGCTAAATTCGGCAGGGATTTTGAATGCCCAACGGCCGATCTGAGGCTTGTAAAGGAAGGTGAGCTGTGTCCAAAATGCAAAAAGGGAAGATTGAAGAAGGTTAGGGGCATAGAGGTTGGGCATATATTCAAGCTCGGCCAGAAATACTCAAAGGCGATGAATGCCACATTCTTAGATGAAAACGGCAAGAGCGTTCCTTATTATATGGGGTGTTATGGCATAGGCATAGGAAGGACAGCCCAGGCTGCGATTGAGCAGAACCACGACGAATACGGCATAATCTGGCCTATCTCCATTGCGCCGTTTGAGATAGAGATCGTCTCGCTCGATACTCGAAATAAGGAGTTGGTTGCCTTCTGTGATGCCCTGTATGAGAAGGCAAAACAGGAGGGTCTTGATGTTTTGTATGATGATAGGGATGAGCGTGCGGGAATTAAATTAAACGATATGGACTTGATTGGGATACCCATCAGGGTTATAGTTGGTAAGAAGGCCTTTGAAAAAGGAGAGGTTGAGGTCTCCTTACGCAGGAATAGGAAGAAGCAGACCGTTGAGAAGGATAGGGTTCTTCAGAAGATAAAGGAGCTTAGGGATATGCTCTATAAGGAGATAGAGGAGGGTAAGAATGGATAAGGAAAGAATAGAAGAGATAAAAAAGAAGCTGGCATATAAGAGTGAAAACGGCTGGAAGGATGAATCGTATAAGAGTGAGGTTTTTGAGTTTGCCGAAAAATACAAGGATTTTATAGGAAGGTGCAAAACCGAGAGGGAAACGGTTAGGTATGTAAGGGATGAATTTGGAAGGCTCTCTAAAAAGGGTGATTTCTTTATTATAAACAGGGGTAAGAATATTGCACTGATTAGGCTGGGCGATAAATTCGGGATGAAGCTTGTCGCAAGCCATATAGATACGCCCAGGATAGACATAAAGCAGAATCCGCTCTTTGAGGATACCGAGATCGCCTTATTCCACACCCATTACTATGGCGGTATAAAGAAGTATCAGTGGTTTAACATACCGCTTGCCATACACGGCGTTGTTGTTAATTCAAACGGTGATGTTTTAGAGGTTAACATAGGCGAAAACGATGATGATCCTGTTTTTGTCATACCGGATCTATTGCCCCATCTCTCCCATAAGATTATGGATGATAAAAAGGTAAAGGAGGCCTTTGAGGCCGAGAAGATGAACCTTATAGTCGGCAGCATACCGCTGGATAAACAGGAAAAGGAGACGGTTAAGCTCAATGTTTTAAGCATCCTGAATGAGAAATACGGCATCGTGGAGGAGGATTTTATATCTGCAGAGCTGTCTATAGTGCCGGCCTTTAAGCCCAAGGATGTGGGTTTTGATAGGGGGCTTTTGGCTGCATACGGACATGACGATAGGATATGCGCATTCTGTTCAAAGGAGGCTTTCTTTAAATCCCAAGCCAATTCAAAGACGATTGTTGCCCTTATGATAGATAAAGAGGAGATAGGTTCAGACGGCAACACCGGTGCAAAATCGAGGTTTCTGTTAGATGTTGTGGTTGAAATACTGAAGAAGCAGGGTCTTGAGCCCAATTTTGAGCATATATCGGAGTTTTTGAAGAACTCCGAGGTCTTGAGCGCTGATGTTAACGGCGCTGTTAATCCGATGTATAAAGAGGTTCATGAGAAGGATAATGCAAGCTATCTGAATCACGGCGTTGTGCTAACCAAGTTTACAGGCCACGGTGGCAAATATATGGCAAATGATGCCCATGCAGAATTCGTTGGTAAGATAAGAAGGATATTTAACGATGCCAATGTTAACTGGCAGATTGGCGAGCTTGGGAAGGTGGATGAAGGCGGTGGTGGAACGATAGCAAAATATCTGGCCGCCTGGAATATGGATGTCATCGACTGCGGGCCTGCTTTGATCTCGATGCATTCGCCGTATGAGATAGCCTCAAAGAGCGACCTGTTTGAGACATACAAGGCTTACAAGGCCTTTTTTGAAAGTGATTGATGAATAAGCAGGATCAATTTTTAAAAATCATAGAGGTTCTTCATAGCTGTGTCCATTGCAAGATGGGCTGGCAGCCCATATTAAAGGAGATTGCAGCCTTTTTTGGGGCAGATGCTGCCTTCTTTGCCGAGGTTGTGGATGACAGGATAGTTGAGTGCTATTGCTCAGATGAGGAGCTTGGGCGGTGCAAAATACCCGATACATCCATAGCTGCAAAGACTATTAAACAGAACGATACTATAGTTGTCTCTAATTACCAGCAGAGTGAGTTTGCCGATGAGTTTTGGGTAAAGAAGGATGTGAAATGTGTTGCAAGCACGCCCGTTTCCTTTGAGGATAGGGTATTTGGTGCTTTATTGCTGGTCAGGCTTAAGGAGCAGAAGAGGTTTACCGCAAGGCAACTTGAGCTTCTAAAGGCCATAGCCAGGGTAATGTCCTTTTCTTTGTATTACGACTCAAAGCTCAAGGCGACAGATACCATACTCTCCTTGATGCTGAAGGAGTTTGAGTTTTTTTACAACCAGCGGCTGCCGCACTATTTTAACAAGGAGGAGCTTAAGGAGTGGGTCTCCTCTTACCTTGAAAACATACTCAACATAACACGGGCCAGGGCCGTGGGTTTTGTTTTCCCCGATGAGAATATATATGCCGTTGTAAGCAGGGACGGTGAGGGGGTTAGGTGTATATTTTATACCGATAATACCGAGGCTAAGGATTGGATACTATACAGGATGTGGGAGAACTCCATTGGCGAGGTGGTGGAGGCCACGCAGCTTGAGAAATACAACCTTAAACCTTCGGGGTTGTTTAAGAGCTTTCAGATTAAATCTGCCCTCTTTGTTCCTGTAAGATACAACGATAAGGTTATTGTGGCTATGGGCTTTGGCTTTGGCCAGAACATAAACATAGACCACGATTTCAAATTGGCCCTGCAGAACTCAGCTGCCCATCTGGCCTTTATGTTGGTTGCGGCAAAGAATTTATCCATATTGAACGATAGGCTGGCCGATACGGAGGAGAGCTTCTTAGAATCCTTTATATTGATGATGGAGGCAAGGGACTCATACACCAAGGGCCATTCAAAGAGGGTTGCTTTGTATGCTAAGGCCATGGCAAAAGAGTTGGGCTGGTCTGCGAAGGACCAGGATATGATATATTTAGCCGGCATACTTCACGATATAGGCAAGATCGGTATACCGGATAACATACTCTTAAAGCCTGGAAAGCTCACGCCCAACGAATACAGGATCATAAAGAACCACGCCGAGTTTTCATACCAGATAATAAAGAACATAAAGAAGTTTGACAGTATAGCCTATTTTGTTAGGTATCATCACGAGCGGTGCGACGGTAGCGGTTATCCCAAGGGCTTGGTCTGCGATGAGATACCGATAGGCGCAAGGATCTTGGCTATAGCCGATGTGTTTGATGCCATAACATCGACAAGGCCATACAGAAAGAAGCTGTCGGTCGATAGGGCCTTGGAGGTCTTGGTCGAGATGGAAAAGGGACTGGATCAAAACATCGTGGGCAGGGTATTGGATGTTTTGAGACAGACCTATTACGATATAGAGAGCTATCAGGAGAAGAGGGAGTTTGTGCCTGAGGAGATAGAGGAGATCAGAAAGAGGATCTTCACCACCGATTACATGACAGGCCTTCTAAGGAGAAAGCAGTTTATAGAGAGGGTTTCTAAGTTTATAGAGGACAACAAAAAATTCTGGGTGTTTTACTTTGACATAAAGAACCTAAGCTATATCAATTACAGCTATTCCATGGATATAGGCGATAAGATCATCATATACACAGCCGAGGCCTTAAAGTCGATGAAAGAGGTGAGGTTTTTGGCAAGGGTCGAGCCGGATGCCTTCTATTTTGTCTATGATGATGAGATAGAGCCCGCTGTGTTTAGTGTTGAGGTGAAGAAGAGGGTTAAGGATTTTGTCATAGATAAACTATCTGAGGAAGAGTTCTTTATGAGCAGCTGGAAGAGGATCATAAATTACTATGTGTCGTTTTCTGAGTTCATACCGGGTAAGACCGTTGAGGAGATGATGTATGAGTGTAAACAGAAGAAAAAGGAATTTGAGGAGATGTTTCTATGATAGATAGGGTTATTGATATTTTTAAAGAGATATCTAATATTCCACGCTGCTCCAAAAACTGCTCTGCCATGTCGTCGTATCTGTGCAGGTGGGCAGAAGAGAACGGTTTTGACTGCAGGCAGGATGACGCCTTGAATGTGTTTATAGATGTGCCTGCATCAGAGGGATATGAGAACAGGCCAGTTGTGGCCCTTCAGGGCCATATGGATATGGTTTGCGTAAAAAGCGATACATCGAACCACGATTTTTCCAAAGACCCGATAAGGGTTTATGCAGACGGCGACTGGCTGAAGGCAGACGGCACAACGCTGGGCGCCGATAACGGTATAGCCCTGGCGATGGCCATGTCTATAGCATTGGATAGGGATTCAAAGCACCCGCCGCTTCAGTTGATATTTACGGCTGATGAGGAGATCGGTTTGGTTGGGGCATCAAGGATAGACGGCAGCATGATCAAGGCCTGCGAGCTTATAAACATAGATTCAGAAACAGAAGGCGTGTTTGTTATAGGCTGTGCTGGAGGTGAGGATAGCGAGCTGTCGTTGAGGGTATCAAGGGTTGATTACAAAGTGGACAAGCCGTTTAGGATAACGGTTTCTGGGTTGCTTGGCGGACATTCAGGTATGGAGATTAACAAAAAGAGGGCTAATGCCATAAAGCTCATAAACGAGATATTGAGCGAGGCATTTGAGTTTGTTGAGCTTGTGCATCTTAAAGGCGGCAAGATGAGAAACGCCATACCTGCCTATGCAGAGGCGGAGGTGTATGCAAAGAACCTGGATGGGCTTAAGGGTGTATTGTCGTTTTTGAGGCAGAAATTCAGGGATGAATACCCCAATGAAGAGATAAGAATAGAGCTTGTTGACGGGGATTTTGATAAAAAGCCCGTCTCTAAAGCAGATTTTCTGGCTATTGTTAAACTTCTAAAGGAATTGCCACACGGCGTTTATAGGATGTATGATGATAAAATCCCCATGATATCCAACAACCTGGCCATAGTTGAACTGCTTGAGGATAGGCTGGATATAGCGACAAACCAGAGGAGCTTAACGGAGGATGGCCTTGATGAGATTACGGGTGTTATAGAGAGGATAGCGGGCGAGTTTGGCTGCTCCTTTAGAAGACACAGCAGGTATTCCTCATGGACTCCAAACGAAGACTCTCACCTTTTGAGGAAGGCTGTTCATCTGTGGGGTGAGATGTACGGACAAAAGCCGGCCGTTGAGATTATACATGCCGGCCTCGAATGCGGCATAATAGGCTCAAAGAAAAAAGGGATAGATATGATCTCATTGGGGCCGAATATAGAGGATGCGCACACCCCCCAGGAAAGACTGAGCATCTCATCGACAGAGAGGGTCTATAACTTTATCTGCAAGCTTTTAGAGAGATGAAGCCGTTTTTTATCGGTTTTGTAGGCCATTCAGGCATGGGCAAGACAACCCTCATAGAGAAGCTGATAAGGCGTTTTTCTTACGATGGGTATGTTGTCGGTGCCATAAAGCACGATGCCCACGGCTTTGAGATTGACTATCCGGGTAAGGATTCATACAGGATGAAGCATGCAGGCGCCAAGCGTGTGGTTCTATCCTCATCCAAGAAGTTTGCCCTGATAGAGGATAGGGATAAGGAGAAGGATTTAGACCAGATAAAGGGGCTTTTTGGCGATTGTGATATTGTGTTTGTTGAGGGGTATAAGCTCGGTGATATAGCAAAGATTGAGGTTTACAGAAGACAGAAGGGTGGGGATTTGCTTATCAATCGGGGAATAGAAAACATCATTGCCGTTGCATCGGATGAGAGGCTTGATCTGCCCGTTGAGTGCTTTGATATAAACGATGTCGATGGTTTGGCTTCCTTTTTAAAGACCTTCTTAAAGGGCAATGAGGATACTTAACATAGAATCCGCCACAAACTTCTCCGGTGGTGTAAATCAGACAATCATAAACTGCTTGGGGCTTAAGGAGAGAGGGCATGAGGTATATCTTGCCTGCGTTTACAACTCCCCCATCCACAAAAGGCTAAAGGGTAAGGGTGTAGGTTTTGTCTTTATAGATGAGGATAGGGTTTTGTATTCTGCTGGGGTTGTTAGGGGTTTTTTAAAGAACAATCCTGTCGATATTGTCCACACCCACCACTCTAAAGGGCATGAGATAGGCCTGTGGGCGTTGATGTTTAGAAAGAAAGAGAAGCTTGTTGTTCAAAGGAGCGTTCTGTTTCCAACAAGAAACCTGTTTAAATACCTAAACCCCAGGATCGATCTGTTTATAGCAAACTCAAAAGCCGTTAGGGATGTTTTGGTGAGGCATTTTGTCAGGCAAGACAAGATAAGGGTTGTCTATTCTGCGGCAAATATCGACAGGATAAGAAGAATAGATAAAAAAGAGGTCAGGGATAGATTTGGTTTTAGGGGTTTTGTCTTTGGTGTTGTGGGCAATTACTCCTCTTACAAGGGGCATGATCTGTTGCTTGAGGCCTTCTTTAGGCTGGACCTAAAAGAGACCATGCTCGTTTTTGTGGGCAAGGATACAGAAATGCTGATGGATAAGGCTAAGGCCATGGGTATTGAGGATAGGGTTAAGGCACTCGGTTTTAGGACCGATGCGGTCGATATTATGAACGGTTTTGATGCCCTGGTTGTGCCTTCGTTTAAGGAGAGCTTTCCCAATGTTGTAATCGAGGCCTTTCTGTTGGGGGTTCCTGTTATAGGGAGCGCCGTTGGTGGTGTTGTTGAGCTTCTATCCGATAACAGGGGGATTTTAGCTAAACCCGATGCAGACTCCTTGAGTGATGCTATGGAGAGGATGGTCTTTGCCGATAGGGAGTCTATGGCTGATAGAGCGAAAGGGTTTGCCCTGGATAACCTGTTGGCAGAAAAGAAGATAGAGAGGCTTGAATCCATATACAGGGAGCTTTTGAGTTGAGGTTCATTTATCGCTTCTTGAGGCTGTGGCCGCTTTGTTGTCTGAAGGCTTTATTCAGAGCGGTTGTTGTTCTGGTCTATTTTATACTCTCAAAGCGCAGAAGGATTACGCAAAATAACATAAGGTTTGCCATCGGCGGGGATTACAAAAGGCTTGCACTTAAGAGCTATCTCTATTTTGCCGATATGGTTGCATTTAATGTAAAATACCTCCAGAATAGGGATTTTATAAAAAAACACTTCACCGTAGAGGGTTATGAGAACTATCTAAAGGCGAAATCCTTAAAGAGGGGTGTTATATTCACCACCGCCCATTTTGGCAACTGGGAGATGCTTGTCTGCGCCTTTGCCGTGCTTAAGGAGCCCATAAATATCATGGTAAGGCCTATTGATAACAAAAGCGTCGATGAGCTTGTTGAGTCTATCCGTTCATCCTGCGGCAACAGGGTATTATCATCACGCATGAGCGCTTTTGAGTTTATCAGGATGTTGAAAAGGGGCGAGGTTTTGGGCATTCTGATTGATCAGGCAGGGGGCGATGGCTCTTTTAAGGTGAACTTCTTTGGCAGGAAGGCTAAGGTTAGCGAGAGTGTTGGTGTGTTTGCATGCAAGCTCGGCGTGCCTGTCTTGCCCGCCTATCTAAAAGAGGATGGCAATAGCTTTACAATTGTGATTGAAGAGGCTATCCTATGCGATACGGATAAGCCAAAAAGGGAGGCTATCCAGGGGGTTATGGATAGGGTCTATGAGCGGTTTGAGGATTGGATTAAAAAACAACCCCATAAGTATTTCTGGATGCATAACAGGTGGAAGGAATGAAGGCTGTATTTTTGGACAGAGACGGAACGATTATAGAGGATGTTAATTACTTAAGCAGGCTTGAGGATATAAGGCTTATAGATAGGGCAAGGGAGGCGCTTGAGCTTTTTAAGGATAACGGGTTTAAGATCATCGTTGTCTCCAATCAATCGGGTGTTGGGAGGGGCTATTTCTCCTCTGAGTTTGTAAAAGAGGCCAATAACCTCTTAAATGAGATGGTCGATGGTCTGATTGACGGTTTCTATTTCTGTCCACATCTGCCTGAGGATAACTGCTCATGCAGAAAACCCAAAACCGGTATGGTCGATGAGGCCATAAGGGACTTTAATCTCTCAAAGGATGGTTCGTTTGTGATAGGCGATAAGGAGAGCGATGTTGAATTGGGCATAAATGCAGGCATTGAGCCTGTGCTGGTTTTGACCGGATACGGTGAAAGGTATAGGGATTCAACGAAGGCAAGATTGATTTTTAAGGATATTTATGAGGCTGCAAGATGGATCTGCCAAAAGGGTTCTATGGAATAACCGATGAGCGTTTTGGCTGCGTTGAGTCTGCCAAAAAACTCATAGACTTTGGCGCCAAGATCATTCAATACCGCTGCAAGAATAAAACCGATAGGCAGATGCTAAGGGAGGCTGAGCTAATCAGAAAACTGACACGGGATGCCGGTGTGGTTTTTATCATAGACGATAGGGTAGATTTGGCGCTCCTTGTTGGGGCAGACGGCGTTCATGTGGGTGATAAGGATTTTCCGCCGTGCGAGATTAGAAGGATCGTTCCTGAAGGCTTCATTATAGGCCTTTCGACGCATAGCCTTGAGGATGTTGAGCATGCCTCATGCTGCGATTACATAGGCGTCGGGCCTGTGTTTGCCACGACAACGAAGGATAAGCCCCATCCCACTTTGGGCGTTGAGCTTGCTGAAGAGATGGTAATCAAAAGCCCCTATCCGGCCTTTTTAATTGGCGGTATAGCTTTGGATAATATAGAATCAATAAAACACATACCCGCATGGGGCTTTGTTAGTGTCAGGGATGTTCTGGCTAACGATAAAACTCATTTTGAAAGGATGTTGGAAATATGGAACAGCTGATAGATAGATTCGGCAGGCGCATAAATTACCTTCGCATCTCGATAACGGATAGGTGCAACTTCAGGTGTATCTATTGTATGCCTAAGGACGGCATAGAGTGGAAGCCCATGAGTGAGATTTTGAGCTATGAGGAGATAGCACTTTTTGTCCTTGTTGCAGCCGAGCTTGGCATTAACAAGATAAAGCTTACAGGCGGCGAGCCTTTGGTAAGAAAGGGCATCGATGGGCTCGTTTCTATGCTTAAAAGCATAAACGGCATAGATGAAATATCTCTAACGACCAACGGAAGCCTGCTAAAAAAGTATGCAAGGGGCCTAAAGGAGGCAGGCCTTGATAGGATAACCATTAGCCTTGATACGCTAAAACCCGATAGGTTTAGACTGATTACACGGCTTGGCAATATAGAGGATGTGCTTGAGGGGTTTGATGTATTGGATGAGTTGGGTTTTAAAAATACCAAGATAAACACCGTCGTCATGAGGGGTGTAAACGACGATGAGGTGCTGGATTTGATGGAGTTTGCCCTAAATAGGGGTGTCGATATAAGGTTTATCGAGTTTATGCCGACCGATGTGGTTAAGGACTGGCAGCGCTATTTTATCAGCATAAACGACATAAAGAGCATAATTGAGACAAGATACACCTTGAAGCCGGCCGATAAAAAGAGCAACGGGCCTTCTGTTTACTATAGCGTTGGCGATGGCTTTGTCGGTTTTATAACACCGCTTTCTAAGACCTTCTGCAGCGTATGCAATAGAATCAGGCTAACAAGCGATGGGGCTATCCTGCCATGCTTAGGACACCCCGATAGGGTATCCATAAAAGAAGCAGCAAGGAAGGGTGATAAGGATAGACTTAAGAGACTCCTTAGAGAGGCTATCAGGATCAAGCCTAAAGAACATGCCCTGTTGAGCGAGAATATACACTCAAGCATGTCGGCTGTTGGGGGTTAGTGATGGATTTTACGCATTTTAACGCCCAGAAAAGGGCGAGGATGGTTGATGTTAGCCATAAGGATTACACATTGCGTATAGCTAAGGCATACGGCGAGGTAAAGCTATCGAAAGAAGCCTATCTTGCCGTAAAAGAGGGCAAAATAAAGAAGGGTGATGTATTGGCCGTTGCTCAGGTTGGTGGCATAATGGGGGCAAAGCAGACGCCGTATCTTATTCCCATGTGCCATCCGCTAACCATAGAGGGTGTGGATATAAGTTTTGAGATGGACGATAAAAACTGCACCATTAAGATATTCTCAGAGGTTAAGATAACCCACAAAACAGGCGTTGAGATGGAGGCCTTAACTGCCGTTAGCATAGCCGCATTGACCATATACGACATGTGCAAGGCAATAGATAGATCCATTCAGATAAAAAACATCCAATTGCTCTATAAAGAGGGTGGCAAAAGCGGCGTATTCGACAGGACAGGCTCCAAAAAATAGACAATTCAACAATTTTTTTATATAAAATAACTTGTAAACAACAAGAGAGGTGAAAAGGTGAGGGTTATAGTATCTTTGTTGGTTTTGTTGATGTTTTCCCTAAATAGCTTTGCGCTTGTTGTGGATTCGATTGTTTGTGGTTTGGGCATAAAAAACAGGGCGATCGTTTCCAAATCGGACGAGTTTAAGGAGGGTGATCGCATTTATTGCCTTACCACGCTTAAAGACATAAGGGATAAGACATACATCATCCACAGATGGGTGCTGGATGATAGGCATTTTGATGTTAGGCTATCCGTAAGGCCGTCTTTTAGGTTTAGAACCTGGTCTTACAAGACCATCTATCCATCCATGAGGGGCGTATGGAAGTTAGAGGTTATAGATAACAATGGGAAACTGTTGAAAGAAAAGGTTTTTATAGTTAGATAGGGGGGGAGCTGTATGTTTTTTAGAAAAAGGAGTGATACGGCAGGGGATGAGCTTAAGTCGGAGCTTGTGGATAGGTTGGTAGATGAGGTTATTCAGGATAAGGCCAAGGAACTGACACAGGAAGACAAGGAAGTGTTGAAGAATGGGCCGTTTGTTAAGAGGGTGGAGAAGCTTTTGGAGATATACTCAACCGATGTTTACTGCTGGCGTTTCTTTAGGGAGAATTTCTTTATCATATTTGCCGTAAACCCCCAGAGACGGTTTATCTATTTCAATAAGGCATTTGAAGAAGTTACCGGATGGAGCTATCATGAGCTGTTCAACATAGATTCTGCTGCAAAGGTTCTATGGCCTGAGGATCCGCAGGCCTGCACCGTTTGTAAGCTTGTTGTTGAGTGTATGCAGAAAAAGGAAGTGGTTATAGGAAGAGCCACGATTATGCACAGGAGTGGTGAGAAGATACCGGTGATGGTTAACGCCATGCCCATTGTGAAGAACGGTGAGGTTTTGTATGTCTATGTCATATTGAGGGATCTAAGGAAGGAAGAGGCGGAGAAGAAGAGATACCTTGAGGAGAATATCTCGGTTATCCGTGATGTACTAAACAGGGTTGCCAACGGTGATATAGCCGAGCCTGCCTATATACCGGATGATAACGAGCTTAAGGATTTAGAGGGTCCGATAAATGCCATCATTGAGAGTTTGCAGACGATTGTTAGGGGTGTTAAGGAATCGGCAGAGGTTGTCGATGATATATCCAACAAAACGGCCGAAGGCGTTGAGAGGATAGACGACTGGAATGAAAACATATTCCAGGCATCGCAGGATGAGCTTGTTAAGCTGGCAAAGGAGCTGGGTGAAGCAACAAGGAATATCGAAAGCATATTGAGCCTGATAAGCGACATAGCAGACCAGACCAATCTGCTTGCCCTAAATGCTGCAATCGAGGCAGCAAGGGCCGGGGAGGCAGGGCGAGGCTTTGCCGTTGTTGCCGATGAGATCAGGAACTTAGCAGAGAGGAGCCAGAGGGCAACAGGGGATATAGCCGAGGCCATAAAGGCGATAGAGAAGAGCTCAAGGGATATGATTGAGAAGATAGATTACAGCTCGTCAAGCTCAAAACAGCTCATAGAGGCCATATCCTCACTAAAGAGCAATATAGATGCCTTAAACGATCACATCAAGACGCTGCTTGAGAATATCTCCATATTTAATGTTTAGCAGAAGGGGGTTTTTATGGGGGGGATGAGCATATCGCAGAAGATACTCGCAGCAAAAAGCGGAAGGGACTCTCTCAGGGCGGGAGAGATTGTGTTGGCCGATGTGGATTTGGCCTTTGCTAACGACATTACGGCACCAATATCCATAGATTTTGTCAAAAGGCTGGGCGTTGATGTCTTTGATAAGAACAAGATAGCCTTGATTCCTGATCATTTTACGCCCAACAAGGACATAAACTCGGCCAACCAGTGCAAGATCATGCGTGATTTTGTTAAAGAGAGGAAGCTGCCCCTGTATTGGGAAAGCGGCGAGGTCGGCATAGAGCATGCACTCCTGCCTGAGCAGGGATACATCAAGCCCGGTATGTTGATAGTTGGCGCAGACTCACACACCTGCACCCACGGTGCATTGGGCGCCTTTGCAACGGGTATGGGCTCAACCGATGTGGGTTTTGCCTTTGCAACGGGCAAGAGCTGGTTTAGGGTTCCTGAGAGTATAAAGTTTATCTATAAAGGCGAGAGAAACAAATGGGTTGGTGGTAAGGATCTAATCCTCTATACGATAGGAAAAATCGGCGTTGCCGGCGCCTTGTATAAATCGATGGAGTTTGGTGGTGAGGCAATTGCCGGGCTTCCTGTAGAGGATAGGCTTACCATGTGCAATATGGCCGTTGAAGCAGGCGCTAAAAACGGCATCATAGAACCTGATGATATAACCATTAAATACTTAAGTGAGCATGGCATAAAACAGGAGGACTATACGATATTTAAAAGCGATGAGGATGCAGAATATGCCGATGTAATAGAGATAGATGTTTCCCAGATAGAGCCGCAGGTTGCCTTTCCCCATTTGCCGTCAAACACCAGGGGCATAAGCCAGATAAAGGAGGATATCAAGATAGATCAGGCCTTTATCGGTTCGTGCACAAATGGAAGAATATCAGACCTAAGAGAGGCGGCAAGGGTCTTAAAAGGCAATAAGGTTGCCAAATATGTAAGGCTCATTATTATTCCTGCAACGGTTGAGGTTTATAAACAGGCATTGAAAGAGGGGTTATTTGACATCTTTTTAGAGGCTGGGGCTGTTATCTCAACGCCGACTTGTGGCCCGTGCCTGGGTGGATATATGGGTATTTTGGCAGACGGTGAGGTGTGTATATCCACATCAAACAGGAACTTTGTGGGCAGGATGGGTTCAAAAAAGGCCTATGTCTATCTATCCTCGCCGGCCGTTGCGGCAGCAAGCGCCGTGGCGGGAAAAATCATTCATCCCGATGAGGTGGTAAGATGAAGATAAAGGGAAGGGTCTGGGTCTATCCAGACAATGTGGATACGGATGTAATTATACCTGCAAGGTATCTAAATACATCAGACCCCGCAGAGCTTGCAAAGCACTGTATGGAGGATATAGACGAAAGCTTCGCCAAAGAGGTAAAAAATGGCGATATTATAGTGGCTGGTTATAACTTCGGGAGCGGCTCAAGCAGGGAGCATGCACCCATTGCCATTAAAGCAAGCGGCGTGGCCTGTGTTATAGCTAAGTCGTTTTCGAGGATATTCTATCGCAACGCCTTTAACATAGGTCTGCCCATATTAGAAAGCGATGTTGTTGATGAGCTTGAAAAGGGCGATGAGATAGAGGTTGATACGGCCAAGGGCGAGATAATTATATTGAAAAACGGCAAGGTGTTTAAATCCAGTGTTATACCAGAATTCATGCAGCAGTTGATAGAAAGCGGCGGCCTGTTTGGCTATGCTAAAAAATTACTGAATGTTTGAGGTGGGTTATGGCTAAATTCAGGATAGCGGTTGCAGAGGGCGATGGTATAGGCCCTGAGGTTGTTGCAGAGGGCATAAAGATTTTGGATGAGATAGCATCAAAGTTCAATCACGAGTTTGTTTATGAGAAGGTCTATATCGGTGGTATAGCCGTGGATAAGTTTGACGACCCGCTGCCTGATAGCGAGGTTGAGAAGATCCTGTCGTGCGATGCTTTGTTTTTCGGTGCTGTGGGTGGACCTAAATGGGATAATCTGCCACGCCAGAAAAGGCCGGAGACGGGCATGCTCAAGATCAGAAAGGCGCTGAATGCCTTTGCTAACCTGAGGCCTGCCAGGGTATTTGATGAGCTTGTGGATGCAAGCACATTGAAGCCCGAGGTGGTGCAGGGCATAGATATCTTGGTGGTTAGGGAGCTTACCGGTGGTATATACTTTGGTCAACCCAGGGGCATAGTTGAAGAGGACGGTGTTAAGAAGGGCATAAACACAATGGTCTATACCGAACCTGAGATAGAGCGCATCGTTAGGCTTGCCTTTGAGCTTGCAATGCAAAGGAGAAAGAAGCTTACCAGCGTCGATAAGGCCAATGTCCTTGATGTGAGCCAGCTGTGGCGTGATATGGTGGATAGGGTGGCAAAGGATTATCCTGAGGTTGAATACAACCATTTGCTTGTTGATAATGCCGCTATGCAGCTTGTAAGAAACCCCAAGCAGTTTGATGTTATCGTTACGGGCAATATCTTTGGCGATATATTATCCGATGAGGCCAGCATGTTAACAGGATCAATCGGCATGCTCCCGTCTGCATCGATCGGTGGTAAGGTGGGCATGTTTGAGCCGATACACGGTTCAGCCCCGGATATTGCCGGTTTGGGTATAGCAAACCCCATAGCCCAGATAGAGTCTGCAGCCATGATGCTTAAATACGGTTTTAAGCTCGATAAGGAGGCAGAAATCATAGAGAAGGCGGTGGATATGGTGCTTAAGATGGGCTATAGAACCCCAGACATCATGAGTGAGGGCAAAAGGAAGGTGAACACCCAGCAGATGGGTGATTTGATAGCAAAGGCTATAGGTGATGTGGAATGATAATCGGCATCATCTCGGACAGTCATGACAACATAGAGGCCATCGATAGGGCTGTTGAGCTTTTGAATAGTGAGGGCGTTCAGCTTACGATCCATTTAGGCGATATTGTGTCGCCGTTCTGTTTTGACTATTTCAATAGGCTAAAAAGCGATTTTATTGGTGTTTTTGGCAACAACGACGGTGAGGTTTTATTCTTGCAGCAGAAGAGCGAGGGTAAGCTGTTTAAGCCACCTTATGAGGTTGAGATCGACGGTAAGGATTTTGTCTTGATGCATGAACCGTTTGGCATTAATAGACTTGCAAACGAATACGATTATGTGCTGTATGGTCACCTGCACAGGATAGACATAAGAAAGACCCAGAGGGGAATGATAATAAACCCCGGGGAGTTATGCGGATGTTTGAGCAAAAGAAGGACGCTGGCGATTTTGGATACAACGACCAACGAGGTCAAGCTGATGGATGTTTAGCTTTTAAAAAGGCTGTTTTTGAGGGCAGTTATGAGGATGCAAGGCTCCTCGGGCTGCCCCAGATTGCCTTTGCGGGCAGGAGCAATGTTGGCAAATCGTCGCTTATAAACGCCATTTTGAACAGAAAAATAACCTATGTAAGCAAAAATCCCGGAAAAACCATAATGATAAACGCCATAAAGGTCAACGACAGGTTCTATTTTATCGATTTGCCCGGATACGGTTATGCAAGGCGGTCAAAGCAGATGCGCAATAAGTGGAGAAAGACCATCGAGGATTATCTGAAAAACTCGAATCTGCTTTACCATGTGTTTGTTTTGATAGACTCAAGACACTTACCGATGGATAGCGATGTGGTTTTTCTTGATTGGCTTAGGTTTTACAAAAAGCCTTTTAGTGTGGTTTTTACCAAAACCGATAAATCCACCCAAAAATCCATTTCGGCCAGCATATCCTACCTTAAGCAGCAGATAGGCAACTTCAATTACTTCTTGACATCCTCAAAGAAAAAGAAGGGTATAGATAGGCTGTGTGAATTCATAGGCGAAAGGGCAGGGCAGCTTCCCTAAAGGATATAGCGGCTTAGATCCCTATCCTCCACAATGCCTGAGAGCTTCTCTTCGACATATTTTGCGTCTATCACTATGTTTTTGGGTTCTATGTCTGGCGCCTCGAAGGATATATCCTCAAGGAGTCTCTCAAGCAGCGTATGGAGCCTTCTTGCCCCTATATTTTCTGTTTCTTTGTTTATCTTTTCTGCTATCTCTGCGATCTTTTCTATGGCATCATCACTGAAGGTAAGCTCTATGCCCTCTGTATCAAGGAGCGCCTTGTATTGCTTGATTAGCGCATTTCTTGGCTCTTTCAATATCCTTATGAAATCATCCTTTGTTAACGGTTTTAACTCAACCCTGATGGGAAACCTTCCCTGAAGCTCGGGTATCATGTCGCTGGGTTTTACCTGATGGAACGCCCCTGCCGCAATGAACAGTATGTGGTCTGTCTTTATGATTCCATAGCGGGTGTTGACGCTTGAGCCTTCCACGATGGGCAATAGATCCCTCTGCACGCCCTCCCTTGAGACATCCGGGCCGGAGGTCGATGAGGATTTGCTGACTATCTTGTCTATCTCGTCTATAAAGACTATGCCATCATTGGATGCCTTCTCTATAGCCTTCTCCTTGACCTTGTCTTTGTCTATGAGTTTCTGGGCCTCTTCCTCTTTTAGTATCCTCAATGCCTCTTTTACCGTTACCTTTCGGGTCTTTTTCCTGCCTGGCAGGAGGTTGTCTAACATGTCCTTAAGGCTTGAATCCAGCTCATCTATCGGTGCTGCTGCAACCTCGATAAAGGGAACCATCTGCTCGGGTTTTTGTGGGCTTATGGTTATCTCCACGACCTTATCGTCCAGCTCGCCGTTTCTTAGCTTTTCCCTGAACTTCTCCCTTGTCTTTGAGATTCTCTCCTCATCCTCACTCTCATAGATGGAGCGCTTCTTTATAGGAGGCACCAGGATATCCAAAACCCTTTCCTCTGCCTCTTTTTCAGCCTTGTCCTCGACCTTTTTTAGCTCCTCCTGCTTGACCATCTCATAGCTTATGCGGGCAAGGTCTCGTATTATAGACTCAACATCCCTTCCCACATAGCCGACCTCTGTAAACTTGCTTGCCTCAACCTTCACAAACGGGGCGTTTGTTATCTTTGCTATCCTTCTTGCGATTTCTGTTTTTCCCACGCCGGTTGGGCCTATCATGAGTATGTTCTTTGGCATTATCTCTTCTTTTATATCGCCTGAAACCTTATGCCTTCTATAGCGGGTTCTTAGTGCTATAGCTATGGCCTTTTTGGCCTCTTTTTGGCCGACTATGTATTTATCTAAAAGCTCCACAATTCGTTTTGGCGTGAGCTTGTCTTCCATAATTTTATTCTCCTAATGTTTCTACGGTAATGGAGTCGTTGGTGTATATGCAGATCTGGGCTGCTATCTTTAGGGATTCTCTTACTATCGATTCTGCATCCAGCTGTGTAAAGCCGATGAGTGCTTTGGCTGCCGAGAGTGCGTAATTGCCACCTGAGCCTATAGCGCAGACATCCTCATCGGGCGACAGGACATCACCGTTTCCTGAGATTAGATAGATGCTCTCTTTATCTGCTGCAATAAGCATCGCCTCAAGCCTTCTCAATACCTTGTCTGTGCGCCACTCCTTTGCCAATTCTACCGATGCCCTCGTCAGGTTGCCTGCATACTCGTTTAGCTTATCCTCCAACTTTTCAAACAGCGTAAATGCATCGGCCGTTGCCCCGGCAAATCCAACGACCACCTTATCGTTGTATAGTTTCCTTATTTTCTTTGCGTTGGATTTAATAACCGTATTGCCCAAGCTTACCTGGCCATCCCCGCCGATGGCCGTTTGATTGTCTCTTCTGACGCATATGATCGTTGTGCCCCTGAGTTGTTCCATCATGCGCTCTTCTTGCTCTTTATTATTTTGGGCTGCTTGCCGTATAAAACAACTTCCTCATCGATTATACACTCAGTTACATTCTTCATTGACGGTATCTTGAACATCAAATCGACCATTATCTCTTCCATAATGCTGCGCAATCCCCTGGCGCCAACCTTCCTTTCGATGGCCTTTCTGGCTATCGCCCTTAGGGCCTCATCGGTAATGGTTAGCTTCACATTGTCCATGCTGAACATCTTTGAGTATTGCTTAACAAGAGCGTTCTTGGGTTCTGTAAGTATTCTAACAAGCTCCTCTTCATTTAGCTCATTGAGCGTTGCAACCACATGGAGCCTTCCGATTAGCTCAGGAATCAGGCCGTATCTCATTAAATCCTCAGGCGTGACCTGCTTTAGCAGGTTGTATTTCTCGTTTTTGTCCACATTTACCGGGTTTGTAAAACCTATAGCCTTTTTGTTTATGCGCCTTGCTATGATGTTTTCAAGCCCCTCGAATGCCCCGCCGCATATGAAGAGTATGTTTGTTGTGTCTATCTGTATGAACTCCTGCTGCGGATGCTTTCTTCCGCCGTATGGTGGCACATTCACGATGCTGCCCTCTATGAGCTTAAGCAGGGCCTGCTGCACGCCCTCACCAGAAACATCCCTTGTTATCGAGGGATTCTCGCTCTTCCTTGAGATCTTGTCTATCTCGTCTATGTAAACTATGCCCTTTTGAGCCAGCGCCACATTGTAATCGGTTGCCTGAAGCAGCCTCACCAGGATATTCTCGACATCCTCGCCCACATAACCGGCCTCTGTCAGGCTTGTTGCATCGGCTATAGCAAAGGGCACATTGAGTATCTTTGCAAGCGTTTTGGCTATAAGCGTTTTGCCCGTTCCGGTTGGGCCTATAAGGAGTATGTTGCTCTTTTCCAATTCCACATCGTCCTTTTTGCGTTTTAAGGTCTGGGAGTTGATTCTTTTGTAATGGTTGTATGCCGCAACGGCTAAAACCTTCTTTGCATCATCTTGAGAGATGATGTATTCGTCTAATCGCTTCTTTATCTCCTCAGGCGTCAGGGTGTTTAGCTTCTCGTTTTTGTTTTTGTTTATCTCCTCATCCTCTGCCAGTATGTCCTCACACAGAGCCACACACTCATCGCATATATAAACGCCTGGCCCTGCAATGAGCTTTTTAACCTCATCCTGCGTCCTGCCGCAGAACGAGCACCTCAGAGGGCCTTTTATATCTGAATTTCCTCCACCGCCCATCGGTTTCATGACTTCTTCTCCTCTTCTTCCCTTGAGTAAATGATTTTATCTATAATACCGTATGCCAGGGCCTCCTTTGCATCCATAAAGTAATCCCTTTCGGTATCCTTTTCAATGGTTTTTAGCCTCTTTCCCGTATGTTTTGCCAATATCTCATTAAGCAGCTTCTTCAGCCTCAATATCTCCTTTGCGTGTATCTCTATCTCGGTTGCCTGTCCCGAGATGCCGCCGATGGGCTGATGAATCATAATCCTTGAATGTGGCAGTGAGTATCTTTTGCCCTTTGTTCCGCTTGCCAAAAGCAGAGCGCCCATGGAAGCAGCAGAACCGATGCATATGGTTGTTATGTCGCATTTTATGTATTGCATCGTATCGTAAATGGCAAGACCTGCCGTAACACTGCCGCCGGGTGAGTTTATGTAAAGGAAGATGTCCTTCTCCGGGTCTTCCGATTCCAAGAACAGCAACTGGCTCACTATGACATTAGAGACATCGTCGTTTATCTCACCGTTTAGCATGATGATTCTGTCTTTTAACAGCCTGGAATATATGTCGTATGCCCTCTCCCCCTGCGGTGTTTTTTCAATTACAATGGGTATCAAATTCATTCTTTATCCTCTTTGCTTTCCTCTTTGTTTGGCTCTATTATCTGGGCATTTTTGTGCAATAGATCCAGTGCCTTATCCCCTAAGATTTCCATCTGTATGATAGGTATCAAGCCCTTTTCCTGGTATTCCTTGTATAGGTCTTCAAAGTTCATCCTTCTGGCGTTGGCATCTTGGGCTATGACCTGATTGATCTCCTCGCTGGAGACATCTATGCCCTCTTTCTTTGCTATCTCTAAGAGTATGAAGGTCGATTTAACCCTCTTTCTTGCCTCTGGCTCGAATTTTTCCCTTAACTTCTGGGGTTTAAACTCATCGGAGCTTACATCAGCCCCCATGTAATACATCTCTTTCACATACTCCATGATCATCTGATTTGTTTCCTGGTTTACCAGGCTTTCTGGAAGGTCAAACTCATACTCATCAAGGAGTTTTTTTAGTATTTCGTCTTTTTGTCTGTCTATCTCTTCCCTTTCTTTGTTCTCTTTCAGTCTGTCTTCTATGTCTTTCTTTAAATCTTCAACAGTCTTGAACTGCTTATTTATCTTCTGAGCAAACTCATCGTCTACCTCGGGCAGTTTCTTCTGTTTTAATGATTTTAGCTTAACCTCAAAGACAACATCCTTGCCCTTTAAGGCCCTTAAGGGGTAATCCTTATCAAACGAGGCCTCTATTTTCTTTGTTTCGCCGACCTTCATGCCCTTTAGTTGATCTTCTATCTCCTCTATTAACTGCTTTTTGCCAAGCTCGACGGGCAGGTTTTCACCGCCAAAGTCGTTAATGGGGTAATGTGTTTCTTTTGTGAATGTCTTTATGTCAATGATGCCTATATCGCCCTCTTCGAATGTATCACCCTCTTTATCCTCCAATGTTGCAAAGGCCTCCCTTAGCTGATCCAACACCTTGTTGATGTCTTCTTCTGTTATCTCTATCGGCTTTGCCTCTATCTTTATGCCCTTGTATTCTTTAAGCTCAAATGAAGGCTTAACATCAACCATTGCCGTAAAGCTTAAGCCCTCCTGGTCAAAAACCACATCGGTGAATACAGGATCGGCCACGGTTTCTATCTTGTTGTCTTGTATGGCAAATTCGTAAGCCTCACTCATGAGTTCCCTTTTTGTGTTGTCTTCAATATCCTTTTTGTAATTCCTCAGGATGATCTCTTTTGGCACCTTGCCCTTTCTGAAGCCCTTGATTCTTACGGTTTTTCTCAGCTCGGATACGATTTCCTCTTTCTTTTTTTCGATTCTCTCTGGCTCTACCTTTATGTGAATCTTTTTTCTTGAGGGTTTAACATCTTCAACTGCTACTTCCACCATACTTCCTCCTACCGTTTTAGTTAGCAGAATATACCAAAAGACGGTCTATTTTTCAATTTTATTGTTGGAGTTTGAAGGGATAAACCCCAAAAAAACGGCGGTTTAACTTCTGCCAAAGCGCTGAAAATTAAAAACCTATAAAGTTAACTTGACAAGACACAATAACGGTATATAATTAGATAACAAAGTAATAGAACAGAAGCGGGTCTTAGTGATTTGACTTGTGCCTGGTTGTGTGTTAAACTTGTATTAGGGAGGTTAGTTTTATGGTGAATCTTAAAAAACTTCAAAAAGGGGGGTGATAGGGGGTTGAGAGGATATGTGTGTCAATACGAATAGGCCTTTGGGATGCTTGATTTAAAACCAAAAAGGAGGTTTAGGTATGAAGGAGATTAAATCCAAAGCGGGTTTTACATTGATTGAGCTTCTGGTTGTTATCGCAATCATCGCAATTTTGGCGGCTATAGCTATACCGCAGTATAATCAGTACAGAGAAAGGGCTAAGGCAAAGGATTTGATAACTTTGGCTCACAATTGTGCTCAAGATGTTGTTGCTTACTGTATGGATAAAGATAATGGAACTGATGTTGATGCTTCTAATATAGATTCATGTAAAGCTAGTGGGGATGTAGGATACTTAAAAAGTGTATCTATATCTATTAGTAATGACAATACTACTAAGTGTGGTGGGTTTAAGAGTGAGAATGACAATGTAACCGCTACAGGAAGCGTTGATGGTAAAACATACCAGGCTGTATGTATATTTGATGATGATAGCGGTAGTTTTCATTGCATAGGTCCCACAAAACAATAACAAAATTTTTTTGAGTTTAGTAAAAAGTATTTTTATGGGTTTTAGAAACAGAGCGTTTACTCTTATTGAGTTATTAATAACCATAGCTATTATAGCTATTCTGGCCGCGGTTGCGGCCTTTACTTATTCTACATTTCTAAAACCTGCATACCAAACGAGCCCTTTGAATGCTCTTAATGCTGCTGCAGCTGCCGAGGAAACCTATTATGCTGATAATGGACAGTATGCTTGCACAATAGAGGATCTTACAGGTTTTAATGATGGTACTAAAGATAACAAGTTCATAATCAATAAAGATGCCGATAGCAAAAGGAAATTTATTTTAAAGGTGGACAACTGCACAGCAACAAGTTATACGCTGTCAGTCGAAAATAACCCCACTGACTCCAAATGGAAAGCGAAATGGGTGATTAGCTGTTCGGCTGATATGCCTTACGGTGCCTGCAAACCAAAACAAGTAGAAGGAAGCCCTACAGTTCTCACAAACTTATTTTAACCCCCCCTTTTTTTCACCTGTGAGTGCAAAAATCATGGTTAATTCCTGTTGTTTTTTATTGTATTTTTTCCTTTAGTTTCAGGTTCATCATGTAATTTAGATAAACTCTTTTGATCCTTTCGAAAATCTCTTCGCTTGATCCCCCCCCTTTTTTTCCACCTTGCAGTGCAAAAAAGGGCATTCTAAAATCCCATCCACTCATCCACCCATCTACCCATTTACTCATCTACTCATTCACCCATCCACCCTCTCAACTTCCCACTGGCTGATATTCCTCTCTCTTGAATCAAACACCATCCCAATGAGGTATATCCCTTTATTCTCATTCAAGTATTTCTCATGGTATCTTCTCTCTTTTATCTGCTTTATCGGCTGCTCTTTTGCATCAACCTTAAACTCAATAATTAATATCTTATCCTCTGTCTTAACTGCTAAATCAATCCTTCCCCTGTTTGTTATATCCTCAGGTATCACATCATAGCCCAAAGCCATCAGGTAGACAAAAACAACGCTGCTGTAATAACCCTCGTAGTTTGATATTACATTGTTTACATAGTTTGTGTATGGAATAGAGGCAAAGATCTTCTTAAACAGTTCAACAAAGCCGTTGATGTCGTTTCTGTTTAGACAGTCAAACATATCAAGGCGGTATCTGGCCTTCTGTTGTCTCTGGTTGGTTAGGTAATCTATGAGGAGCTGGTTTAGTGAGATTCTCACCTCTGTGTTTGGTACCCTGAGTGTGTAGGTGTATCCCCCAAGGTTGTCTGCTATCCTTTTGTCAAATGTCAGATAGCCTGTCTGCCAGAGGAGTGCCCTTAGGTCAATGTAATCAACATCAAACGCATTCAGTATCTCTTCTGTAACCTCTGAGTATTCAAGCTCTGGGATATAGTAATCACCCTCCTTTAGTAATTCTATCAGAAATGATGGGTTTCCTGTCTGCCACCAGTAGTTGCGGAATGTGCCGTTGTTTGAGAGAAACAGAAGTATGTCAAATGGGTTGTATAGTGGTTTGCCAAAGTAGTTGTAGCCGTTATACCACCTCTTTACCAACTCTAAGTCTATACCCTCTATTCTGTCTTTAAAGACAGTCAACAGATCATCATGTGTATAACCACAGATCTCTGCAAACTCTTCATTGAGGGTAATATCCTCTAAGTTGTTCAAACCACTGAATAGGTTGAGCTTTGAGAACTTGCTTACTCCAGTAATAAAGACAAACCTGATGTATCTGTCGCTGTCCTTTATCACAGAGTAGAAGTTCTTTAGAATGTTTCTTGCCCTTTTTGCCATATCCTTGTTTGTGATGTTGTCAAGGATGGGTTTGTCGTATTCGTCTATGAGGATGACGACTCGTTGGGAGTGTTTGGCATGAGCTTTCTCTATCAGTTCTGCAAAACATTCCTCGTTGGATAGATCACCGCAGTCAATCCCTAAGTCTTCCTGGTTTTCCTTTAAAACCCATTTCAGTCTTTTATGGATTCGCTCCTCATCCAAAGAGTAATCCCCACTGCCAAATGATATCCTTATGACAGGGTGGGGTTTGAAGTCATACTTGTCATAGATGTATAGACCTTTGAATAGGTCTTTGTTGCCTAAAAATATCTCTGCCAATGTGTCAAGGAAGAGTGATTTGCCGAAGCGTCTGGGGCGTGAGAGGAAGTAGTATCCACCGCCCTGCAAGAGTTTTAATGCAAAGTGGGTTTTATCTACATAGTAGCAGTTTTCCTCTATGATCTTGCTAAAGGTCTGGATGCCTATTGGGAGTTTTTTCATGGTAGATAAAATTATAATTCAAAAAAGCATAAAATCAACCCGATTGTATATTTTTCCACTCGTTGCTTGACCTTGTTGTAATTATGGGTTAGTCTTTATGTAAATGATTAGGGTTCTGATTGTGGAAGACGATAAATATTTGGGTGATGCGGTTAAGCTTTATCTAAATAAAAACGGCTTTGAGTGTGATTGGATTTCTGATGATAGAGATGTGGCTTCCACTTTGAATTTTAAGGGTTATGATGTGGTAATACTGGATTTGATGCTGAAATATGAAAAGGGAGAGAATATACTCTCAATGATAAAATCGAAATACAACCTGCCTGTTATAATTTTAACGGCAAAGGGCAAGATAGAGGATAAAAAAACATGCTTCGAGCTCGGTGCTGATGATTACATGGTAAAGCCTTTTGACCCACGGGAGCTGGTGTTGAGAATAAAAAGTGTTTGCAGGCGGTATGGCGATGAGACCGTAAAAGTTGGGGATGTTAGGATAGATCTAAGCAAAGAAACGGTGATGCGAAATGGCGAAAATGTAAACCTGACCAAAAAGGAGTGGGATCTATTGACTTTTTTAGTAAAAAATAGAAACAGGGTTGTATCAAGTGATGAGATCTTAAGCTATGTATGGCCTGATGGGGAAGCGGGTGATGATTCGGTTAGGGCTTATATTAAAAGGCTCAGGGATGCCCTGGGGCATTCTCTCATAGAAACTGTAAAGGGTAGGGGATACAGGCTATCAGGCTGACAATTACTTATCAGGATAAGATTATAATATTGACGGTGGCTATCATGATGTTTTGGCTTGCGGCTATAGATGTTGTGGTGGTCTCTTTTTTCAGAAATAGTATTTTGATGTCTTTTAAAAGGGAAGTCGATATGAGGCTTGATCTGTATAATAAGGGATTTTTAAAGAAGCTTCCTGAGGATATCTGTATAAGCTCAAGCCAGATAAAGAAAAAGGAGTGTATGCTTTACCGTATAAAGGATGGCAAGTATGTATATGTGAACATAGGCAGGATAAAGACACAGCTTGAGAAGTTTACATGGACCTTGATTCTGTGGGAGATGGCCCTAACCATGACTATAGTAATGATTGTTTTTGCTGTTTTTAGAAGGTTTTCTATGAAGCAGAAATACACCGAGGATCTGCTTAAATTTATCTTATTGAGCGTTTCCCATAAATTGGGGAACTTCATATCGGCTCAAAGGGTGAATTTGGAGTTTTTAGATCCAGATGAGCCTATTGTTAAGAAGATGAAGCTTGCTATGGATGAAATGGAGAGCGATTTTAACTTTTTAACAGAAACCCTCGGTAATATATCAAAAAACAGGGATAAGGAATGGGTAAACCTAAAAAAAGAGGTGCTGGGGGTAATAGAAAGCTTATCCAAAAAGCAGTGTGATTTTGAGCTAAACTTAGAGGATGTGGGTGTTAGGGTGGATGTGAACGATTTAAGGATTGTTTTGGGTGAGATATTCAACAATGCCGTTAAGTACAGCAATTGCAAAATCAAGGTGAGCCTTAAAAAGAAGAGTGGGGGTGTGGCGCTTGCGGTATCTAACCGTATAGCGGATAAGCCTTCCAATTCGGGTCTGGGTATCTCCATTATAGAATATATTTCAAAGAAAAACAACTGGGTTTTTTCTAAAAAGGTGAAAGATAGCGAGTTTATGGTTTTCTTGTGGATAAAAAGATGAGATTTGCTATTGAGTTAAACGGATATTCTTGTAAGAAATCTAATGCAAAACGCTTTTTATCTTGCCCAATTCTCCGCCCTTAAACCTTCTATTCTTCTAAACTCCCTTTCATTATTGGTCACAAGAACGGCATCTAAAGATATTGCATGTGCGGCAATTTGGAGATCGTAAGCCCCCATGACATTACCTTTTCTTTCAATTCCAGCTCTGATTTTTCCATAGATTTCGGCTACTTTTGCATCAAAGCCGTAGATAGTAAAGTTCTCTATAAAGCTTTCTATAAGATTAATTAGTCTTTTGCTGTTTTTCTTGTAAGCACCGTAGAACAGTTCGGCAACAACAACAGATGAAAGGGCTAACTCGTGCTCTTGTTCCACTTCTTTAAGTTTTATCCTTATCTCTTCTGGTGCATTTCTGATTATATAGCTGCAGATATTGGTATCAAGCATATAAATCATCTAAAACAGATCCCTTTCTTGAGGCAAGGGCTGATTCCTCTTTTTCATGAACTCACTGGTAATATCTTTAGACTCCCTAAGCCTGTCAAATAAATCATCCCACTTATCATCTGGCGGTATCAGAACTATACGCTTACCCTCTTTCTTTATATACACCGTATCGCAGTTAAGCCTAAACTCTTTGGGTAATCTAACTGCATACGAGTTGCCGCTTTTAAATACTTTTGTTCTGTGCATCAATGCACCACCTCTTCACTAAGTATCTATTAGTAATATATACATAAAAACTGAAACTGTAAAGAAAAACGATATTGTCAAGATTTTTGTGTAATCCACCTATGAGTGCCTCCCAAGAAATATACCGCCCTCAGATAGATGAACTTTTCAATAGATTGAGCAGAATGTAGAGCACCTATCACTGCGTTGCCCTTTTTTCTCCTTAACTCTTCAAAAAGCATTTTATACCCAATAGCAGGGAGACTAAATCAGATTAAAAGAGAGGCTTTCAAAAATCTGATGAGGTTTACGGGGGTATTATAAATATCATCCAAAGACCTTGAGAAAATCAAGAAAATAGCAGCTAAAAAAGGGTTAAGGTACCAGACCTTCATAAAAAGCGTTCTGCACCAGATTATAGAGGAAGAGTCTGCTTAGTTTGGAAATTTTTGGGATTTTTTATAGTGCCGAAACTGGGGAATTTAATTGACCCTGTGTGGGGGACTTTAGAGTCCCATTCTGAAAAAATTATCTTGACATTCCTTTATCTTTTATTTAACTTATAAGTGAAATGGATTTTGAGCTTTTTCTCAAAGGGCAAAAGTTTAAGATATTCACATTAAAAAGGGTTGAAAAGTATATAGAGGCAATAAAAGACAAAAAAGTAAAACAAAGGATTATCCAGTACCTTCTGAGATTAGGTGATAGAATACCGAATAAACCCGAACAGTGGGAAAGTATAAAAGCGTGCAAGAGAGTTAAGGCTTTTGAGTTAAAACCAAAGCCTTACAGGCTGGGCTGTTATGTTTTTGAGGATGCCATACTTGTGGTACATGTATGGAGGGTGCAGAAAAACAGAAGTGTAGATAAGAATAAGGAAATAAAGAAGGTGTGTGAAGTAGTGGAGGAGGTGAAAGATGGGTTTGAAGGGTTTGTTAGAGGAGTATAAATATGACGCCGATTTTATATACGAAGGCCTTATTCTGGATATATCTTACCAACTTAAGAAGCTCATGGAAAAGAAAAATATGACAAAAAAACAACTTGCTAAAAAAATGGGCGTCAAACCCTCTTACATAACGAAGATCTTCAGCGGTAGTAATATAAGCATAAAAACTATAGCTAAGGTGTTGGCAGCTCTTGAGATTGATGCGGAAATTCTTTTGAAAGAAAGAAAAACAGGGAGCTTATACGACGAAGATGGTTTAGAGAAAGGCAGAAATATTATCAAACTTGGCAAGGATATTTTGGAGGTAGATGATGAAGCTGACGGAATCTTCAATACTGCAGCTTAAAGCCATAAAAGTTTTGAACTTCAGAATTGAGGAAAACATAAAAGGCAAAAAGAAATTCAATTTAGATGGGGATTTTGAAGTTGTAGGGTATAAATTAGAAAATGATGTGTATAAAGGTATAGAGTTTAAGTTAGATATAAACAAAGGGTCAAAAAATGCCGCTCTCAAAGCCCATATCGAAATTTTAGCCTTATTCAATGTCGTAGACAAGGAGATGTCCGAAAAGGACAAAACAAGGTTTATGCTATATAATGGCTTATCGATCGTCTACGGTATAATAAGAGGAATGATATATCAAGCATGTTCGGCATTACCTCCCGATTACAGAGTTTTGCCTGCTGTTAATATAAAAGATTTCATAAAAAGCTGTATTGAGGAAAAACTAAAAGAAAAGCTGTAAAAAAGGCCTTTCTCTTTTTATACAGGAATTAAGTAAGGGCGGGCTTAAGCATTAAACCCCAATCCCCTTGAAATGATCTTTAGTCGTTTCCTTTGAGGCAAAGGAAGTATAGATAAAGCCAGAAACTAATTGATTTAACTCCAAAAACCGTTGGAGCAAAAGCTGGATATTTGCTAATATTTTTAAGAACTCAAAATTAGGGAGTGGCAAATATGGAAAAGTATTGGCAGTGTAAAATTACTTGTGTCACCCTTTGAAGGGAGAGGGGTTATATGTTATAACCCCTCTTTGACACTAACCCTTCAAAGGAGGAAAAACACATGTATGATTTGATTTTTACACAATTGAAGGAAGAATTCAAGTCAATGATTGAAAGGATCATGAAAGAGGAAAGAGACAGGTACTTAGAAGAGAACAAATCAACAAGGGCAAATGGATATTACACAAGGTCACCAAAAACAATATTAGGTCAGATGGAGCTTTCCATCCCCAGAACAAGGGACGGCAAGTTCAAAAGCGATGTATTGCCTGAGAGAAAGAGGGTGATGTTTCTCCTTGATGACATAATAAGGGCAATGTTCGTGTCTGGAGTCTCATCAAGGAAGGCAGGCAAGGTTTTAGAAAATCTCATTGGATGTTCCATATCATCCCAGTTTGCAAGCTATATTTCCGACATACCAAAAGAGGTCATAGAGGAGTTCAAAAACAGAAGGTTGGATGATGAGTATCCAGTCCTATACATAGATGCAACATACCTGCCTCTGAAGAGGGACAGTGTAGAAAAAGAGGCAGTTTATGCTGTTCTGGGATTGAGATACGACGGCAGAAGAAACATACTTGCATACTTCCTACCTGGAGGCAATGAGAATACACAGATGTGGAGAGAGATATTTGAGGACCTAAAATCAAGGGGACTAAAGAATGTCAGAATGATAATCAGCGATGATCTAAAAGGGCTCTCAAGATCAATAGAGGAGGCATTCCCCAAAGCAAAGCATCAGCTATGCTGGTTTCATCTGAAGAAGAACATAAAAAGCAAGGTGAGAAAGAGACACTGGGATGAGATGCTGAAAGAGCTAAACCAGATAATGGAGGCTAAGACCCAAGAGGAGGCAGAACTCTTGATGAATGAGTTCATCGACAAATGGAGTAGGCTCTATAAATCCCTAAACAGCCTAAAAAGTAAAGTCAAGAACTATACACACTTCTCAAACCTCAATGAAAAGATAAAGGTATACTTTTCAACAACAAACTGGATGGAGAGGTGTTTCAAGGAATTAAAGGATTCTTTAAGAATTAGGGGTTATCTCCATTCTGAGGACAGTGCTGAAAAGTTCCTTTACCTTTTCTTCAAAGATAAGGATGAGAAGTATTCATCAAGAAAGCTCAGATACTCTGAATACCTGATGGAGGCTTTTGGATAGATGGGGAAACTAAGTGAACCAAACAGGAAGAGGGGTGACACAAAAAAGTTGACATTGCCAAAGTATTACATAGAAATACCAGAAAACACAATCAGAGTATTGGGAATACCTAAAAAGGAAGTGAACTCAACAATAAAAAAGAGCTTGCCGTCTGTCTTTTTGAAAAAGGTAAACTCTCTTTTGGCCAAGCAAGAAAGTTAGCGGGACTATCTGTCTGGGATTTTATTGAACTGTTGAGAAAAAGGGAAGTGCCGCTTCATTGCGACATAGCAGAATTGGAAGAGGATTTGGAGACTCTGGAAAAAATAAGCTTTTAATACTTCATCGTAGCCCGTCATGCACTAATTTCTCACTTTTTAGTGCATATTTTTGTGATATGCACTGAGTTAGGGTATATTATGGTTTCTTTAAAATCTTGAACAGCAACTCATTCACAAAAAACTTCTCCTTTCCTACTTTAGCCTCTTTTAAAACGCCGATACTTGATAGTTCTCTTAGATACTTAGATGCTATGTTTCTTGAGGTATACCGCCCCCACTTATCAAGTCAATTCTTCCCATTTCCCTTTTCTCTCCTTAACTCTCAGTTAATAGGATTATTCCACCTCCTTTTCAAGCAACTATGTTCTCTTTTGTTTCTGTCTTGCACCCATACACCTCAAAAGGCCTCTTTATCCAATAGCAGAGTGTAATCTCTTGCTATTGTCATCTGTCATGTTCTTTGACAGGATACTTTTCAGTTCCGTCATTTCAAATATTTTCCTTAAGGATTGGATGTTATCCCTGGGAGGATACCCAATCCTTGAGAATTACACAAGATATTGTACACTACGCTCGTGCTACACGACGCTTTTTTCTCTTTTCTGCGTGCTTCTTGTATCTTTTTAGCGCCTCTCTCGTCGCATGTCGGGTAAATATGAGCACGAAAAAGGCATCTGGGATTCTCTTTGAGAGCTAAATTCGGGGAGCATGGATTCAGAGAGGCCTTAAAGGTGATTGAATGTGGCCTGATGGTGAGAAAAGTGAGAATGTTTGGGGATACTTTTGGGGTTTTATAGCCCGATATGCAGTTTAATTGGCTTTTCAGCTGGGAAAATATATCTAAAGAGCTTCTCCAGTATTTCTCCTATCGGTTATAATAAACTAAAAAAGCCAATCTTGAGGCCGCTCTCAAGATTGGCTTAATGATGGGCTTTCAAATGGTGCCGAGACGTGGAATCGAACCACGGACACAGGGATTTTCAGTCCCTTGCTCTACCAACTGAGCTATCTCGGCAACCGCCACCATTTATACATAACTTTTCTAAAAAGTCAATACCTTTTTGGGGTGTTGATATAAATCATAAAAAAGAAAGCCTTAAAGTTGGGCTTTGTCTTGATTGGCCTAGGTGTTTAGAGGGTCTCTATATTCTTGTTAAACCTCGATAAATTATGTATGATTAAGGCATGATAGAATGCAACGGATTGGTTAAAAGCTATAGAAAAAGGGTTGTTGTCAATAATGTGAATATAAACGCAAAGGAAGGCGAGATTGTTGGGCTTTTGGGCCCTAACGGTGCTGGCAAAACCACGACATTCTATATGATAGCAGGCCTGATCAGACCCGATAAAGGCTCGGTTTACATAAACGGGGAGGATATAACCCACCTGCCCATGTATAAAAGGGCGCAAAAGGGGCTTTCTTATCTGCCGCAGGAGCCTTCCATCTTCAGGGGCATGACCGTTGAGGAGAATATAGATGCCGTGCTTGAGTTTCTCTATGATGACCCCAAGACAAGAAAACTTATTCTTCAGAGACTGCTTGAGGATTTAAACATATCGCACATAAGGAACACAAAGGCTTATGCGGTAAGCGGCGGCGAAAGAAGGAGAGTGGAGGTTGCAAGGGCTCTTGCGACAAAGCCTAAATTTATACTGCTGGATGAGCCGTTTGCAGGCATCGACCCCATTATTGTGGATGAGTTGAAGGGCATAATCAAGGATCTGGCAAAAAGGGGCATAGGCATAATCATAACGGATCACAATGTCAGGGAGATACTCGATATAGTCGACAGGGCCTATCTGTTGTTTGATGGAAAGATAGTTAGGGAAGGGAAGCCCGATGAGCTAACGCAGGATGAAAAGGTCATAGATATGTATTTAGGTAAAAGGTTTTGCCTATGATCGATTTAAGAACGACGCTGGATACCAATTTAGGCCTTATATTGACGCCGCGGCTCGATTTATCGCTTAAGATATTATCGATGAATGTTGTCCAGATAGAGCAGAAGATAAAGGAATTAATGACAGAGAACCCCCTGATTAAGCTGGATGAGGATGTAAAGGTAAAAAAGCAACCTTTAATCGAGGATAAATTTAAAGAGATAGAAGACTCGTTTCGGCAGCATTTTGATGGTGAGGATGCTGTATCCGATATTATCGAGGCCACCGTTTCGGATACTCAAAGCATCGAGGATAGCCTGCTTATGCAGTTGGGTTTTGAGATGAGCTTAAGCGATACCGATAGGGCTATTGCAGAAGGCCTCATTTACAACATGGATGAGAAGGGCTTTTTGTCTGTAAAGCCTGAAGATATTGCTCTAAATTTAGGTGTAGGTTTAGAGAGGGTTGAATTGATAAGAAGGCAGATTATGAACCTTGAGCCTATCGGTTGCTGTAGTCTAAATACGGAGGAGTTTTTGCTCCATCAGGCCTCATTTGAAGCCGATTCGGGGATGAGAGAGCGGTTAGAGGAGTTTATCAAGGGTTTAAATAACCTTACCAGGCCGGATCTAAAAAGGCTTAAGGAGAGGCTTGGCTGGGATGATGGGCTATTTGAGGTGGTTGTTGAGCGATTTAAGGAGTTTATACTCTATCCGCTTGAATATTACAATCCCGAGGGCTCTATTAGCTATATCGAGCCGGATGTTTTTGTTAAAAGGGTAGGTTCTTCCCTTGTTGCCATATTGAACGATAGAAGCTTAAGCGGCTTTGGTATAGATGAGGAGATGTTAAACCTCTATCTGAAGGATGAAAACGCCAATGATTTTATTAAGGAGAAATACAGACAGGCCAGGGAGTTTATGGTTGCCATATCGAACAGAAATAAAACGCTTCTCAAGACCGTTAATGTTATATTGCAAAAACAGAGCAGGTTTTTTGAGGATGGCACCATATTGCCGTTAACCAGAAAAGAGGTGGCATCTATTTTGGGCTTTAATGTCTCAACCATTACCCGTGCTGTCTCCAATAAGTATTTGGAGTATAGGGGTAGCGTATTCCCGTTGAGCAAGTTCTTCTCAAGCGGTGTTTCTGAGGATGTATCGAAGGATTATGTTAAAGGGCTTATAAGGGATATGATAGAGAAGGAGGATAAGTCAAATCCGCTCAGTGATGACCAGATAAGGGGCATGCTCTCTAAAAAGGGTATAAAACTAACCAGAAGAACGATAACCAAATACAGGAAAGAGATGAATATTCCAAGCAGTAGGGAAAGAAGATGTCAAAATATACTATAGCGATTCTCAATTTGCTCTCATCGAAGGACTATAAACCGTTGAACGGTTCTGAGATTCGAAGGGCATTGGGTATATCAAAGAAGAGAAAGACGGCTTTCTATAAAGAGTTAAGAAGGCTAAAAAAACAGGGCAAGATAAAAAAGATCTCAAAGAGCCGATACATAATAGCCAAAAAGACATCCGTGGGCCACATCTTGAAGGGTATCCTTATCAGGAAGGGCGGTTTTTTCTATTTGGTTGATAAGGAGGATGAGGTTAAGCTTCCAAGGCTTATCAACACCGTGGGTGCGACCGAAGGTGATGAGGTTATTGTAAAGCTCAACAAGAGTGGCATCGGTATTACATCAAAGGTTGTTAAGGTTCTAAAGAGGAAGCTTAAGCAGGTGATCGGCTATCTTGTTAAGTCGCCACAGGGTTGGATAGTTAATCCAACAGAGAAGAAGATACCCTTTGTGGTCAAGGTTAAGCAAACTGATCAGAAGCTTAAAGAGGGCTGGCTGGTTCTGGCTAAAATCACATCCTTTGCAGAATCGAAGCATGCGGATGTAAGGGGTCAGATAGTTAAGGTGTACGGCGACCCTTACAATATAGAGATAGACAGGGAAGTGGTAATAGATAAATTTGGTCTGCCGAGTGAGTTTTCTTCTGAAATCGAAAGGGAGCTTGAGAATATCAATAAGCCCGGTGAGGGTGATTTTAAAGACAGGACGGACTTTAGAGGCCTTTATACCATAACGATAGACGGCGAAGACGCTAAGGATTTTGACGATGCGGTTGATATAGAAAAAACCGAGGATGGCTTTAGGCTCTATGTTCATATAGCCGATGTTTCCCACTATGTAAAACCGGGCATGGAGTTGGATGGTGAGGCATTGAGGAGGGGTTTTAGCGTCTATTTTCCTGAGGGTGTCATACCCATGTTGCCGTTTAAGCTTTCCAACGATATCTGCTCGCTGGTGCCTGGTGAGGATAGGCTAACGGTTAGTGTGATTATGGATATATCCAAGCGGGGCTCCATAAAATCATACAAGCTAACAAAGAGCATAATCAGAAACAAAAGACGGATGACATATAAGGCCGTTCAAGGCATATTAGATGGGAATATAAAGGATGAGGATTGGCTTAAGGATAGGCTTTTGTTGATGAGGGAGCTTGCAAAGAAGCTAAGGAGTCGGAGGTTTAAAAAGGGGAGCCTGGATTTAGATATACCCGAGCCGAAGGTGATTATGGAGGATGGCAGGATAGTCGATATAACCGAAAGGGAGCATATGTTTGCCCACTCCATAATAGAGGAGTTCATGCTTGCGGCCAACCTCTGCGTTGCGGATTTTCTATCCAAACATTACGATACATACATAAGAAGGATACACGAGGATCCAGACCCGCAGAAATTGAGCATACTTTTGGCATTTTTAAGGAAGATGGGCATAAGGGTTGAGCTGCCAGATGAGTTTACCTCCAAAGAATTGCAGAAGATCTTAAAGGCTGTAAAGGATGAGAAGCTAAAAAAGATAGTATCCCAATTGATGTTGAGATCCCTAAAGAGAGCCGAATATTCCCTAAAGGATGAGGGGCATTTTGCGCTCCATTTCGATAACTATACCCATTTTACATCACCCATTCGCAGGTATCCAGACCTGATCGTGCACAGAATGGTCAAGGCCGTTCTTGATAAGATCAGGCAGTCCTTTGATGACCTTAATATGGCGGTTGAGGTGATTAAAGAGAGGGAGTTGACAACAGAGAGTGCAATGTTCTATATGAATGATATAAAGGCTGCTCACTTCATGAAGCAGTTTATTGGCTATGAGTTTGATGCAACCATTACAACCATAGTGCCGAGTGGTTTCTTTATCAGGTTGAAGGATTATTTTGTTGAGGGTTTTGTTGCTGCCTCAAGCTTAAAAGACGACTATTATGAATATGTCGAATACGCCTATGCCATGGTGGGCAAGAGAAAGAAGAGGGTGTTTAAGCTTGGCGATGATGTAAGGGTCGTTTTGATAGGTGTCGATAAGTTTGCCGCAGAGATAGATTTTACCGTATTATAAATGGGTGTTGTTAATATAGGTTTTGGGAATTTTATAAATGCCGATAGGGTTGTTGCCATAGTGAATCCGACATCTGCGCCCATAAAGAGGCTAAAGGAGCAGCTTCAGCAGGAGGGCAAGATCATAGATGCAACCCAGGGCAGAAAGACCCGGGCTATTATCATTATGGATTCAGGGCATGTGATACTATCCGGTATAGCAGTCAATACGCTGGCAGAAAGGATGGAGCGATGAGGGGTGTTATATTTGTGGTTTCATCACCCACAGGAGCGGGCAAAACGACCATATGCAGCGCCATCAAAAGCAGAAGATCTGATGTGGAGAGGGTTATAACCCATACCACAAGGAAACCACGAGAGGGCGAAAGGGACGGCGTTGATTACTATTTTGTTGATGTAGACACATTTAAGGATAAGCTAAAAAAGGGCGAGTTTGTTGAGTATGCGGTGGTTCATGGACACTATTACGGCACCACGAAAGGGGCTTTAAACGATGTAATTAACTCAGGTAAACACCCGTTGCTTGCCATTGATGTGCAGGGTGCAAGGAATGTGATGAATACATTTGACAGAGTCGTCAGTATATTTATACTTCCACCGTCGTTTGATGAGTGGATTAGGAGGATTCAAAACGACAAAAAGAGGGACAACATGGTTGTCAGGATGAAGACGGCTTTGAAGGAGTTGGGTGAGCTTGAGGTTTTTGATTACTGTATAGTGAACGACAGACTAAACGAGGCTGTGGAATCCCTCAATGAGATTATCGATTCATCCTTGCTTAGAATGTCCTTTTTTGCTGATAAATACCTAAAGGTTGCAGACGATTTGAGAATAAGGGTTAAAGAATATCTGGAGGTGAACGATGGAAGTATTTATACCTGAGATAATAAACGGCGCCTTGAAGCACTTTCCCAGCAGGTATGAGCTTGTAAGGGTTGCAGCGATTAGGGCAAATTCTCTGTTTAAAGGGGATAAGCCGCTTGTGAGCGGTTCTGTTGCATCCAGACATAAAAACACTGTTGTTAGCCTTATAGAGATTAAAGAGGGATTGTGGAAGAAAAAATAGATCCTGCAATCAGAAAGCTTTATGAGGAATTTAAGGGTGAGATAAAGATAGACTTTAATGAAGAAAGGATAGATAAGGCCTTTCTTTATGCCTATGATAAACACAGGAATCAGAAGAGGGCATCCGGCGAAAGCTATATAGTCCACCCCATACATGTAGCAAGGATTGTAAATCAATTCTATTTAGATGAGAACAGCCTTATAGCCGCACTCCTGCACGATGTTTTGGAGGATACCGAGGCCACCGAGGAGGAGATAAAAGAGGAGTTTGGCGACGATGTCCTGTTTTTGGTAAAGGCCTTAACCAAGATAAGCAAGGTCAAATACAAAAGCAGCGAAGAGAATCAGGCCGATAACTTTAGGAAGATGATCGTCGCCATGGCAAGCGATTTGAGGGTTATACTCATAAAGCTTGCCGACAGATTGCACAATATGCGCACCATATCCTATCTTAAAGAGGAAAAGCAGAAGCGAATAGCCAAAGAGACATTGGATATATATGCCCCTATAGCCCACAGGTTGGGTATATATTGGCTTAAATCCGAGCTTGAGGATCTAAGCTTTAAATACCTCTATCCCAAGGAATATAATGAAATTGATCAGAAGGTTAGGGAGACCATTCAGAAGAAGCAGGAGATAATCAAGTTCGTTGAGAACAGGATAAAGCAGGATATGGAGGAGGCCTCGATAAAGTGTGAGGTCTCCGGCAGGCTTAAACATCTATACAGTATCTACACAAAGATGCAGAGAAAAAGGGTGGACTTTGACGGTATCTATGATCTGCTTGCCGTTAGAATCATCACAGAAACGGAGAAGGATTGCTATGCCGCTTTGGGTATAATACATAAGAATTACAAACCGTTGCCGGGCAGATTCAAGGATTACATAGCTTTGCCCAAGCAGAACATGTATCAATCCCTCCATACCACTGTTTTTGGCCCCAGTGATATTGTTGTTGAGATACAGATAAGAACGAAGAAGATGCATGAGATAGCAGAGGAGGGAATCGCAGCCCACTATAAATACAAAGAAAATAAGGTCAGCATAATAGATAAACACGATAAGCAGTTCCTCTGGTTGAGGCATCTGCTTAAGTGGCAGAAGGAGGTCAAAAACCCCAAGGAGTTTCTCAATACGGTCAAGGTCGACCTATTTAGGGGCGAGGTCTATGTGTTTACACCTGCCGGTGATTTGAAGGTCTTGCCGAGGGGTGCAACGCCCGTTGATTTTGCCTATGCAATCCATACAGAGGTGGGCAATAGATGCGTTGGAGCAAAGGTCAACGGCAGGATAGTGCCTCTGGATTATAAGCTGTCCAACGGTGATATAGTGGAGATATTCACACAGGCCAACCACTTGCCAAGCAAGGATTGGCTGAAGTTTGTTGTCACCAGCAAGGCAAGAAGCAGGATAAAGCAGAAGGTTAGAGAGAAGGAGAAGAAAGAGGCTGTTGAGATAGGTAAGAGCATACTATCCAAGGAGCTGTCCAAGATCAACAAGGGGCTACAGGCTTTTTTGAAGGAGGAGAAGCTTAAGGAGGCTATGTCGTATTTTGGATGCAATAGCATCGATGACCTCCTTGAAAAGATCGGTTTTTTGAAGATCCATCCATCGAGCGTTATATCGAGGGTGTATCCTAACCAGAAGAAGAAGGAAAAAAAGCAACTAACCAAAAGCGATGTTTATAAGATAAAGATCGACGGATCCGATGATATAGTCTTCAGGCTTGCCAAGTGCTGCAACCCTGTTTATGGCGATGAGATAGTTGGCTATATAACAAGAAACAGGGGTATTATCATCCATAGGGTCGATTGCGACAATATAAGGAAAATAGGCTATGATAGCGATAGGCTTGTTGAGGTTGAATGGGATGGCTCTATAAAGAAGAACATGCCCGTTAAGCTGAAGGTTAAGGTTAAAAATACTAAGGGTATACTTGCAAGGATAACCAATATTCTATATAACATGGATATTGACCTGGGCAACCTGAAGGTTGTATTTTTAGACAAGGCGCATACCACGGTGATGTTCGACATGGACATAGAGGTTTCAAGCAAGTTTGAGCTTGAAAAGCTCATAGATACTTTAAAGAAGGATGAGAATGTTTTGGATATAGAAAGGGGTAAAACCTATTACTATTACAAAAGGAATAGGCGGTGATAGAGATGTTTAAGTCGTTCATTAACTATTTTTCCAACGATCTGGCTATCGATCTGGGCACGGCAAACACACTGGTCTATGTTAAAGGCCGGGGTATTGTTTTGAATGAGCCCAGCGTTGTTGCGGTGAAGACCGATTCAAAAGGCGCTAAAAAGGTCTTAAGTGTAGGCAAAGAGGCCAAGGAGATGGTCGGAAGAACCCCGGGCAACATAGAGGCCATAAAGCCGTTAAAGGATGGGGTTATAGCGGATTTCGAGGTCACAGAGAGGATGTTGAGGTATTTTATCAAGAAGTCAAAGAACAAGAAGAGTATATTCAAGCCCCGCATAATCATAGCCGTTCCTCACGGTATAACGCAGGTGGAAAAGAAGGCTGTTAAGGAGTCTGCCATCGATGCTGGAGCCAGGGAGGTCTATCTGGTTGAGGAGCCGATGGCGGCTGCCATAGGTGCTGGCCTGCCGGTGCAGGATGCTGTGGGCAGTATGGTTGTCGATATTGGCGGTGGCACAACGGAGGTTGCCGTTATCTCCTTGGGTGGCATAGTGCACAGCGTTTCGGTTAGGGTTGGTGGCGATAAGATGGACACGGCGATTGTCAATTACATAAAAAAGCAATACAGCATACTCATAGGCGACAGCACGGCTGAGGCGATAAAGATAGAATACGGCAGCGTGTTTCCCTCTGAGGATGAAGAGGAGGACAACCAGCCCATCGTCGTTAAGGGTATAGACCTAATAACGGGCGTTCCGACATCCATAGAGGTGAGCGTTGAGGAGATAAGGAAGGCCTTAAGGGAGCCTGTAAATGTAATAGTCGCATCGGTTAAGGATGCGCTTGAAAAGACACCCCCTGAGCTTGCAAGCGATATAGTGGATAATGGGATAATGTTAACAGGCGGAGGCGCATTGATACGGGGGCTTGATAGGTTGATTCATAAGGAGACCGGTTTGGCGGTTAAGGTGCATGATGAGGCGCTGTTTGCCGTTGTTAAGGGTGTCGGCATGATACTGGACAATATAGACCTTTTGGGTGAAGTAGCCATAGATTGATGAGATGGGTTTTAGCCTATATCGTTATTGCATTTGTTCTGAATGTTGTTGTATCGGTTTTTAGGCCTGTTGGTGGACTGTTGCGCAGCGGTGTTATAGGTGTTTTGACGGCCGTTTCTTATCCCGTTTCGAAGGGTCTTGGTTTTGTTAAGAGTGGTTTCGATAGATACCTTGTATTGATATCTGTTGAGGAGGAGAACAAGAGGCTAAAAAGGGAGCTTGCCCACTGCATCCTTATAAACAAAGAGCTTGAGAGGTTTGAAAAGAAAGATGACAAAAAGGGTTATTCCGATCTTATTGAGGCATCGTTTTCCTTTAAGGGTAACTTTGAAAACGACGAGATATACCTCTATGTCAAAAAGAACCTGAATTTAGAGGAGAACAACTGCTTTGTTTTGTCCCATAAACTTGCACTTGTTGGTCTTGTGAAAAGAAGGGTTAAAAAGGACATCTATGTTGCCCAGACCGTCTTTAATCCATCGTTTGTTGCAGATGTCTATATAAAATCAGAAAACGGCACATTTAAGGCGTTGTTTATGGGGTCAGAATACCGCCCGAAGGTGGAGTTTTTAGACCCCAATGTGAAACTGAACAGGGGCGATGGCGTATATACCACAAGCGCTCTGGGTATTTATCCGTATGGTTTATTCATAGGCAGGGTTGCACAAATCAAGGATGTAAACGGTTATTACAAGGTTGCATATGTTGACATAGATAAAAGCTTTTTCAACGACTGGCAGGTGTTTGTATTGTGCAGAAGGAAACAGTGAACATAAAGCCCGTATTGGGTTTTTTTATCATATTGATTGCCGCTATTGTTTGCAGCGAGATTATAAACTTTGTCTATCTGACGCCCTTTGTCTTGCCGTATCTGTTGTTTATGTTTAGCCTTGCATTTGTTTTGAGGTTAGAGGATAAGGAGGGATTCCATTTTGGCAGCTTTGTTTTTGGTTTTATCTGCGATGTCCTTCTGTTTAGGCATATCTTTGTTCTGTGCGTGGTTTTTCCGCTTGCCTCTTATGCTATAGCAAAGCTCGTTGAGTATATGCAGTTTAGAGGCTTTTACATATTTGTTGTCTTAGGTGGCATTTATGTTGCCTTTCTTCTGAATTTGGGGCTTCCAATTGCAGCTTCCCTGTTTGCCTCGATTTTGAGTCTTGTTGTGGCTGTTTTTTTGGATTTTGTTTTTTTGAGGCTATTAGAAAAAAGGATCCATGGCGAGGCGTGATAGGTTTTTAGGTAAGATAGAGCTTCTTAAGAAGAATCTATCCTATCTCTATCTGGTTGTGGTTATCTCCTTTGTTGTCCTTATCTTGAGGCTTTTCTATCTGCAAATCATAAAGGGCGATTATTTCTCTTCTCTTGCTAAAAGAAACTCCATAAGGCTTGTGGGTATTGCCCCTCCACGGGGCGATATAAAGACATCAGATGGTGTATTCTATGCCAAGAATGTGCCTTCCTTCAGCGTCTATCTGTATAAGAGCAAAAAGCTTACAGACGATATTTTGCTTAAGGTATCTAAGCTTTTGGGGGTTGATAAGGATGATTTGAAACAGAAGCTGGCATATTCGGGCTATTATAAGAGCATCCCCATAAAGAGGAATGTGGACAGGAGGGATGTATTCAGGTTGTTGTTTGATCAGGAGGTGTCGCCATTTGTTAACATAGAGGTCGAACCCAAGAGGGTCTATCCGTCAAACGCCTATGCATACGCCAATGTGGTCGGTTATATATCGGAGGTCTCTTTGGCCGATTTAAGGGCAAATCCGCTGTTGAAGGTTGGCGATTTGATAGGAAGAAAGGGAATAGAGAAGAAATACGATGCCCAGCTTAGGGGAGAGTGGGGCTATAAAGAGGTTGAGGTCTCATCAAAGGGGGCTGTTGTAAGGGTTATCTCAACAACCCCGCCCAGGAAGGGTAAAAGTATTACGCTTACCATAGACTCCAGATTGCAATCCTTTATTTACAACAAGCTAAAGGAGAACAACCTAAAAGGGGCTGTGGTTGTCGAAAGGCCCAATGGGGCAATATTGGCCATAGTCGATAGCGACACATTTAACCCCAACTTCTTTGTTGAGGGATTAACAAGGAAGCAGTGGAAAGAATTGCAAAAGAGCGGGCTTTTGGATTTGTTTGATATGGCCACCCAGGGGGCATTCCCACCGGGTTCTTTGATCAAGCCCTTCGTTGCCCTTGCAGCCCTGCAGGAGGGTATTATTAAGCCCACCACGGTTGTTTTTTGCCCGTATGCCGTAAAGATAGGCAAATACACATACAGGGATTGGCGGGCAGGTGGTTTTGGGTATATTGACTTATACAGGGCTATTGAGAGTTCATCGGATGTATTCTTCTATCAGTTGGGTATGAAACTTGGTATAGACAAGATGGATTACTACCTTTCTAAATTTGGTTTCGGTAAATCACCCGGTCTGTTTTCGTATTGTTCGAAGGGCAATTTGCCATCAAGGGCATGGAAGTATAAGCGATATTCGAAGGGCTGGTATATAGGCGATACCATATCCACATCGATAGGGCAGGGGTTCTTTTTGGCAACGCCCCTTCAGGTTGCCGTTGCATTCTCTGTTATAGCAAACGAGGGTATCGGTTATAGGCCTTTTCTGGTTGAGGGTTCAAAGAGTTTCCCGCTGTATGTGTTCAAAAGCAGGTATTATAAGGATATAAAGAAGGCTTTATGGCTTGTTGTTAATGGAACATACGGAACAGCCGGCAAGGCCAAAATCGATGGTCTAAATATATGCGGAAAGACAGGCACCAGCCAGGTTGTCTCCAGCGCCGTTTATAAAAGGATAAAAAAGAGGGTTAAAGAGGGGAGGATGCCTATAGAGAAGGCGGTGAGGTATTACCCACACGCCTGGTTTGCATCCTTTGCCCCTAAGGACAACCCCAAAGTGATAGTGGTCGTCTTCTTAGAACATGGCGAATCGAGTGCAAACGCCGCTGCATTTGCCAGGTTGGTTTATGAAAAACTCATAGAATTGGGGATTATTTGATCGTTGAGCCCATCTTGAATATCGGAAGATACATGGATATAACCAAGAATCCTATGATGCCACCAAGAACGATTATTAAGATAGGCTCTATCATCGATGTTAGGTTCTTTACGGCGTTGTCCACCTCTTCCTCGTAATATTGGGAGATCTTCTGCATCATCTCATCCAGTGTTCCTGTCTCCTCACCCACAGAGGCCATCTGTATGACCATATCGGGGAACTCACCGCTTGATGCCATGGCGAAGGATAGGTTTTCACCCTTCTTAACCATATCCCTGACCTCTGTGAGCGTTTCCTCCATGATGAGGTTTCCGGCCGTTTTCGCACTTATCTGGAGGGCATCGAGTATGTCCACACCGCTTGAGCTTAAGGATGCAAGTATGGTGGTGAAGTTGGCTATAGACCCCTTTCTGGCCAGATTACCGAATATGGGCAGATTAAGAAGGAGCTTATCCATAAACTTCCTGACACCGTAGCTCTTTTTGTATCCAACCCTTAAGGCTATCACAAATAGTATCAATCCAAGGAGTATCTTTAGAAAGTATTTTTTCATAAATAAACTGATATTGATGACAATTTGTGTGGGCAGAGGCAGTTGCATTCCGCTTGAGGAATACATCTCTGCAAAGGTGGGTATGACGAAGGTCATAATCAAGGCTATTACGCCCACCGCCACGATCGTGACCATAGTTGGATAGATTAGGGCACCCTTGACCTTCCTTTTCAGAGCTATGTGTTTTTCCATCATATCGGAGAGCCTTTTAAGAACGCCGTCTAAATTTCCCGTCTGCTCCCCCGCATTGACCATATGCACATACATCGGCGAAAACACATCCTTGTAATCCCTTAAGGCCTGGGAGAGGCTTGCTCCGCTTTCGACCTTCTGTTTTATGGAATAGAGTATCTCGCCCATCTTTTTGCTTTCTGCCTGTTCGGCCATGATGTTGAGTGATTCGTCTAACGGCAATCCACTTGAGAGCATGCTGGCGAGCTGTTTTGTTACCACCATCAGCTCCCTTTCTTTTACCTTTGTCTTTAGAAACGGCAATTCTATGTCTTTGGGTGCTGGTTTGACAGTGATTATGGATATCCTTTTGGCCTTCAGTTTGGCTATGGCCTCACTCTTTGAGCTTGCGATAATCTCGCCCCTTTTTATCCTGCCTTTGATGTCTTTACCCTTCCATCTAAAGTAAGGCATATCTTACCCCTTTGCGTATCTTATTTTATCCAACTCCCGTTGGATGGCCTTCTTGTCGTTTGATGCCTCTATGGCAGCCTCGTATGTTATCAGGCCTTTTCTGTATAGGTTTACGATGGATTGGTTCATGGTTATCATGCCGGTTTCTGCCTGCCCCATTTGCATGGATGAATAGATCTGGGGTATCTTGTTCTCCCTTATGAGGTTTCTGATAGCTGAATTGGGTATCATTATCTCCATGGCCAGCACCCGCCCCTTGCCGTCCTTTTTCTTTATGAGTGTCTGAGATACGACGCCCTGAAGGGCGACGGATAACTGTGTTCTAACCTGTTCCTGCTGATTAGGTGGAAATACATCGACTATCCTGTTTATGGTCTCTGGGGCTGAGTTTGTATGGAGCGTGGCAAAGACCAAGTGTCCGGTCTCTGCAACCGTTAAAGCCGCCTGAATGGTCTCCAAATCCCTCATCTCTCCAATGAGTATTACATCTGGATCCTGCCTCAATATGTGCTTTAGGGCTGAGGCAAATCCCTTTACATCGCTTCCAACCTCCCTTTGGTCTATCAAGGCCATTTTGTGGGAGTATGTAAACTCTATGGGGTCCTCTATGGTTATTATGTGAACCCTTCTTTCCCTATTTATCTTATCCAGAAGGGCCGCAAGCGTTGTCGATTTTCCGCTTCCCGTTGGGCCTGTGACCAAGACTATACCCTTTTTTAGCGTTGCAAATTGTTGAACGACAGGCGGTATGCCCAGCTTCTCAAACGGGGGAATCTCATATGGAATCATCCTGAAGGCTCCGGCAACAGTCCCCCTCTGTATATAGACATTTGCCCTGAACCTGGAGAGCTTGGGTATTCCAAAGGAAAAGTCGACATCGAAATCCTCTTCCAATGTCTTCTTCTGCATCTCCGTCATAACGCTATAACAGAGGTTCTGCGCATCGGCAGGGGAGAGGTGGTCGTATTCGTCCATATCCAGCAACTCCCCGTGTATCCTGATTTTCGGTTTTGCCCCCGCCGTAATGTGGAGGTCTGATGCCTCCATACTTATCATCTGCTCTAACAACTCCACCAAATCTTGAGCCTTCTTACCCATATCAACTCCCCTTTAGTTAAATGTTACATTCATGACTTCCTCTATTGTGGTTACGCCCTCTTTTATCTTTTTTAATCCGCTCATCCTTAAGGTCGACATCCCTTCCTCTATGGCCTGTTTCCTTATCTGTTCAACACTTGCCCCTTCCAGTATCATCCTTTTTATCTTATCGGATACAGGCATAACCTCATATAAGGCAACCCTGCCTTTGTATCCGGTTTCGTTGCAGTAATCACACCCCTCGCCCTTGTAAACCTTCACCGTTTTTGCCTCTTCTTTTGAAAAGCCTATCTCCTCTAACGCCTCAGGCGGCACATCCAGCTGTTTCTTACAATACGGGCATATCTTCCTGACAAGCCTTTGGGCAAGCACCAGTATCAGCGATGATGCGATGAGGTATCTCTCTATGCCCATATCCACCAGCCTCATGACGGTTGATGGGGCGTCGTTGGTATGGAGGGTTGAAAAGACCAGATGCCCTGTGAGCGCCGCCCTTATGGCTATCTCTGCTGTCTCTGAATCCCTGATTTCTCCAACCATTATGATGTCTGGATCCTGACGCAGAAAAGACCTCAACGCTGCGGCAAATGTTAGGCCGATCTCTTCCTTTACATGAACCTGGTTTATGCCGTCTATGTTGTATTCGACAGGATCCTCAACCGTCATGATGTTCACAAACTCGTTGTTTATCTTGTTTAGCGATGCATAAAGCGTTGTCGATTTTCCGCTTCCCGTTGGGCCTGTGACCAGTATCATGCCGTATGGTTTGTTTATGGCTTTTAGATACCTGTTTAGGTCGCTATCCTCAAAGCCCAACTTCTCCAACTCAACCCTTACATTACTCCTGTCCAAGATCCTCATAACGACCTTTTCGCCGTGAACGGTGGGCAGGGTCGATACCCTTAGGTCGATGTCTTTGCCTGAGACCTTTATCCTGATCCTTCCATCCTGTGGAAGCCTCTTTTCTGCTATATTCAGTTTCGACATTATCTTTATGCGGGATGTCAGCTTTGGTGCCATTGTCCTTGCGAATGTCATGATGGTTTTGAGCTTGCCGTCGATTCTGTATCGTATCCTTAGGTCGTTCTCATACGGTTCTATATGTATATCGCTTGCTCCACTTACAACGGCTCGAGATAGTATGGTGTTTGCCAGTTTTATTATCGGTTCGTCCTCTGCCGATTTCTCTAAATCCTCTACGCTCTCTTGTCCTTCTTCCTCTTTGATTACATTTACCTCGCTTGAGAATTCTGCTATCTCGTCTGCTATTTCCTCTAATTCCGTCGATGTGCCGTAATATTTGTCTATAGCCCTAAGAATAGATCTTTCGTTGCTAAACAACGGGACGACATTCAAACCGCTTACAAACCTAACCTCATCCAGGGCAAATATGTTTGTTGGGTCTGAGATGGCAACCTTTATCTTGTTCTTTTCTATGGCCACCGGTATCAGTGTGTATTTCTTTGCGATCTGAGCAGGCACCTTCTTGATGACATCCTTGGGAATTTCTATGGAGTTTAGGTCTATGCTGTCCACCCCGTATTGCTTGCTTAGGAATTCATTGAGCGTCTTTTCATCGACAAAACCTTTCTCTATGAGTATCGTGCCGAGCTTCTTTTTTGTCCTCTTCTGTTCTTCTAATGCCTCGTCTAACTGTTGCTGGGTAATAACATTGTTCCATAATAAAAGCTGCCCCAATAGTGTGGTCATAATTCCAGATCCCCCAATAGATTTTCTGCTGCTTCTTTGCTAAACTCTATGCCTGTCCATATTTTAAATGCATAGTAAGCTTGTCCAATAAACATATCCATTCCGTTGATGCTTGTCAACCCCCTTTGACGAGCTGTTTTTACTAAAGGTGTATCAAAGTAAATAACATCGATTATCAGCGGGTCTTCTACCAGGTCTAAGTCTATAGGCATCTCATTGTTGTCTAAACCGACGGATGTGCAGTTGATTATGATGTTTGAGCTGGAGAGTATCTCCCTATCGTTCAAATCGCTTACTATTATATCCATCATCCCCTTGAATTTCTTTTGAATCTTTCTGCCCTTTATCGGGTTTCTGTTTAGAAGATAGACCCTCTTGATGTTTAATTTATAGAGGGCGTATATCACAGAAACAGATACACCACCTGCCCCAAGCACAACTATGTTGTCGTTCTCATCGCAGAATTTTGTGTATTCCTCAAACATATCTTTGAAGCCTAAAAAGTCGGTGTTGTATCCGTATAGCCTTCCGTTGACATTCTTTATGGTGTTTATGGACTCTAAGAATCGGGCATCCTCATCGACCTCATCCACCAATCTAAATGCATCCCTCTTAAACGGCACCGTTATATTTGCCCCCTTTATATTGAGCGCCTTTATGCCTTCTATGGCTATATCTATATTGTCTGTTTTGAAGGCCACATATACGGCGTTTATGCCGTAATACTCAAACATGAATGTGTGCAGAATCGGGGATAGGCTGTGCTTTACTGGATTGCCTATTACACAATAGACATCGGTTTCACCATTGACATACATCAATCTCTCTCCAGTTCAAGGTTTCTTTAAATTTAATCGTTATATCGGGTTTTATGTTGAGTTTTTCAGGCCACTCTATAAAGAAGATGCCTTCGTTTGAGAAAAACTCATAAATGCCCGCATGATAGAGCTCCTCCTCTTCCGTTATTCTATACAGATCCATGTGGTATATATTGCCTTTGTATTGATTGATTAGTGTGAAGCTGGGACTGCCCTCAAATTCGTCTTCGCTTATACCCAGCGCCTTGAGGGCGAATCTGATAAAGGTCGTTTTGCCAATGCCCATCTCACCCTCTAAGAACACCACCACGCGCTTTTTACCCTTTATCATGGCATCGACTATCTGTTTTGCTATCTGGGCTGTTTCTTTCTCCGATTTAGTCAAATAGGTTTTGTTAATCATATTTTAGTTTATACAATTAATGCCTTTACAATTCAAGCATTAAAAGTATAATCCACTGCCATGAAAATCCTCATCATTCAGCTTAAGCAGCTGGGCGATGTCTTGCTTTCAACGCCTATAGCGGAGGCCATAAAGTCCTTCAACAACACCTGGCGGGTTGATTTTCTAACCTCAAAGGCGGCCAGGCCCATAATCGAGGACAATCCCTTTATAGACAACATATTGACCATAAAGGACGGCGTTGTTGGTGAGATTGAGACCATCCTTAAGGTAAGGGGCATGCATTACGATGCCGTTTTGGATCTTCAAAGGACGGGCAGATCCAAAAGGATAAGCTTGTTTTCCAAGGCCCCGATCAGGTCTGCTTTTTATAAGGAGGGCGACAACATCTATTACAATAAACCCATAAAGAGCACAGTTGAGGGTTACACAGCTTTTGAAAGGCTTGAGATCCTTAAAGCCCTGGGTATTGAAAACCCCAAAAGAGCCATGCCCAGGCTGTTTTTTGATGAATCGGTTGAGGATAGAGTCAAGGAATACCTCATGAATCACAATATATCCAGCTATTTTGTCGTTGCCCCGACGGCAAGAAAGCCCACCAAGATGTGGAAACCGGAAAGATTTGGACTGTTATCTGACAGAATATCAAACTTGTTGGGTTTAAAGACCGTTGTTGTCTATGGAGCAGATGATGAGAGACAGATAGCATACGAATGCGCATCCAAAATCAACAATGTCCATTTAATAGAAAAACCGTTTGATATAAAGGGCTTTGCCGCTTTGGTTAAAAACGCCGCCTTTTTGATTGGTAATGACTCATTTGCCTCTCATGTTGCCGTAAGTCAGAGCATCAAAACAATCGTTATCTGCGGTCCGACAAGCGGTTGGTTTATAGAAAACAACAACACCCTTCTTGTTTATAGGGGGCTTTCCTGCCAACCGTGCAACAACCCCTCTAAATGCAGATTAAATTTTGCCTGTTATGGTGAGTTGAGTGTCGATTTTGCCTTTGAGAGGATCAAGGGATTTCTATTTAAATAGGCTTTTTATGAGGAGCTCTGTTGATTTTTGGGGCTTCTCTTGATTGTTCTTTAGCAGTATGCAGGCCGTTTTGTCCTTTATGTTTATGCAAAAGACCCCTTTTTCTGGATTTGATGTTGGGCTATTTGGGAGTTTCTCGATAGCTATGCTGCCTCTTATCTCCCTTATCATACCGTCTTTTATGAGCATAATGCCCTCAAGCCCCTCAGAGTCCTTCAGTATGCCATAGGCTATACCCAGTGTTGAATTCTTTGTCTTTTCGTCCTTTGCCTGATCCTTTAGTTTGAATACGAGTTTCTCATAGTTGTCCTGCGTTGTCTTGATGATTCTTTTGTATGTCTCCATCTCCTTCTTTAGGCCGTCGTTTTCGCTTTTTAGCTGAACCAGCCTCTCGTAAATATCGCCGCTGTAATCCGTATAGTTTAGGCTTTTTTCCTTTTTGAGGGAGGTCTTTTTTATAGCCCAGAAGGTTTCTGAGTTTATCAGTTTCAACGCCGCATCTATAACCCTTAGTGGCAGTTTGCCTTTTAGGCTTTCTATCTCCGTTTTTAAGTGATTGTATGTGTTTTTTTCTTTGTATGTCCTTGCAGACTGTACGGCATCCAGTATGTCTGCCATTGCAACAACCGATGTTATGGGACTTAGTTTCTTTATACCGTCGGGATAGCCGCTGCCGTCTATTCTTTCATGGTGATGAAGGACGGCATCCAGTATTTTATCCTCTATGCCGAAGGATTTTAGAGCTTCGTATCCTCTAACTGTATGAAGCTTGATCGTATCAAATTCGCTCTCCGTTAGTTTATCGGTCTTTTTTAGGAGTTGTGGCGGCATGAATAGCTTTCCAAAATCGTGCAACAGTCCAGCTATCTCTGCCATCCTGATTTCATCTTCGGATAGGTTTGTAATCCTTGCTAACTCTTTTGCGTATTTCCTTACCCTGTATGAGTGCATATATGTCTCTTTGTCAAACTTATAGAGTATCTCAATGGTTAATCTGAGCTTTGTAAACATGGTGGATGCACCCGTCAGTCTGGCCAGCTTTATCTTCTCATCTAAAACGGATATTGCCGTATGTAGGAGCTTGACCCTATAGGGCTTCTCCTTCTTGTTGAGCATGGCTATTAGATAGTAATCCTCACAGCAGTTCAGGTGTTTTACTATAAAGTGGGTAAGGCTATCGTTTTTGAATATCCTTCTGGCGATAGCATTATCGGAGAACATTTCGCCTTTTTCTAAGAGTTCCTTCAAGGGTATTACATAATAGCCCTTTTGGGGAAAGCTGAATATCACCTCACCGTTTTCTTTGGTTAGATAGAGGCAGTCAACACCCATCTTGACAATGGGTTTTATTAAGGATAAAAGGAGCTGGGTCTTGCTTGAGTCTGTTAGGTTTATCGGTTTTGTTAGTGTATCGCTAAATAGGAGTATCTCTTCGGTTATGTTCTGTAAATCCCTGCTTAGGTCATTTATGAGCTTGTTTATGTTGCTCATGATAGCACATACAGCATTTCGTCGATTTTTTGCTTTATTATTTTGCCCTGTTTTTCAAAGAGGGTCAATAGGTTTAGTTTAAATCTATTCAGGAACAGGTTGTATGTGTGATAGTTGAGGTTGTCTATGGAATAGCTACCGTAAAAATACCCCATAGCCTTGGCTATTATGCTGGATGCGTGTATGAGGTGTAAGGCTGAGTCTATCCTTGATACCACGGCCGGATAGAGGTGGTATTTGATGGTTTTTGTGATCCTTTTTGGTAGGTTCCACAAAACGGCCAACTCATAGCCGACATTTACGCTGGCTGCGGGCAAAAACCTCAACTCGGCAAACTCATACGGCATGTTGTTCTCGTTCACATAGTCTATGAGTTTTTTGTACTCCTCTGGATGGTACTGTGCATAGAACATATCCCCGATGGAGTGTATTACGCTTGCCAGTGTTGCCCCTGTATTGATTTCTGCCTCCTCCTCTATGAACTTCGATATAGCAAGGCATGCTATTGAGTATTTGTAGAGTTTCTTTGTATGGGTTGAGTTGAAGAAGTTTAAGTATGAGATGCTTAACGATATGCCGAGTATCTCTTCTGTCCCGAGCATTATTGCTGCCTTTTCTATGCTTTTTACCTCCCTTTTTAGACCAAAGAACGCCGAGTTGGCAAATTTCAGTATCTTTGTTGTTATGGCGGCATCCTTCTGTATCTCGTTTATTATCTTTTTAAACGGCGCCTCCTCATTTATCAACATGATTATGTTGGATTGCACCTCAGGAAGGCTGAATAGCTGTATATTGGAGTTTAGGGTTTTAAAAAAGTCGCCCCGCCTGTTTTCATCAAAGTATTTGCCCGCCTCTTTCAATACTTCTGTGAATCTATCCTTTGCTTCTTTTATGTCCTTCTCATCAACCTTGCCCTTTAATTGAGCTATGAGCCTGGCAGACTTTATGTCTATAAACGGATTTATGATCCTTCTGAATTCCTTATCGTAATACAACTTAGCCAGTGTTTGACCATCTAAGACCTCTATTGCAGAATTAACTATGAAAGGCAGCTTCAAAAGCTCCTCAATGGGTGTCGTTTTGGTCTCGATATTTATGGCTATCTCTATATCCTTTTTCTTTTTCGATAGTATCCCCTCTAATGAATCTGATTGCGGATTGTAATTTACTATGTTCGATATGGTCAGATGCTGTAAAAAGCCTGCCTGCTGTATCGTTGATTCTATCTTTTTCATTAATATCTCTATACCCTTTGATTCATTTTGGTTGTATGGTATCACTATAAAACCTGTGCCTTCTATGATTATAAAACCGTCGGCCCTTTTTAGGTTGTTGTATATGCCCTTTATGGTCTCTGTCATTTTCTCTATGAGTTCGTCGTCAAAGTTGTCGAAGTAAAACAGCAGTATCTTTATGGGTTTTTTGTATTGTTTTAGTATCTCCTCGGTTGTATGTTTGGAGTGTATGGGTATATGGAGTGTGGGCTTTTTCTGTGTGTTTATTATCTCTATGGCCTTTGACGGTGTCTCTGCTATGTAATCCACTCCGCTTTTTTCCCATAAGGAGAAGTTCTCCTTGGGGGTTATGGCGATGAATATAGCCCTTTTTGTGTGGTGTTTGAGTTTGTCTATGACCTTTATAAGGCCTGTTATGGGCTTTTTGAAGGATAGGATTACAGCCTGTGTCTGTTTATCGATCTTTTCCACAATCAGCGTGCTGAGTTTAAAGCTCTTGGTTTGAAAACCGCTATCCTGTAGTTTTTTTATGGTTGTAAACCCCTTCAGGGGGTCATCGAATAGGACTATAATCTTTCTTCCTTCCATTGTCTTTAATTATATTAATCAGGTTTATATTATGTTATTCACAATAAAACCCTTATTTTTACAAAATCCCCTATTTTTAATATTAACTGACTGGCTCAAAAATGTAAAGCTTTAAATTTTTTCAATAATAAAACTTTTAAGAATTGGCATGATTGGTTGGCTATGGGCTTGTTTAAAAATTTTCTGTTTCTATAACTTGACAAAAATCATTTTTTGGTTATTTTGTTAGCAGACAGTTGAGGTGAGTGCTAATGAACAGATTGGACGAGAGAAAGGTTCTAGTGTTGAGTATAATAGTGGACAATTACATAAAACATAAACAACCGGCAGGCTCAAGGGTTCTGACAAAGAGATACAACTTGGAGTTTTCGCCCGCCACAATGAGGAATGTTATGCTGGATTTGGAGGAGATGGGTTATCTGACCCATACGCACACATCGGGCGGTAAGATACCCACGCCGAAGGGCATAAAGTTTTATATAGACATGATTATGGAAAACTTTAGCCCGAAACTAAAGAGCGAGTTTGAGAGAATCCCGCTTAACGATACTATAGGCGGGCTGGATGAGAAGATGAACAGGATCTTAGATACCATGTCCTCATTAAGTGAGGTGGTGGGTCTTCTAACTATGCCGGATTTTTCCAAGACAAGGATAAAGAACCTGCAGTTTATCAAAATAGGCGAGGGTAAGGTGCTGTGCGTGATTGTGTCTGAGAACAACATCATGGAGACAAAGGTTGTAAGCATGTCTCATACACCGACAGAGAAGGAGCTGAAGGAGTTTTCGGAGTTTGTTAGCCACAAATACAGCGGCTATTCGCTGGAGGAGATAGAAGAAGAACTAAAAGGGTATTTGATCGATAAAAAACAGCAGTGCGAGGCGTTGATTTACAACTTAAATAGGGAGGCCAAAAGGCCAAAGGTTATGGTCGATGGGATTGAGAACATATTTAAATACCCCGATTTTCAGAGGGATTTGGATAAGCTAAAGAAGTTGATAAAAACGCTTGAGGATAAAAAGACGCTCCTTGAGCTGATCAGGAGCGCAATGGAGAGTGATAGGTTTATCTTGATAGGTGATGAGTTGCCCCTTGAGGGTTTGAGTGAGCTGGGTTTTGTATCATCACCCTATAAGTATGAGGATAAGAAGCTTGGTGTGGTGGGCGTTGTTGGTCCTATCAACATGGATTATGCCGAGATGATCAACATCATAGAGTCTGCAAAGAAGAAAATAAACGACATTTTGAATATCGGAGGATAGAGATGGATAAAAAGAACAAGGATGAAGAGGTTAAGGATACAAGTAAGAACCAGCAACAACAGCATCAAAACGAGGAAGAGCAGAAGGATTATCAAGAGGAGTACAACAAGCTCAAGGATGAATACTTAAGGCTTTATGCTGAGTTTGACAATTACAGAAAGAGGGTTTTGAAAGAGATAGAGGATGCGAAGGAGTCGGCAAAAAGGAGCATCATAAACGATTTTTTAACGATACTTGATAACCTGGAGAAGGCCATTGAGATGGCCTATCAGCATAAGGATGCCATCATCGAAGGGATTGAGCTTTCGATTAAATCGTTTAAGGATATGCTTAAAAAACACGGGGTTGAGGAGATTAATCCCGACAAGGAGAGCTTCAACCCCAATCTCCATGATGCCTTGATGATGCAACCGTCTAATGAGCTGCCCAAGGATACGGTTATCCAGACGGTTCAGAAGGGGTATATTTATAAGGATAAGCTCATCAGGCCTGCAAAGGTCATAGTTAGCGCAGGCTCAAACGATGATCAAGATAACAATCAAAATAACAATGAGAAGGAGGAATAAACGATGGGAAAGGTTTTAGGAATTGATTTAGGAACAACAAACTCCTGCATGGCTATCATAGAGGGAGGAAAGCCGAGGGTAATACCCAATGCTGAGGGCACAAATACAACGCCAAGCGTTGTAGCGTTTACCGATAAAGGCGAGATCCTCGTGGGTCATGCAGCAAAGAGACAGGCCATCACCAATCCGAAAAGGACTATCTTCTCTGTAAAGAGGCTTATAGGTAGGAGGTTTACATCCAAGGAGGCTCAGGAGGCCATAAGCAGACTGCCCTATGAGGTTGTGGAGGGGCCAAACGGAGACTGCCGCATAAAAATCGACGGCAAGGAGTATACGCCTCAGGAGATTTCTGCGAAGATCCTGCAAAAGCTAAAGAGCGACGCTGAGGCATATTTGGGTGAGAAGATCACCGATGTTGTGATAACAGTGCCTGCATACTTCGATGACTCCCAGAGGAAGGCCACAAAGGATGCAGGAAGGATAGCGGGTTTGAATGTCTTAAGGATAATCAATGAGCCTACGGCTTCATCCCTGGCGTTTGGCTTGGACAGGGAGAAAGAGGGAAAGATTGCCGTTTACGATTTGGGCGGTGGTACATTCGATATATCGATATTGGAGATAGGCGACGGTGTATTCGAGGTTAAATCCACCAACGGTGATACATACTTAGGCGGTGATGACTTTGATAAGGCCTTAATCGACTATGTGGCCGATGAGTTCCAAAAGGAAAACGGTATAGACCTAAGGAAAGACCCAATGGCCTTACAGAGGCTTAAAGAGGCCTGTGAGAAGGCCAAGATAGAGCTATCAAGCGCTTTGGAGACAGAGATCAACCTGCCATTTATTACGGCCGATTCAAGCGGTCCTAAGCATCTTGTTATGAAGATAACCAGGGCTAAGTTCGAACAGCTTGTCATGCCTTTGATAGAAAGGACGCTTGAGCCGTGCAGGTTGGCTTTGAAGGATGCAGGGTTGCAGCCAAGCGACATCGACCATGTTATCTTGGTCGGTGGTATGACGAGGATGCCAAAGATCAGAGAGGTTGTTAAGGAGTTCTTCGGCAAGGAGCCGAGAAAGGACATCAACCCCGATGAGGCCGTTGCCTTGGGTGCTGCTATCCAGGGTGGCGTTTTGAAGGGTGATGTTAAGGATGTGCTATTGCTCGATGTAACGCCGCTGTCTTTGGGTATAGAGACATTGGGCGGTGTAATGACGAAGATAATACCGAGAAACACCACCATCCCGACAAGGAAGAGTCAGATATTCACAACGGCTGAGGATAACCAGACGGCCGTTACGATACATGTCTTGCAGGGTGAAAGGGAGCTTGCTAAAGACAACAAGACCCTGGGTAAGTTTGAGCTTGTAGGTATTCCGCCAGCCCCAAGGGGTGTGCCTCAGATAGAGGTTACATTCGATATAGACGCAAACGGTATCTTGAATGTTACGGCCAAGGACAAGGCCACAGGCAAGGAGCAGGCCATCAGGATTACAGCCTCAAGCGGTCTGACAGAGGAAGAGATCGAGAAGATGGTAAAAGAGGCTGAGGCTCACGCAGAGGAGGATAGAAGAAGAAGGGAGCTTATCGAAACAAAAAACAAGGCAGACTCCCTGATATACTCCACTGAGAAGAGTCTCAAAGACTTCGGCGATAAGGTAAGCGAGGAGGAGAAGAAGCAGATTGAGGAGGCTATAGAAAACCTCAAGAAGGCTATGGAGGGCGACTCCAAGGAAGAGATAGAAAAGGCCATGGAGGAGCTGGCCAGAAAATCCCACAAATTGGCTGAGGAGGCCTATAAGAAGGCTCAGGAATCCTCAGCTAATCAAAAGGGGCAGGCGCAGGCAGGCTCAAGCAAGGATGAGGAAGAGGTTGTGGAAGCCGAGGTTGAAGAGGACAACACCTCTAAATAGAGCCAGACGCCTTAACTTAAGATAGCAAAAAAGGGGGTTGAAGAAATTCAATCCCCTTTTTATTATTTATGGGCCTTGCGGCTTAACTATTGTATGAGGGGTTGTCCATGAAGGATTACTATGAGATTTTGGGTGTTTCAAGGAACGCATCGGAGGAGGAGATAAAAAAGCGATTCAGGGAGCTTGCCATAAAATACCATCCGGACAGGAATCCTGATAACAAAGAGGCAGAGGAGAAGTTTAAGGAGATAAACGAGGCCTATTCCGTCTTATCCGACCCCAAAAAGAGGGCTCAATACGACCAATTTGGCAGGGTTGACGGAGATTACTCGGATTTTGATAGCGGCTTTAACTTCTCAAGCGCCTTCGATGACCTGTTTGCGGATCTTTCCAGTATGTTTGGTGATCTGTTTGGTGATTACCGCTATGAGAGGCGCAGACCGCAGAAGGGCGATGATATTGGCATAAACTTAGAGATAGACTTCAAAGAGGCGGTTTTTGGTGCAAAGAAGGAAGTAAAGATAAAAAGGAGGAAGACCTGCCCTAAATGCAAAGGCACAGGGGCTGCCAAAGACGGCATAAAGACATGTCCATACTGCAGAGGGACGGGCGAGATTAGCTACTCCCAGGGCTTCTTTTCATTTACCAAGACATGCCCAAAATGCGGTGGAACGGGGAGAATCGTTACAAAGAAATGCTCAAACTGCGGCGGTGTGGGGTATGTCTATGAAGAGGAGAAATTGGAGATCAACATCAAGCAGGGTATCGACGATGGGAATATCATCCGTATTCAGGGCAAGGGCAACCCGGGCAAATACGGCGGCCCAGACGGTGATCTCTATATCTACATACATGTAAAGGAGCATGAGTTTTTCAAGAGGAAGGGCAGGGATATACACATAGAGATACCCATATCCATGACACAGGCCGCCTTAGGGGCGACGCTTAAGGTTCCGACCATCTGGGGCGAGAGCGAACTTGTTATACCGCCCGGCACCCAGAGTGGGCATATATTCACGCTAAAACACAGGGGTGTTGAGTTAAACGGCATAAAGGGCAATCAATATGTAAAGGTCAGGGTGTTGGTGCCGACGAATCTGTCGAAGAGACAGAGGGAGCTGCTTGAGGAGTTTGCAAAGGAGTCGGGTGAGGATTTGACATACAAAGACTCAATCTTAGATAAGTTTAAGAACCTGTTTAAATGAATATAGATGTTGTTAGTCTCCCTTTAATCGGGGCATTCATAGGTTATTTTACCAATTATGTTGCCATAAAGATGCTCTTTCACCCAAAAAAAGCCTATTACATAAAGGGCTATAGAATTCCCTTCACGCCGGGCTTGATTCCAAAGCAGAAGGATGAGTTGGTTGAGAAGATTTCCGATGTGGTTGCCAATAAGGTTATAAACAAAAGGGAGCTAACCCGCTTTGTCTATTCCAAAAAAAATAGGGAATTCCTCTATACATACACCCAGGATATCCTCGATGGGTTGCTCAAAAAGAGGCTTTCTGCTGTTAATCTCCCATACAAAAGGATTGAGGGTATCGTTTATGGCTGGCTTGATGGTTATTTAGACGGGTTTATAAAGAGCAAGATAGATAACCTGGATCTCAACATAGATTACCTTGCATACAACGCACTCGGGGCTATAGACAAAACAAGGAGGATAGGTGAGTATCTGCCAGACGAGACAAGGCAGAGGATAGATACATCGCTAAGGGGTCTGCTTGAGAGGTTTCTTGGTGAACTTTCTTGTCAGTTGAACGACTATGATACAAAACAGCTTATAAGGAAGAAGCTCTCTGAGGCTTTGGAGGAGTATGCGGATGAATCCAATATCTTGACTGCGAGCTTTGTTGCCATGATAGCGCCCCTGATAGAGGACAACGACAGGGTTGTGGATGTTATTGTCGAAAAGCTTGAGGGTTTTCTGTCCGATAAACAGGTCAAAGAGAAGGTCTATGCCTCTATGAGTAAGGCCGTGAAGGTGGAATTGTTGGGTTTGAGGCTGGATGAGTTTGTATTGAGATTTACATCCAAGGACTTTGAGCAGCTCAGGGTTGAGCTTTCAAAAAGAATTGCCAGTCTAACCCATACGCTCAATATAAAGGAAGTGGTGTATAGGGCTATTGTTGGCAGCATAGATAAAAGGTCAACGGCAAGGAGGTTGGTTGCCCTTTTGAGGCTTTACCTTAGGAGATACTCCTTTTACGATCTGTTGAGGTTTGTAAGACCCGATTTGGAGAAGAGGCTTAACAGGTTTATTGTAAACAACCTCCTTGTGATTCTAAAAAGGCAGAGCGACAGGATATTTGATTTCGACATCAAAGAGAACGCTATGAGTAAGCTTAAAAAGCTGGATGTTGGGCAGATTGAGGATATTATCTTAAGCATAAGCAGGGATCAGTTTAGCCATATCAATCTATTTGGTGGCATATTGGGCTTTATAATAGGATTAATAGAGGTGATTATACGATGAGTGAGGCTTTCGATAGACTTGTTGAGACCATAAAGAGGCTAAGGGCCCCCGATGGATGCCCGTGGGATAGGAAGCAGACGCTTTACTCGTTGAAGCAGAATGTGATAGAGGAGGTCTTTGAGTTTATAGATGCGCTGGATAGGAAGGATATAGAAAACATCAAGGAAGAGTTGGGCGATATGCTTTTGCATGTTATATTCCATGCCATTGTGGCTGAAGAGGATGGGCTGTTTAGTCTCGATGATGTGATAAATGGCATAAATGAGAAACTCATCAGGCGCCATCCGCATGTGTTCGGTGATTTGAAGGTCGATGATGCCGATGAGGTGTTAAGGAATTGGGAGAAGATAAAGCTGTCTGAGAAGAAGGATAAGCCGCAACACCTTTTGGATAACATCCCCAGAGGGCTTCCGCCGATAGAGAAGGCTTACAAGATTCAAAAGAAGGTAAGCAAGGTGGGGTTTGACTTTGATAGCTCAAACGATGCGTTCTGTAAGGTTGAGGAGGAGTTTTTAGAACTAAAAAAGGCTATCGAAGAGGGGTCTGAAAACCAAAAGAAGGAAGAGATAGGTGATCTCATCTTTGCCTTGATAAATTTTGCAAGGCTTGAGGGCATAAACGCATCGGAATCCCTGAGAATGGCTAACTTGAGGTTTGAGGAGAGGTTTTCCTGCGTTGAGGATAGGCTAAAGAGCATGGGCTTAAGCCTTGAAGAGGCCGATCTTGAAACGATGGATAGGTTGTGGGAGGAGTGCAAGGGCAGGCTTAAGTGATGTTGTTTAAGGCTTTTTCTATTTTCTCTTTAATCCTCTTTGAGAGCGTTGGGTCTTTACCGTAGGTTGTGATGGCGATTGAGTATAGCTCTTTTTCTATAACGGCGGCTATGTAAAAATCGCACATATCCTTAGAGGATGCGACATTTACGGGTATTGATAGTTCTTTGCACATAAGCGCTATGCGGGTGTTGAGTTGATGGTTGTCTGTGCATGCAAATACAAAATCCCACTGTTTGGTTATGTCGGTCTCTTCAAACGGTCTTTTCACTATTTTTAGTTTGCCCTCCTTTGCCATTGCCTCGATCTTGTGGTGGATGGCAGGAGATATGAGCGTTATGTTTGGCTGTTTTTTAAGCAGCGGTTTTAGCTTTCTTAGAGCTATCTTCCCGCCGCCGACAAAGAGTATGTTTTTGTTTTTTATCTTGAATACAAACGGATGGCACATCAATAGAGTCTGACTATCTGCTCGGCCACGCAGGCGGGTTTTTCCTCATCCTTTATCTCCACCGTGATTTTATAGATAATCTCCACACCGTTTTCCAATCTTCTTACCGATATGGGCTCCATCTTTGCCCTGATGTATGAGTCAACCCTTACCGGGGACGGGAAACGAACCCTGTTTAGCCCGTAATTTATCCTGAGCTTCATGCCTGGATAGTTTTTGCTGAAGTTCTCTTTTGAATTGCTCTGTGTTAGATACGGTATCATGGAAAGGGTTAAAAACCCGTGAGCCACCGTTGTTTTATACGGCGATAGCTTTTGGGCCTTTTCTGGGTCTGTGTGTATCCACTGCTCATCGCCTGTAATCCTGGCAAAGGCGTCTATTCTGTCCTGTGTAATCTTTACCCACCGGCCTGTGTAAATGTTTTTGTTTAGTTTCTCTTTGTATAGTTTGCAAAGCTTGTCGTATTTATCCATTGTTCATTAAGAGCCTTCTAAAATCCTCCTCAGGCAGCGGTCTTGAGAATAGATACCCCTGAAAGCACTCACACCCCATCCTCTTTAGCTCTTCAAACTGCTCCCTTGTTTCGACGCCTTCTGCTATTGTGCGCAGGTTAAGCTCCTTTGACAAGAAGATTATGGATTTTACGATGCTTTTTATCTTTGGGTCGTCTAAAGCCCTCGTAAAAGAGATGTCTATCTTTAAAAAGTCCACCGGCAGTTTTGCTAAATAGGATAGGGATGAATAACCCGTGCCGAAGTCATCCACCGAGAACAGCACGCCGTCTTTTTTGAATCTCAATATGAGATCCCTCAGGTGCTGGAAATTCTCAAGGAACGACCGCTCGACGATTTCGAATTTTATGTTTTTCGGGTTTATGTTTATCCTCTTTAGTTTTGCATTGACCCTCTCATACAGATCCGGCCTTTTTAGGCTTTTTACAGATAGGTTTATGGCAATGGGCACCCTCTTTATGCCCTCATCCTTTAGCCTCTTTAAAAAGAGCATCACATTCTCCATAAACCTATCTTCCACATCCACTATGAGGTCTGACTGCTCCAGTTGGTCTATAAACTCAGATGGCGGTATGATCTGGTTGTCTTTTATCCACCTGATTAGAGCCTCAGCGCCCAGGATCCTGCCGTCTTTGTCAACGCAAGTCTGGTAATACGCCTTGAATTCGTTATTCTTTAAGGCAAGCTCCAGCTCGGCCTTTAGCTTTATCAGCTTTGTCGCCTTAAGCTCAAAGTCCTTTCTAAAGAAGCCTATCCTTCCCTCACCCTTTGTTTTGGCATCCGCAAGGGCTATCTGGGCCTTGTTTAGCAGTTCCTTGGGTGAGTGTCCATCTTTTGGATAGAGGCTTAGGCCTATGTTGAAGGATAGCACCAGGTTGGAGTTGTTTATCTTATAGGGCTTAGATAGCTCTGAAAGGATCCTTGCTGAGGCTATTAGTGAATCCTCTTCCTTTTTTAGATCCTTAAGCAAAACACCGAACCTGTCCGATTCTAACTTGGCGACCACATCATAGTTGAATGTGCTCCCCTTTAGCCTATCTGCTATCTGTTTTAGTATGGCGTTGCCTGTATCAAATCCAAACGCCTCGTTTATGCTTTTGAATGATATGGGGTTTATTATGGCTATTGCCCCTATCTGCTTTTCTTTCTTTGCCCTTAGGAGGAATTTATCCGTCGAATCAATGAAAGCCTTGGCGTTTAGAAGGCCCGTCAATGAATCGTAATTGAGGAGTCTGTTTAGCTCCTCTATGAGCTCCTCTTCGTTTGTTATCTCCTTGCCGACGCCGATGAAATACTCTATCTTACCCTTGTCTAAATAGGGTGTTATGGTTGTAAGGAAGCTTGCCAAAGACCCGTCTCTTTTTATGTATGTTATGGCCTTAGACACTGTATCGCCGTTTTTTGCCTTCTTTATAAGCTCCTTGACGGCCTTTTTATCCTCCTGGTTGCCCAAAAATTCAAACAATGGCCTGCCCAAAACCTCTTCCTGCTTATATCCTGAAACCTGCTTTAGTGAGTCGTTTATGTATACGACCCTTAGGTCTTTGTCCGTTATAAAGACAAACTCAAAGCCGACATTTATGGCCTTGAGTATTATCCTTAAGAACTTCTCCTCTTCTATCTTGTTTAATATCAATTCAATTTGATTGGCAACGGCGTTTACCAGCTCAAAGAGTTTTTTATCGAATAGATCCTTTCGCCTTGATACCAGAATAAGCGAGGCGATTGTTTTGGATGATTCCTTTATGGGAATGGCGCAACATGAGCCTATGTTGTGCTTCTTTGCTATCTGGTTTATGGGAGAGAGCTTATCGTCGGTGGCGTCGTTTTGTATATAGACCCTCCCTCTTTTTATCGATTTTAGAGCTGGTATGCTTTGTGGGAGTGAGTCGTATCTGCTTAGGAGCTCTTTTGCATCCTCTATAAGTTTGGAAAAAGACGGCTCTATAACCGATGCGTTTTCTATTTTTAGGTGTCCCTTGGATGATGGTTTTGCAAGGAACGCCACATCTATATGGGCAAACCTTACAAATAGTTCCGTTAGGCTCTTTAGATAGTCGTCTTTTGATCTGGCCTGTGCAGATAGCGTGGTTAAGTGAAACAGCGTGTTGTATAGGCTGGATTGGAATTTTAGCCTTTCTGAATATATGACCTCTTTTGTTATGTCTCTGGATAGGTCAACAAACCTGTGGATCTCGCCGTTGTGCTTTATGGGTATTATGATAGAGTCTAAATAGAATATCGAACCATCCTTTGCCCTGTTTGTAAAATGCCCCGAGAATGTTTCACCGGATAGTATTGTTTTCCATAATTTTTGATAGAACTCCTTTGTGTGGTATCCCGATTTGAATATGCTGGGTTTTTTGCCTATTAGTTCCTCTTTGGAGTATTTGGAGATATCACATGTGGCATTGTTTGCATTTAATATCACACCGTCTCTGTCGGTTATTACGGCCCATTCGTGGGTTTTCTCCAGTGCCTCTTTGAATAGCGTTGTGTTGTATTGGTATTCGATCTTTTCCAATGCAAAGGATAGGTTGAGCTTTATCTTATTTAAAAGCTCCATGTGATCCTCATCGAAGGCGTGGGGAGCTGTGTCTAAGAGTATTATTATATATTCAACTTCGCCGTTTTTTATTATGGGTATGGAGCAGGCCGAGTGTATGTTGAATTTTCTATAGAAATCACCCCAATACGACATAGACAGGTTTAGCTTCACCTCAGGCACTAAACTGACATCCTTTGTTGTATAGGCCTTAAAGGCAGAACCCCTGCCATATGGTTTGGATGGGTCAACAGAGATGGGGTATTTCTCTGAAAGAACCTCCACCTCTTTATAAATGGATCTTGTGTGGATTTTGTTTATGAGCTTTGTTTTCGGGTTTATCCTGCCCAGGATACAGACTGTATACCCTATATTATCAACCATTATGTCGACCAGCTTTTTAAGGAGCTCTAACTCATCGGTCTCTTTTATTATTAATTCGTTTATTCGTGAAAGGGCAAAGAAGAGCTTTTCGTATGCCTTCTCCCTTGTTTTGTCTATGACCATCACAAGACCGGATGGTTTGTTTTGAAAGACAATGGAGTGGGCAAACAGGAGCGCAGGCTTAAGGAAGCCCCCTTTGGTCTTGAAGTATATGTGTTTATACTGCGATGCAAACCTATTACCGCTTAGGCGTTTGTTGGTGTTTTCTATGGCCAGTTGTTTTTCTGGGCCATCTATGATGTCTGATACGGATTTCTTCAGGATCTCCTCTTTTGTATATCCTGTAAACTTCAGGAATGTCTCATTGGCAAAGACTATCCTTCCCTTTTCCTGGTATATGTAAACCCCGATAATGGGAGAGTCTTTTATAGCAGTCAGAATAGAGCCTGTTTCCATTGGCTTTTTTTACAACACCCCCAACAACCATTATATTTGATGATGCTTAAATTGTCAAAGAATGCTTGTTAAACTTTAAGTATAAATTAGTCATCAATTCTTCTGAATTATTTCTGCTTCAAGCCTATTGATTTTATGAAGTTAGTTTGTTATATTAAAAATGTAAATGAATAATCTATTTATTTAGTGAAAACTTCTAAAAAAGGAGGGTAGGTAGTGAAGAAATTTGGCTTGAGAGGAAAAATTATCCTCACGGTTTTGGCTGTCGGTTTGTTGGTTGTTTTTGTTGGTGCCACATTTACGGTCTATCTGGCCAAGCGCAATGTAAAGCCCCTGCTTGCAAGCACGCTTCAGTCCGAAGGCGACCTGGCTTTGAAGTTTGTTAATGCCTCGTATGATGATTTGAAAAATCAGCTTAACAGGGATCTTCAGGTTGCCTGGATGGTTGCTATGGGTAATAGGCCCGTCTATTTATCGAATGATACTATAACTATGCAGGCGACAAACCAGATAACGAAAAAGACCCATACGGTTAAGGTTCCACTGCTTCAGTCAGGCCCCATCATATTGACGGCCAACAATGAGATAGTTGATAAGATTACAAAGGTCACTGGCGCAACAGCCACCATATTTCAGAGGATCGATGATGGGTTCTTAAGGGTGGCAACCAGCGTCAGATACAAAGACGGCAGAAGGGCAACAGGCACATACATACCGATGGATTCTATAGTCATACAGACGGTTCTGTCGGGTAAGACATACTTCGGTAAGGCCTTTGTTGTGGACGATTGGTATATAACGGCATACAAGCCCATATTTGTTAAGGGTAAGGTTGAGGCTATACTCTATGTGGGTGTTAAGATGTCGAAGTTTGCAAATGATATTCAGAATGTCCTGACATCCTTAAGGGTTGGTGAGACCGGCTATGCCTTTGTCTTAGATGATAAGGGCAATATAGTTGCCCATCCAGATAGAAAGCTGATTGGCAAGAATGTCTCATCCTTTGATTTTGTTAAAAGGATGATTGCCCAGAAAAACGGTGTTATTGAGTATGTGTTTAGGGGCAAGAAGGGTATAGCCGCCTTCAGGTATTTTGAGCCGCTGCACTATATCATATGCGTCAAGGCGATAGAGGGCGATTTTTCCAATGCTGTTGTTGCTTCCATTGTTAAATCCTCGATGGTGGCATTCGTTGCGATGCTGGTTATAGCATTTGCTATAACATCTATCTTTGCCAGATCTCTGACTCAAAGAACAAACAGGCTGATTGAGGCCTTTGATAGATCCAGATACGATTTAACCGTATTCTTGGATAGATTATCCAACGATGAGCTGTGTCTGTTGGCTGAGAAGTTTAATGAATTCACCAGGCAGAGGGCTCAGGATATATCGAGGCTTAAAGCCATAGGTGGCGATGTTCAGCAGGCCGCCAGTGAATTTGCAGCATCAAGCAGCCAGCTCAAAAGCAACATGAACAATGTTAAGGAGAGGATGAAGCTGATAGAGACATCCACCACTGATATGAGGGAGGCTGTCGATAGCATAACGGCAAATACCGAGCAGATAAACAACTTTATTGAGAACATGGTGGGTGTAACACAGGACGGTGTGAATAAGGTCAATGTTACGGCCAATGTAATAGAGGAGCTTGAGAAGAACGCAAAGGAGACATCCTCTGCTATAGAAAAGCTTTATGACACATCCAAACAGATCGGAAACATAATAAATGTAATCAACGATATAGCCGAGCAGACCAACCTGCTTTCGCTTAATGCTGCAATTGAGGCAGCAAGGGCTGGTGAAGCAGGACGGGGCTTTGCCGTTGTTGCCGATGAGGTAAGGAAGCTTGCTGAGAAGACCCAGCACTCAACGCAGGAGATTGCAGATATTATAAAACAGATACAGGCCGATGTTTACAGGGCTGTTGAGCAGTCCAGAAAGAGCGAGGAGTCTGCCAAGGAGGGTAAGGAGTTTACCTTCGAGGTGAAGGGTATATTGGAGGAGATCGGCAACAACATGGAGGAGATGTCTGCTCAATCAAGCAGTGTGGCTGCGGCCATTGAGGAGATGTCTGCAACATACAGGGAGATAGAAAGCCAGATCCACGATATAAACGATGCAATCGATGAAAGCGTCAGGGTTGTTGAGAATGTTGAATCCAAATCCAGGGAGCTGTTGGCCAGGGCAGAAGAGGTAAATAGGGCGGTTTCTAAATACAAAATCTAAACCCTAACCCCTCCCCCTTTTTATGAGGCTAACAAGAAGGGGGAGGGTCTCTTCGGCCTTGCCTATTATCACATCGTCTGCAAACATCGAAATGGTCGAATAATCCGCATTAAACTCCACAACATACCTTCCCATGTATTGGGCTATCTGGGGCAGTTTTGCAACTGGCATAACGGCCCCACTTGTGCCTATGGATATGAAGACATCGCAGGTTGCGGCAAGCCCCATCGCCTTTTTTATCATGGATGTATCGAGGCTTTCTCCGAACCATACCACATTGGGTCTTGTTTTTTTGCTTTTGCAATATCTGCATGCAGGCGGCAGCTGCTCATCTTCATACACATCCTCATCAAGATAGACCTTGTCGCATACGAGGCATTTGGTCTGGAATATGTTGCCGTGGAGTTCGTATATACGCCTGTTTGAGGCCAACCTGTGCAGGTTATCGATGTTCTGTGTTATGAGGGCAAATCCATCCTTGAAGAGCTCCTCAAGCTCTGCCAGTGCATAATGTGCCTTGTTGGGTTTTGCCTGCTTGATGAGTTTTTTCCGTTGGTTATACCACTGCCAGACCTTTTTGGGGTTTTCCTTAAATGCTTGGGGCGTTGCAAACTCCTCGATGGAGTATTTCCTCCACAGGCCGTTTTTATCCCTAAAGGTGGGTATACCGCTTGCTTTAGATATGCCTGCACCTGTCAGGACGGTTATCCTTTTGGCGTTTTTTATTATATCGGCGGCCTTCTTTATCCTTTCAATCACCCATCAACCCTATGAGTATCTTTGATGATGACTCCAGAGCGCTGATTAGCTGATAGGCCTCAAATAGGCTCTTTCCGTATGCAAACACCCCGTGTCCTTTGGCCACAACAATGGGTCTTTTTTCCGAAAGGAAGTATTGCGGTATAACCTCTTTGGCCTTATCCCAGTTTTTGTATGGTATGTCTATGACATCAACCTCTTTTAGAAACAGGCTCCCCTCGTAATCCTCAGGTTTGATGGTCTTTATGTTTTTAAGCGACAGCAGAACGGTATTTGGGCTGTGTGCATGAACGATGGCTTTGGCATCGTCAATGGCCTTGTATGTGTTTATGTGTATCTCTATTTCGCTTGATGCGGCATTCCACCTTACATCCCTCTCAAAGCCGACCTTTACTATATCCTTGCCCCTTAGGTTGTAAAGGCTCTTTCCTGTTTTTGTTATCCATACACCGTCCTTTGCCCTAAAGCTCATATTGCCGCTTGATGCATCCACAAGGCCTGATAAGAACATCATATTGCCTATCCTTCTAAACTCACCTATCATTGGCTTTCTCCTTTTGGAAGTATATGTATATCGCTATGACAATGCCGCAGAATGCCAGGATGTATGGGTATGTTTTATGAACGGCATCCTTTATGAGTTGCGGATTATCGCCCATTGTATAGCCTATAAACGCCAAGACGGCGATCCATATTGATGCACCGGCTAATGTGAACAGCGAAAACCTAAACAGGCTCATCTTTGCTATACCTGCCGGTAAGGAGATGTATTGCCTTATACCCGGCAGCAGTCTGCCTATGAATGTGCTAATTTCGCCGTGTTTATTGAAGTATCTGTCGACCTTTTCTAATGTTTTTGGCCCCAGGCCCACATACCTTCCGTATTTCAACAAAAAAGGGTATCCGAGTTTTAGGGATATGAAGTAATTGAACAGCGCACCGGCCAGGCTGCCCGCTGCAGAGGATAAAAGCACCATCCATAAATCCATCTTCCCTTTGGCAGCCAGATAGGCTGCAGGTGGCACCACAATCTCGCTGGGAAAAGGAAAGAACGAGCTTTCCAAAAACATTAAAAAGAATATGCCACCATATCCTCCATAGCCGATAGCCGATAGAATAAAATCAACCACCCTGCCAAGCACTTAACACCTCTCTAATTTCATTGAACACCCTGTTGTATTCGGCAAAGTATTCATCCTTCGGGTCTTTTTCTATTTTTTGCTGGATTGCCTTTAACCTCTTCTTTAGTGCAGATATCTTGAATTGAGCCAGAAGATACAACAAGACCTTCCTCCTTGAATGCCTGTGTTCAATATCCGTTTGCGGCAGGCTTATGAGTTTGTAAAACAACCTCTTCTCCTCTTCATTCAAATCCTCCTTAAAGCTATCTATGCTGAACTCCTCACCACTTAGGAAGAACCTAACCGCCTTTATGTATAGTTCTTTCTGTGTGCCTTCAAACTCATCCTTTAGCTGTTCTAAATCCTCTATCCACGCCATAAGCTCAATATCCCTTAGGATTATGCTCAAAAGCGCCTCCTGTTTGGTTATCGATGACAGAAAATCAAACGATGCTGCTTTTGTTAGAAAGACATCCTCAGACACATTGAATACGCTGGCCGCCTTTGATATGTATGCAGCCTTAACCATACCGTCGTTGATGCTCAATATTATGGGTTTTAGCTCCTCTATGGCCTTGAGTTTCTCTGCGGGTGAGTCTATGTTGTATTTGCTTTTTAGAAAATCTATTATGTATGAAAAATAGTCTTTTGCTTCTGATATGAGCTGAAGATAGGCCTCCTTTGAGTTGTTTACTATGAAGCTGTCGGGGTCTTCACCGTTGGCTAAGACCACAACAAAAGGCTTTAGTCTGCTACTTAGAATGGTTGGGGCGCTCCTTATCATGGCCCTGAAACCCGCCTCATCAGCATCGTAGTTTAGATAGATCTCCTCAGCTATTCTCTCTAACTTGCTTAGGTGAAACTTGGATAGTGCAGTGCCCAGTGTTGCTGTTGCGTTGTTTATGCCGCTTGCATGCAGCCTGATACAATCCATGTATCCTTCGGTTATTATGACCTTTTTGCTCTCTCTTATGCTCTTTTGTGCTAAGTTGAGCCCAAAGAGCGTTCTCTGTTTTGAGAATATCGGGGTCTCTGGCGAGTTTATGTATTTGGCCTTGGTTTTATCGTTGCTTAGGATTCTGCCGCCAAAGGCTATAGTCTGCCCGTTTTCGTTTTTTATGGGGAAGATGATGCGGTTTGAGAATCGGTTGTATAGGCCTTTTTGTGTCTTGATGAAGATGCCGCTTTTTATTAGGTCATCCTCTTTAAAGCCTTTGTCTTTTAGTATCCTTTCGAGTTCTGAGCTTTCCGGCGCATAGCCTATCTTAAACAGCTCCACCGTTTGGTCTGCTATATTCCTTTTCTTTATGTAATCGAGCGCATGCTGATTGGCCTTAAGCTTTTCAAAGAAGTAATCCTCGGCTATCTTGTGTATATCCACCAAAGCGTTGCTCTGGGGCTTGTATTTTGTGTTTATCGGTATGTTGTATCTTTTGGCAAGCTCCAGCACAGCCTCTTTGAAGTCTAAGTTTTCTATTTTCATCAAAAATGTTATGACATCACCGCTTTCACCGCATCCAAAACAGTGATAAAAGTTCCCTTTGGGGTTAACAGAAAAAGACGGCGTCTTTTCATGATGAAACGGGCATAAACCGAAGTAATTGGAGCCCCTTTTTTTTAACGGCACATAGCCCGATATAAATTCGACTATATCGACCCTCTTTTTTATCTGTTCAACGATGTCTTTCATTTTAGCTCGACAATTGTTGCACCATCCCCACCCTCCTGTGGGGGTGCAGGATAGAATCGATTAACCTGCGGGAGTTGTTTTAGGGTTTCCCTAACCATGTCCTTTAGTATGCCGCTGCCTATGCCGTGAACGATGCGGGCAGATTTTACAGATTGAATCGTTAAAGAATCGATGAACCTCAACAGCTCAAAATAGGCCTCATCCCTCCTTTTGCCTATGATGTTTAGTTCTAATTTCGTATCGGGGCTTTTGGTGTTTATCTTTATATCCCTTTCATCGGTGGCCTTGTCTTCTATCTTTTGCAGCCTTGAGAGTTGTGTGTTTATCAGCTTGCCCTCAATCTGCAGCGTGGCCTTATCCCCCTTTATGGATGTTATCTTGCCCTTCAATCCGTTGAATATGACGGTATCGCCTATATTGAAGCTGACCTGCTTCTTTTCTTCCTCTTGTTCATCAAATACGGCTTTGGATCTCTCCCTTATCTGGTTTATCCTTTTGTGCGCCTTTGAGATGTTCTTTGTCTTCAGAAGCTGGGCTATCTCATCCTTTAGTGAGCTTAGAAGCTGCTCATACTCCCTCTGTTTTTGTTTCTGTTCTTCCTTTAGCTGCTGTATGAGCCTTTCTTTTTCCCTCTTTTCGTTTTCTATGAGCTTGATGTATTTCTCCTTGGTTTTTGATAGTGCCTTTGTGGCCTTTGTATAATGTTCTATGGTTTTCTGAAGCTGGCTTTCCAGCCTGCTGAAGGTGCTGGATTGGTTGGAATAGAACTCCTCTGCCTGTTGCACTATATTTTCATCGATGTTAAGTGTTTTGAGTATGTCGATGCCGTAGCTTTTGCCGATTCTGTCGTATATTAGGTTGTATGTGGGTTTTAGTGTTTTTGTATCAAACTCAAAGGCCGCCACCCTGAACCCCTCAGACTGCAATAGATATGCCAGTTTCTTGTAGTGGGTTGTTGCACATACAGGGCATTTATTGGCTGTGTTTTTTATTATGGAATAGGCCACAGCCTCTCCTTCATCGGGCGATGTGCCTGAACCTATCTCATCTATTAGCATCATGGTGTTTTGCGTTGCTCCTTTATACGCCTCCCTGAATGCCACGATCTTTGATGAGAATCCGCTCAGCGATTCGAATATGTCCTGTTGATCGCCTATTATGGCAAACACATTGTCGAATTTACCCATGGTTAGCTGCTCAGCATAAGGCGGTATGATGGAATAGACAGACAGTATTAGCATCCCTATGGTTTTTAGGAATACGGTTTTACCGCCTGTATTTGGCCCTGTAATAATGAGTTTTCTGTTTGATTGCATGTCTATGTCAACGGCTTTTGTTTTGCTGTTGATAGAGGCAAGGAGCGGGTGTTTGGCGTTTTTTGCTTCTATGATTGGTGAGCTGCTAAAGCTCAGCTCACATTCAGGCAAGCCTTTTGAATAGTGGTATTTTGCCGTGATTAAATCCAATATGCCCAATTTTTTTGCATTGAACCTTAACCTGTTTTCGTTGTCCCTGACCTTGTTGGTCAGATCTGTCAATATCCTCCTTCTTTCTGCCTCCTCCTTTGCCATGACATCCTCAAGGAGGGAGTTTTCCTTGAATACGGCATCCGGCTCAACAAAGAACCCGCCGCTTTTGCCTATGTCTATTATGCGGCCGGATATGTATTCCTTGTAATTGGGTTTCAAAAGCAGCGTATATCGAGACCGTTTCAGGAATATGGCCGTATCCATGAGGACATCCTTGCCTCGCCCGTGCATGATATTCTTGAGTATTCTGATTATATTCTGGGATATCTGCTGCTTTTGTTGTCTGATTTCAAACAGATGAGCCGTTGCAGAATCCTTCAGCAGGCCGTAATCGTCTATGGATCTGTTTATATCGTCTGCCAGGCCATAGGGTATATCGAAGCCTATATGCTCCTTGTATATATCGGGGCAGGTCTGGCTTAGTTCATCCTTTAATGAAACAAGCAACGATATGAAGTTGCCTATGACCTTTAGCTCCTTCTCATCCAGCATCCCTCTATATGATGCCTCAATGATGGGGTTTATGTGTATGTTCTCCATCTGTGGTGGCGAGTGTTTGCTGAAGCATTCGAAGAACCGCATCAATACCTCAAAACCCCTCTTTGCCCTTTCTATGTCGAATACGGGCTTTAGGTTGTCCAGTTCCTCTTTTCCGTATTCTGTCTGTAGGTGTTTTGAGATGAGTTCTTTTAGTTTGTCATACTGCAGCGTTTGGAGCGTATCTTTCATTGCTTGACTCTAAAGCACTTGACGAAGTTCTCATATATATCCCGTCCGAATTCACTTACAAAGAAGTCCTTGTTATCCTTTAGTGCCTCAAATGTGGTCTTTGGCCCCTCTTCTTTGTATTCCCGCTTGGATGTTATGGCATCGAATATGTCGCATAGGGAGCATATCTTGGCAAATGTATTTACCTCACTCTTTCCGTATGGGTATCCGCTGCCGTCCTTTCTCTCGTGGTGCTCCAGTATGATTTTCTCTATGATGGGCGAGCGTATCTTTAGTTCGTTTTTTATTATCTCAACCCCGTATATCGGGTGTTTCTTGATCTGTTCGTACTCCTCCTGAGAATATTTGCCCTTTTTTAGGAGTATCTGTGGGTCTATCTTTAGCATGCCTATGTCGTGTAGGAAGAATCCCTTTGAGATCTCCTCAAGTTTCTGTTGGGATAGGTCTGTAAACATCTTCTTTGTCAGCATCGTTGCATAGACGCCCACATTGAACATGTGGACAGCAAGGTTGTGCACATCGCTTTTTATGAAGGAGAAGAATATGCTCATCGCCTTATCGTCGTTTATGGTGTTGGCTATGAACTTGGATACGCTGTTTGATACATCCACTGCCAATTTTAGATTCCTTGAGTTCACCAGATCCTCTAAGTTGTCTATCATTGATACATAGATTGCATACATCTTGTTTTTCTGAGACATCATGGGGTCTTTTAGTATGTTGTCTATGTTTTCGCAGATGTAATTCCTGTATCCCTTAAGCTGCTCGGTTGGTATATAGGCTATGAAGTTGGAGTTGTATTTGAGTATCGGATTTTTTCTATCAAGCGGCGTGTTCTTACTCAGCAGCAATACCGGTTTTGTCTCTTCAAGGACATATATATCAAAGTCCCTTTTTTGGGAGGGTTTTATTAGTTTTAACCGTATGGGAGCAAGCTTCATAGACCCTTACTTTTCGATTCCCTCTCTTGCCTGTATTCCCTTTTTATAGTAATGCTTTATCTCCTTCATCTCGGTGACCAGATCCGCTTTTTCGATCACCCTTTCTGTTGCATACCTGCCGGTTATTACAAGCTCGGTGTTGTCCGGTTTTTCATCCATCAGCTTGAGCAGGTCATCCTCGCTGAAGAGGTTGAAGAATACGGCTATATTGGCCTCATCCAGTATAACAACATCGTAATCCTTACTCCTTAGGGCATCAAGAACGAAGTTGTATCCCTCTTTGGCGGCCTCTATATCCTCCTTTGAGGGCGTTGAGTGTATAAAACCGGGCCTTCCAAATCGCTTTAGGGTTATGTTTTCAAAAACCCTCAGGGCCTTATGCTCGCTGTAATCCTGCCCCTTAACAAACTGAACAAATAGCACCCTATAGCCTGCACCGGCAGCCCTTACAGCCAATCCTATGGCTGCTGTGGTCTTGCCCTTGCCGTTGCCCGTATAGACCTGTATATAGCCCTTAGTTTTCATTCAGAAGCTCCTTTAATACCTTTTGCTCCTTTGTTAGAAACGAGTTCCCTATTTGAGCTAAGCTTTTGTAGAATAGCGGTGCTTCCTTTGTATTTGTTAAATCATCAAAGAACGAGAAGATCCATTCAAACAGATGGTCAAAGAAGAACTGCGCGAAAATGGGTTTGCAGTTCTCTTCGTTCTCAAGCAGAAATGCACCAAACTCCAGCTCGAATGTCAAATAGTCCGGAAACTCCCTCTCGTCGAATATCTCAAGACCGCAGCTTTTGTATATCTCGTTGAGTTGATCCGATACCTCGCCGCCCACAAGTCCGTCTTTGTAAAACGACTCATAGGGGTGCAGTGGGGTCTTGGGATAGTTTGCAATAAAAAGACCCGTGTATATGCCTTGCCATTCGTTAAGCGTCAGTTTGCTTAACTCATCCAGCCCGTGTTTTAGGTTCCTGATGCCTGTTATTTTGTATCCGTGATCATGAAGGTTCCTGTATGGTTGTTTTGCCATCTCTATGGCTTTGTGTATTATCTCTGAAAAGTTCTCCTGCGGGTATGTAAAGCAGATACCCAAAAATCTATATAGTGCTATCCTGTCTTCCTTTTGAGGCTTCATTGTTTTTACTCCTAAAACAGACAGTACTCGAAAATGGCCATTCTTGCAAAGACGCCATTCTCAACCTGTCTGGTAATCAAGATATTTCCGTCGGAATCAAGCAAAGAGGAGCTTAGCTCCACATTCCTGTTTACAGGCCCTGGATGCATGATAAAGCTATCTGGCATGTTTTTCTCGTTTATGCCGAAAAATTTAGAGTATTCCTTAAGAGACGGTATGCTCTGGCCGCTCTTTCTTTCTAACTGTATCCTTAAAAGTATTATGAAGTCCTTGTTTGATAGCGCTTCGTTTAGGCTCTTTTCGATTTTTACATTGTCCAGCCATTCGGCCTTGGGCAGCATTGTTTTTGGGCCGAAGAAGCTCAAATTCCAGTCAAACAACCGCGCCATCCACATGTGGCTTTTTGCCACCCTGCTGTTTGATATATCACCTATGATGCACACATTGAGGTTGTTGAGCCTTCCCTTTGCCTGCAACATCGTTAGGGCATCCAATATGGCCTGGGATGGGTGTTCGTTGGTTCCATCACCGGCGTTGATGATGGGGATGTTGGTAAAATGGCTCAAAAAAAATGGGTATCCCGAATGGTAATGGCGTATAACAAAGGCATCGGGCCTCATTGCTGAAAGGTTGATTATGGTGTCGTAATCGGTTTCCCCCTTTTTTAGGCTCGATTGGTTATGGTCTATGTTTATCACCTCACCGCCCATGTTCTTTGCTGCTATCTCAAACGATGTGCGTGTCCTTGTGCTGTTTTCAAAAAACAGGGTGATTATGGTTTTCCCTTTAAGCTTGCCCTCATACAGCCTGCTTTCTTTAAACTTCAAGGCCCTTTTTAGGATTAATTCTACATCCTCCCTGGTAAAGTCCTTAATGGATATAAAATGCTTCATCTTGAATACCTCATTTTTCTATGTCTCTATGAAAAACCTCTATCTCAAAACCCTTATCCATTAAAAAGTTTCTCAAATGCTCAACAATGGCCACCGATCTGTGCTTTCCGCCCGTGCACCCTATAGATATGGTCAGATAGCTCTTGCCTTCCTTTATGTAATACGGTATGAAGGTCTTGAGAAACTCCTTTATATAGCTTAAAAACTCCTTTGTCTGTGCCTGGTTCATCACAAACTCATAGGTCTTTTTATCCTTGCCCGTTGTATCCTTAAACTCCTCTATGAAGTATGGATTTGGCAGGAACCTGACATCGAATACATTGTCCGATTCTATCGGTATGCCGTATTTAAAACCGAAGGATATGAGTTGTATAATGGGTTTTTTGTCCAGCTTTAGGAACCTTTCACGAATGACCCTTTTAAGTTCGTTGACATTCAACTGACTTGTGTCGATTATAAAATCGGCCAGGGATTTTACAGGCTCCATAGCCCTTCTTTCTTCCTCTATGGCCTTGTGCAGCGGTATATTCTTAAGAAGGCTCAACGGATGGATTCTGCGTGTCTGCTCAAATCGCCTTATTAGCGTTTTCTCGTCGGCCTCGAAGAAGATTATTGTGTGTTTGATCTTTGAATGGTCAAGCCACTCCTTTATGAGCCTTAAGTCTTTTGTGATGTTTGGATCCCTTATGTCGCAAACCGTGGCTATCCTGTTTATCTGGCTTTTTGAAAGCTCCAGTATGTCTATGAATTTTTTAAACAGCGCCAGCGGCAGATTATCGATACAGAAGTATCCGTTATCCTCAAACGCCTTCAAAGCGGTAGTTTTGCCAGATCCAGACAGCCCGCTAATAAAGACGATTTCCACTTTATGCCTTCTTTAGCTCTTCTTCTCTATTCTTGATTAACTCTATAACCCTCTCTGCCTCTTTTTCTGCTATTATCTCTTCTTTTAGGCGGTTATCCTTAAATATCTTTGCCGCCTTTGCTAAGGCCTTAAGCAGTATAGACGGTTTGGAGCTTGGCGCTAAAACCACCAGGAATATCTGTGAAGGAACGCCGTCTAAAGAACCAAAATCGACGGGTTCCTCGGTGGTAAATAGGCCACCTATGAGCTTGCTTAATGAATCCATCTTGGCGTGAGGGAGGGCAAAATACCCCCCTACGGCCGTTGAGCCAAACCTCTCCCTTGCCCTTAAAAGGGAAAAGACATCCTCACTGTTTAGGTTGTTTTCCTTTGCCAAGTATTCTGCCATCTTCTTTAGGCATTCAAACTTCTCATGGCAGTTGATGTTTAGCTTTACTGTATTGATGAAATCGGTAATTCTATTTTCCTTCATCGTGTAACTATGTATCCATAATCGCCGTTTTTCTTTTTATACACCACACATACCTTACCGTTTTCTGAGTTGTTAAATACAACGAAGTGCTTATCCTCCTCGTTGAGTTTTATTATGGCCTCTTCCACCGTTAGTGGTTTGGGTATAAACTCCTCCTCAACAATGACAGGCTCCCTCTCGCTCTCCTGGGGTGCATACTGCTCAGCCTGGGATGCCCTCCTTTTGGACTTGTAAAGCTTATCCTTCATCTTCTCTATCTGTTTTTCCAACACCTCATACACCAGATCGATGGATGAGTACATATCCTTCGATGACTCTGTGGCCTTGATGATCTCGCCCTCTATATTTAGCTTTACATCGGCTATATGTCTGTATTTCTCCACGCTCAATACCACATCGGCTGTTGCCGAGCCATCTATCTTCCTCTGAAGCCTTCCGATTTTCTTTTCCACATACTCCTTAATCGAAGGCGTAAGCTCCGTGTTTTTTGCACTAATTGTAATCTTCATAACCCCTCCTTGGTTAAATTAATGGTTGTGTTCGTGGTGATCGCACACCTCTTGATAGGATAGATCCAGCCTGTTTGCGATAAAATCCTCCACCAACTCCTTGGCCTTCTTGGGTCTTACATTACTGATAACCCTGATGCCAAAGCTTTCAAACAACTCCTTTGCCTTCGGGCCTATACCGGCCACTATAACAACATCGGCATTTTTCTGTTTGACCCATTGAGGAAAAGACCCCTCAAAGTGTTCGGGGGCTGGCTCAATCTGCATAAGTTCGACCTTGCCGTTCTCTATATCGAAAAAAGCAAACTTGGGCGCATGGCCGAAATGCTCGCACAGATTATCACCTTCAATGGGCATGGCAACCCTTATCATCATCAAGCCTCCTTAAAAGAATCTGTTTTTCCAGTAAGAGTAATAATCGGATGTTTCCCTTTCAATGGAATATTCCCTCTCCCAATCGTCTAATTCTTCTTCTGTTATGGTTAAGAACTTGACATTCTCAACATCGAAGTCCTTTTTCGTTAGTATCATGTATGCGGTGTTGATGTCTCTGAATAGCTCTTCTGTGTTCTTATTAACATCGGGATGGTATTTTTTAGCCAGTTTCAGATAGTTGTTCCTTATGATCCAGTCGGGATCATCCTCACTAACGCCCAGTATCTTCCTTGCGGCTATCTCGTATCTCTTTATCTTTGTAAATCGGCTTTGAAAGGAGAAATCATAAATCATAAGCCACCCCCGCTGAGGGAGTAAAGTCCCCTGCCTTTTCCATATGTGGAATAATATGCTTTTTTGAGTGTTTCATCAACAAGTTTTAATCGATTATATCCTTTAGTCCACATATCCATAGTTTAGGAAAAAAAGTTGTGGTTGTAAAGGTCGCTTGAGTTTTTGACAGCTGAATCGGTTTAATCTAAAATTACCGTATGTCTAAGAAAACAACTGTATATGTCTGTTCGAACTGCGGTTATACCTCAAACAAGTGGTATGGCAGATGCCCCAAGTGTGGAGAATGGGGAACCTTTGAGGAGAAAAGCCCGCAAGCTAAAGGGGCAGTCTGTTATGATAAACCTTTAAAGATAAAGGAGATTGACCACAACGAGAGCTTTTTGCCCTTTGATAGTGAGTTTTCCGCCCTGTTTGATGGTAAGCTCTCCCTGGGTGGGGTTTATTTGATCTCTGGAACCCCCGGTGTGGGTAAATCCACCATGCTTCTGCAGCTGTCAAGGGATTTAAGCAAAAGCGGCAGGGTGTTGTATATATCGGCTGAGGAGTCCAAGGAGCAGGTGGCATCACGGGGCAAGAGGATAGGGGCCCTTGATGTGGAGGTGTTCTCATCCAATAGGCTTGAGGCCATTTTGGGTCTTCTTGAGAATGAAAAACCCGCTGTGGCCATTGTAGATTCGATACATGCCGTATTTGATGAGAATGTGGATTATGTTGTGGGGGGTATTCAGCAGGTCAGATATGCCACAGAGAGGCTTATAGATATTGCAAAAAGAAGCAACATAACCCTCTTTATAGTGGCGCATATAACCAAATCCGGCGCCATTGCAGGCCCGAAGACCTTGGAGCATATGGTTGATAGCGTGCTGCTGCTTGAGGTTGAATCAAAAAGCGGCCTGAGGGTGTTGAAGTTTTTAAAGAACCGTTTTGGTTCAACGGATGAGGCCTTGATATTGAAGATGACGGATAAGGGGCTTGTTGTCGTTGAGGATCCGACGACCAAGTTTATCGATGGGTTTGGCTCAAACGACGGTGTTTGCTATGGTGTTATCGTGGAGGGTAAACACCCCATAATCGTTGAGGTCCAAGCACTTTGCATAGAAACGCCGCTTGCTATTCCACGCAGGATAAGCGTGGGTTTTGATATAAACAGGTTGAATATGCTTATTGCCGTTATTGAGAAGAGGCTTAACCTGCCCATGTATAAATACGATGTCTATCTAAATATTACGGGCGGATTGAGAATAACCTCAACGCTTTTGGATGCAGCGGTTGTGGGGGCGATTTTTTCCTCTTTTAAGAAAAGGTCGTTTGAGGAGAGGACCGTTTTGGTGTCTGAGGTGGATCTCTCTGGAAAACTGAGGCTGTTTGAGGGTGAAGTGGATGTGGTAAATCGCCTGAAAGAGGGCGGTTTTTTTGTGGTCTCGGCTTTGGATTATAAAAACATAAAACAGCTTTACGATTTGCTTTAGGTTATGTATTATGGAAGCCATGAGGCATTTCTTTATTGCAGGGCCGTGTGTTATAGAAAATGAGACGATAGTTCTTCAGACGGCCGAAAGGCTAAAGGGGATAAGTGAAAAGTATAATATCGAGATAATCTTTAAATCGTCCTTTGATAAGGCCAACAGAACATCTATCGATTCCTTCAGAGGGCCGGGTATAGATGAGGGTCTTAGGATCCTTTCAAGGGTAAAGGAGGAGTTTGGTTTTAGGCTGACGACGGATATACACATACCGTCTCAGGCTGAGGTTGTTGCCGAGGTTGTTGATGTTATACAGATTCCTGCATTCCTGTGCCGCCAAACCGATATGATTGTTGAGGCTGCAAGGACAAACAAAACGGTAAACATCAAAAAGGGCCAGTTTATGGCACCGTGGGATATGAAATATGCTACAGCGAAGGCCAAATCGTCATCCGATGTTGATGTGTGGCTGACAGAGAGGGGTGCAACCTTTGGATACAACAACTTGGTGGTGGATTTTAGGAGCTTGAGGATAATGAAGGAATTTGCCGATGCTGTTATATACGATGCGACCCACTCCATGCAGATGCCCAGTGTGGCAGGTAAAAGCTTAGGGACGAAGGAATATGCATCCTGGCTGGCCTTTGCCGCAGCCAGTGTGGGTGTGGATGGTCTGTTTTTTGAGGTTCATCCGCAGCCTGAAAAGGCCCTATCCGATGCCGCTGTTATGTTGTCGTTGGATGAGTTTGAGAGTATAATCCCCGCCGTATTACAACATTGGCAGATAGCAGACGAATATGAAAAAGATTCATAGATACATATCGGTTTTCTTTCTTAAGACATTCTTTATCTCCATTGCATTCTTTGTGTTATTGTTTGTATTAAGTGATTTTTTCTCAAATCTGTCTGATATAGTTGGAAACGATGTGCCGTTTAGATACATAATCAACTACTACCTTTACTATTCCCCCTTTGTTGTTTACTTCAGCATGCCTTTTATATTTGCGCTCTCTTCGTTGGTAAGCTTGGGCTATCTATCCTCAAAGAACGAGATAATAGTCATGCGCTCAAGCGGCCTGAGCATATTAAGGATAGCAAAGCCCGTTTTGCTCTTTTCCTTGATTGTTGCCGTTGTTATGTTTTTCGGTAAGGAGCTTGTTGTGAATAAGGGGCTTGAGAAGGCCTCGTTTATCAGGCATTACTATTTTAAAAACAAGCGCTTCAAAAGGGGATGGACAAAAATCGGCAACTTCTTTGTAAGGGTCAATAAGCTCTCCGTCAGGGATAGGAAGGCCTATGATATAACTGCATACAGGGTTGATAAGGATTTTAAAGGGGTTGAGGTGATTGTAAAGGCGCATGAGGCGGTTTTTAAACCCAAGGAAGTGGTTTTGTTTGACGGTTGTCTCTATTCCATGCCCAATTTTTCAAACCCAAAATGCTTTAAGGATTTTAAGATAAAGACAAGCAAGAGCTTCTATTCGATGTTCTCCTCATCGAAGTTTAAAGAGCCATCGTTTTCTGAGCTTGTGTATTCCTTAAACCATACGCTGGATAAGGATTATTATACGGCCTTGATTATACACAGGATCGTATACCCCCTTTCATGTGTTATCCTAACCCTGCTATCTTTTGTGTTTATCTTAAGAACAAGCCCCCGAAGGGGCGGTTTTATAAGGAATGTCTTTTTGGGCAGTATAGTCTTTCTGGTTTATGTGGGCAGCCTGGAGTTGATATCGTCGATGGGCAGGTATTCTATGGTCGATCCGATTTTATCTGTTGTTATTTTTATCCTTTTCTGGGTGAGTGTTTCTGTGTATAATCTGTTGAAACTTGGCGTTTGAGGTGTTGAATGGAGGCAGAACCGAAGTATATCTATCTTATATCCGATGGCACGGGTGAGACTGCAACAAAGATAGCCCGGGCCTTCTTGGTTCAGTTTAAATACCCCAATATAGTTGAGAGGAAATTTATTGAGGTAAGGGATAAGGAAAAGATAGACGAGATTGTTAGAAAGGCCGAGGATGAGAGGCCTTTGGTTATTCTGACTATAGCCGATAAGGACTTAAGGGACTATGCAAACGATAGGTTTGGCCAGATTAATCTGATAGTGCTGGATCTGTTTGGTTATTACATCAGTAAGTTTGAGGAGTTCTTCGGCCAAAAGGCAAGGAATGTTTCAGGCCTTCTGCACAGGATTAGCGATCGCTATTTTGAAAAGATCAAGGCCATTGAATATACCGTTGAGCACGACGATAACAGGAGCAGTCGCAATCTGGACGATGCCGATATAATATTGGTGGGCCTATCCAGAACATCCAAAACACCTTTGAGCATCTATCTGGCCCAGGAGGGTGGATATAAGGTTGCCAATTTTGCTATAGTAAAGGGTGAAAAATTACCCGATGCCCTGTTTAAGGTTGATCAGAAGAAGATCGTGGGTTTAACCATCGACCCGATGAGGCTGTATGAGATCAGAAAGCAGAGGGCAAAGAAATTGGGACTATCCAACTCCTCGTATGCCTCATTGAGCAGGATATACGAGGAGGTTGAGTATGCAAACTCTATCTTTAGGCAGCATCCGCAATGGCTTGTTGTGGATGTTACAAACCGATCCGTCGAGGAGACGGCCAGCGAGATAGTTTCCAAATTATTTGGAAGAAAACTTTAGAGTTAGGAGGTTTTTGAAAATGGATTTAGCTTCCATTTCACTGGCGGTTATTGCTTTGGTTTATGCGGGTCTTGCATTGGGTGGTCTGATCGGCATCATTGTTTTAATTAAGCTCTATTCCGACATGAAGAAAAGAGTGGAGGAGATCAAGAAGCAGATTGAGCCCTATCAGTCCAAAGCCGATCAGATGCTCTACAAGGCAGAGGTTATGATGGAGATAGCCCAGACCCTGGCTGAGGATGTGAAGGTGTTGGTTGAGAAGGCCAAAGAAACCGGTGTTGAGGTGATGGATAAGACCAAAGAGACCACCACGGAGGTCATGGATAAGGCCAAGCAGACGAGTTTTGAGGTGATGGACAAGACCAAGGAGACCGTTAATGAGGTCAGCGATTTGGTTGTTAGCACCAAAAAGAGGGTTGAGAATCACACAAACTATATATTCGGCAGGGTTTCAGCCCTCGAGGAGAAGCTTGACGATGTTTATGCGTTTTTGGTGGGCATCTCCAAATTTACCTCAAAACTAATAAAGAGGGAGGATAGATAGATGAAAAAGATTTTAATGTTGGGCGTTTTGGGTTCTGCTGCAGTGGGTTTGTATTTTGTATTCAAAAAGATCGATTCAGATAAGCTATCCTCGCTGACGGATAAGCTATCCTCAATCAATGAGCAGCTATCAAAGTTAGAGGGCGCAAAAGAGGAGCTATTGGAGAAGGTTTCATTCTTAAACACATCGTTTGGGCAACTTGGCAGTGATCTGGTCGGTAAGGCCGGTGATATTATTCAGCAAAAGAAGCAGGCCATTGAGGATGCGATAGAAGAGGCCAAGAGGATGATAGAAGAAGAAAGGGAGAAGCTAAGACAGATAAGGGCGAAGTTGGATGAGGTAAATACAGGGGTGGAATAGTTGAATACGACCAACCATTCCGGCCTGTTTGAGTATTTCATATTCCTTTTGTTCCTTATAGGCGGTGTTTATCTTTTGTTCTTTAAGCTCACCTTTGTAACCATTGTTGTCTTTCTGTCCTATCTTGTTGCAGAGATATCATACCCATTTGAGAATATGTTGCTTAAGTTTAAAATCCCCCGCTGGATGAGTGGGCTTTTTGTTTTGAGTATTATCATGGGCGGCACGGTGTTTGTTTTGACCATAACCGTGCCTGCCCTTATCAATCAGATCTCCGGGATAGAAAAACAGCTTCCCGCACTCATCGAGGGGATTCAGGATTTTATAAATAGGATTTACAGCTATATGTCGATCAAGTTTTCCAACAACAGCATAATCAACCACTTATTGGCCTCCGCCACCGATTCTGTTAAAAAATACCTCATTGATTTTGCCGTGAATTCTCTAACGGGCCTCATCAAGGGCGTCTCAGGACTTATGGCTATGTTCCTTATCCCTATACTCTCCTTCTTTATGATTATTTACAGGCAGAAGTATAAGCTTGTGATTAAAAGCATCATATTGACCGTTTTGGGAGAGGATTACCTTTCTGTGTTTCAGGATATACACAATGTCATTATAAGCTATATCGTGGGTCTTGTAATACTCATGGTGGTGGTGTCTGCTCTGGGTATTGCAGGGCTTTATGTGGTGGGCATAGATTATGCCCTGCTTTTTGGTGTGTTGGGTGGTGTGCTTTACATAATCCCCTATTTGGGTGCGATTTTTAGCTTTATACCGCCTATTCTTGTGGCGTTGGTCGTTCACCACAGCATCATTATGGCCATTGAGGTGTTGGCCGTCTTGTTGTTTATACACTTTATCAGCGGCAATATTATAGCACCTTACATCTATTCAAAACAGTTAGAGTTAGACCCTTTAGCCGTCCTGCTTTCCATTCTGTTTTTTGGAAAGCTTTTAGGTGTGTGGGGTGTTATACTCTCTGTTCCGCTTTTGGGTATAATCGTTGTTAGCTATGAGAAGCTTGTGCCAATCTTAATAAAAAGGAGAGCAATGTGATAGACTATAGATCTGCCGGTGTGGATATAGACAAGGGCAACAGATTTGCAGAAGCCATAAAGGAAATGGTCGAGGTTTTACCCAAAGACGGGGTTATCTCTTCCATCGGCGGTTTTTCAGCGCTTTTTGGGTTAGATAGATTTGGGTGCGATCTGGTTCTTTCCTCTGCCACAGATGGCGTTGGAACGAAGCTTTTGGTTGCCCAGATGGCTGGTATTCACAACACCGTCGGTATAGATCTGGTTGCCATGAATGTGAACGATATAATTACCGGCGGAACAAAGCCTGTATTCTTTTTGGATTACATATCATACAGCAAGCTTGAGGATGGTGTGCTTGAGAAGATAATAGAGGGTATAGTTGAGGGGTTGAGGCAGTCCAATACGGCTTTAATAGGCGGTGAAACGGCGCAGATGCCCGATGTCTATGGGGATGGTGAATACGATATTGCGGGTTTCTGTGTTGGTGTGGGCAAGAAGGATGAGCTTTTGCCAAAGCAGACAAAAGAGGGCATGGTGGTGATTGGTTTTGCATCGAGCGGTTTTCATTCAAACGGTTATTCGCTTTTGAGGAAACTGTTTTTTGATATAGGCCGATACAGCTTAGACAGCATGATTTTGAATAAACCACTGGTCGAGTGGTTGCTTAAGCCGACCAGGATATATGTCGAGCTCTTTGAGAAGATAAGGCCGTGGGTCGTGGCTGCATCCCATATAACAGGCGGCGGTTTTTACGATAACATACCACGCATCTTGCCTGAGGGTATTGGTGTTGTTATAGAGAAAAAGGCTCTTCCTGAGGTTGAGATATTTGAGTTTGTTAAAAATTTGGGTAAAATTAGCGATAGGGAGATGTTTAGGACATTTAACATGGGTGTCGGTTTTGTTATAATTTGCAATGAATCCGATGTTGATGGGGTTGTATCTGCCTCTTCAGGGTTGGGTATAGATGCCTATAGGATCGGATACACAACAAAAGATGTTAAAGGGGTGGAAATTGTATAGGCTTGGAGTGTTGCTATCTGGCAGGGGGTCAAACTTTGAATCCATACTGAAAGCTATAGAATCGGGTTATATAAAAAACGGAAAGATCGTTGTTGTCTTAAGCAATAAAGCCAACGCAAGGGGTCTTGAGAAGGCCAAAGAGGCCCACATAGATGCCCTGTTTGTAAACCCCGAAGGGCTTTCAAGGGATGAATACGATAGAAAGTTGGTCGAGATATTGAGAAGCTATAATGTGGATTATGTTATTCTGGCAGGGTATATGAGGATACTTTCTGACTGTTTCATAGATAGCTTTGAGGGTAAGATCCTAAATATACACCCTGCACTCTTGCCGTCGTTTAAGGGTTTGCATGCCCAGAGGCAGGCGCTTGAGGCCGGCGTGAGGTTTGCCGGTGCGACGGTTCATTTTGTTACAAAAGAGCTCGATTCAGGGCCCATAATAATCCAATCCGTTGTCCCTGTGTTTGATAATGATACCGAGGATAGCCTCTCGGACAGGATATTGAAGAGCGAGCATAAGATATATCCGCTGGCCGTTAAGTTGTTGTGCGAGGATAGAATAAGCTTAAAGGGCAATCGTGTTTTGATAGATGGGGATTTCTTGGATGAGGGTTTCTTTGCAATCAATCCAGTAGGTGGAGGAAGAGATGGAGTTTGAGGCCGTAATAGGTTTGGAGGTTCACATACAGCTTCTGACAAATACCAAGATATTCTGCAGCTGTTCAACGGATTTTGGAGCCCCGCCCAATACGCATATATGCCCTGTTTGCATGGGTGCACCGGGTGTTCTGCCCGTTTTGAACAAGAGGGTTGTGGACTATGCTATAAAATTGGGTCTGGCCCTGGATTGCAAGATAAATAGATTTTCCCGTTTTGCAAGAAAAAATTACTTCTATCCAGACCTGCCCAAGGGATATCAGATATCACAGTATGAACTGCCCATATTGGAGGGCGGTTATGTTGAGATATTCGTGGATGGTGAGTATAAAAAGATAGGGCTTGAGCGCATACACATGGAAGAGGATGCAGGAAAGACCATCCACAGGCCGGATGGCAGTTATGTGGATTTCAACAGAGCAGGCGTTCCACTGCTTGAGATAGTCTCGCTGCCCGTTATGCATTCACCAAAAGAGGCCGGGGAGTATCTGCGCTCCCTGCGCAGGATCGTCAGGTATTTGGGTATATGCGACGGCAACATGGAGGAGGGCTCCTTGAGGTGTGATGCGAATGTCTCCGTTAGGCCCAAGGGTGAGACGAGGCTTGGGACAAAGACGGAGCTTAAGAATATGAATTCGTTTAGGCATGTGGAGAAGGCCTTAGAGTATGAGATACAACGCCAGATAGAGGTTATAGAAGACGGTGGCAAGGTAATTCAAGAAACCCGATTGTGGGATGAAAAGAGTGGCATAACAAAGCCCATGAGGAGTAAGGAAGAGGCCTATGAATACAGGTACTTCCCGGATCCAGACCTTGTGCCTATCTTAATAGACGATGAGTGGATAGAGAGGATAAAAAATGAAGTGCCTGAGCTTCCCAGGCAGAAGCTTGAGCGTTTTGTTAAAGAATACGGATTGAAAGAGGACGATGCGAGGGTTTTGGTTGAGGAGAAGGCCTTGGCCGATTACTTTGAGGAGGCTTCGAAGGGCTATAAAAACCCTCAGGCCATAGCGAACTGGATATTGTCAGAACTTTTGGGTTATCTAAATAAAGACAACAAAACCATAGATGAGACATTGATAAAGCCATCCCACATAAGAGAGCTTGTTGAGCTTGTGGATAGCGGCACCATAAGCGGCAAGATAGCGAAGACCGTCTTTGCTAAGATGTATGAATCCGGCAAAAAGCCCAAACAGATCGTTGAGGAGGAGGGGCTTGTTCAGATAACCGATAAGGCGCAGATTGAGGCCATTGTGGATGAGGTTATTAAGGCCAATCCAAAGGCCGTTGAGCAGTATAAGGGTGGTAAAAAGAATACGATTGGCTTCTTTGTCGGACAGGTAATGAAAAAAACCAAGGGCAAGGCCAATCCCAAGATTGTTAATGAGATACTTGCTTCTAAATTGGAGGAGTTATGAGAACGGTTATAAGGAACGGTTATGTTATAGCACCGTCAAACGAGTTTGAGGGTTTTGCCGATGTCTCGATTGTTGACGGTGTTATAGAAACGGTAGGCGATGTTGGAGGGGTTAGTATAGATGAAGAGGTGGATGCCACAGGATTGATAGTGGCCCCCGGTTTTGTGGACATACACGCCCATTTGAGGGATCCGGGTTTTACACATAAGGAGACCATAGAGACGGGCATGAGGGCTGCCGTTAAGGGTGGCTTTACCACCATCTGCTGCATGCCCAACACGAATCCGACAATAGACAATATCCAGACGGTGGAGTATATAAAATCGAAGGCAGCCGCCGTTGGCATATGCGATGTTTATCCGATAGGCACGATAACAAAGGGCGAGAAGGGCGAAGAATTAAGCGACATGATGAGCCTAAAAGAGGCAGGCTGTGTGGCGTTTTCCGACGACGGTAGACCCGTTATGAACGGTGAGGTTTTGAGGAAGGCTCTGATATACGCTGAGGATTTGAATGTCCCCCTTACGCTGCATGAGGAGGATCTGAATATATCGGGTGATGGGGTTGTAAACGACGGCAAGCCCGCATTTGAATTGGGGCTTAAGGGTATACCCAATGTATCTGAATCATCCATCATAGCAAGGGATGTGGAGATAGCAAAAAGCACCAATGCCCAACTACACATATGCCATGTTAGCACAAGGGAGTCGATTGATGTGCTAAAGAAGGCCAAGATGGACAGCGACAGGATTACATTCGAGGTCACGCCACACCATCTATCGTTGACCGATGAGGAGATCAGGGGGTATAACACATTTGCCAAGGTTAATCCCCCACTCAGGAGCAAGGAGGATGTGGAGGCTATACACGGCGCCTTCTCCTTAGGTCTTGTTGATGCTATAGCCACAGACCATGCGCCCCACGATGAGGATTCCAAGCGATGCACCATGCAGAATGCGGCATTTGGTATAAGCGGCTTTGAGACGGCCTTTGCCGTGGTCAATACATACCTTGTCGAGGCCGGCATCATAGGTCTTTCAGATGCCATAGCATTGATGACTGTTAAGCCTGCTCGAATCTTCCATCTTGATGCAGGCACGCTCAATGAGGGTGGGTTTGCCAATATCGTGTTAATTGATAAGAACAAGGAATGGGTGGTTGATAGGAATAAATTCGTATCCAAGGGCAAGAATACGCCCTATCACGGTAAGAAGCTTAAGGGTGAGATTGTTAAAACATTTTACAGGGGAATGCTGGTTTACTCAAAAGGGGTGTAAAGATGGTGTTTTTTAAGAGGAAGAAGTCCAAGAAGGAAGAGAAGAAGTGGATTCAGTGTAAAAAATGCAATGAGACATTCTATATAGATGAGGTTAAGCAGAACTTCTGGATCTGCCCCAGGTGTGGCTCTTACTTCAGGGTTTCGGCCAAAGACAGGATAGAGATGACGGTGGATGAGGGGAGCTTTAAGGAGTTTGACAGCCGCATATCGACAAAAGACCCGTTGAACTTTACGGATCTTAAGCCTTATAAGAATAGGCTAAAGGAGGCCATTCAGAAAACAGGCTCTAAGGAGGCCGTTATAAACGGCACATGCACCATAGACGGTCAACCCTGCGTCTTAAGCGTTATGGATTTTTCCTTCTTGGGCGGCTCTATGGGTTATGCAACGGGTGAGAAGATCGTCAGGGCGATAGAGAAGGCCATAAGGCTAAAGGTTGGGCTTGTTATAATCAGTGCATCTGGTGGGGCAAGGATGCAGGAAGGAATCTTGTCTTTGATGCAGATGGAAAGAACAGCAGCCGCCTTGAGTCTTTTGGCGGATAAGGGCCTGCCCTATATATCGGTTTTAACAGACCCAACAACCGGCGGTGTGGCTGCAAGTTTTGCCATGTTGGGCGATGTGATTATAGCAGAGCCCAACGCATTAATAGGGTTTGCAGGCCCGAGGGTTATTGAGCAGACCATAGGACACGGTCTGCCTGAGGGCTTTCAGAGGTCTGAGTTTTTGCTTGAGAAGGGCTTTATTGATGTTATTGTGGATAGGAAGGAGATACCTAAATACATAGGTAAGTTTTTGAGGTATTTCTCAAACGGCAAGTAATGGATGATGACTCTTTATATACCTATAGGGTTCAAAGCCCGCCTCGAATCGACAGGATCGATGGCTTTAAGAAGGAGGGAGGCCAGAATAGCAGGCAGGGTTTCTTTAAAAAGAAGAAGCCCAAGAAGGCCAAAGATGCATTCAAGGATGCGTTTTGTGAATACTTTGGCCTTGATGGGGATAGATTTTCGATTAATTTAATTAAGATGGACGGTAAATGGAAGGTTAGAATCTGCAATAAGTTGACAAATAGATGTCTGTTGCAGGATTATGAGGTGCTTTGCGGTATCTTGAATAGGAGTTGCAAGCTGCCCGATGCCATCGGGGTGAATGTCGACAAGAAGGCTTGATATGGAGGATGCAATGCCTTGTAAGAGATTGAGAATAACCGGTGTTGTGCAGGGTGTGGGCTATAGGGCCTGGGCAAAGAGGCTTGCCGGCATGCTTGGTGTTAAGGGCTATGTCAGGAACATGCCTGACGGCAGTGTTGAGATGGTTGTGTGTGCTGAGGATAAGCTGGTCAATGTCATGATAAATGCCGCAAAGAAGGGTCCTGCAGCCAGCGTTGTTAAGGATGTTGAGGTGTTTGATGTGGATTACAAACCGGAGGATAAGGAGTTTAGAATATGGGTGTGAAACCTAAGAAGATAGAGGAGTTGCTTCAATACGGTATAGAGAGCTTTTTGAATAACAGGTTTGATAGGGCAAAGACATTCTTTATGCTGGTTTTGTCCAAGGATCCGTCAAACAGGATAGCCCAATTTGGCATGATGTGTATCGATGCTATTGAGGATGGGCTGGTTGAGGCAAAGGATATGTTCGGTGTTTATGTGTTCTCCTCAGAGGAACAGCAGGATACATTGAGGGAGATATTTGAGAAATACCAGAACAGCGCTATGTATGCCGACGGCGATCTGGACTATCTGTATGATGTGCTGTCTCTGTATAATGTAAAGGCGACGAGCATGGGTGATGACCTCTATCTATCTAAGATAGAACCGGACAGAAACAGGGGCATAAATACCAATATGCTCCTTGGGAAGGTGTATGAGAAGATGGGGGATTACTCCAAAGCCATCGACTATCTGGCAAAGGCTGCAAAGATGAAGCCGTTTGATAACGAACTGCTTAAGGAACTCATGGAGATGGTAAAGAAGAACAAAGAGAAATGAATAGTGTTTTAGAGGCGATCAAAAGGGCTGTTGATATAGAAGCAGAAAGCATAAAGGGATTGAGCAATAGGATAGATGAATCCTTTATTGAAGCCGTTGAGCTGTTGGATAGCTGCAGGGGCAGGGTGATCTTTTCGGGTATTGGAAAATCTGGCCTGGTGGCGAAGAAGATATCCTCGACCTTTTCCAGCATAGGCATACCCTCTATGTTTGTCCATCCGTCAGAGGCAGCCCACGGTGATCTGGGTATGATAAGAAGCGATGATGTGGCTGTATTGCTCTCAAACTCCGGTGCAACGGCCGAGGTGCTGTTCCTTTTGCCGATGCTTAAGAGGTTTGGCCTAAAGATAATCTCCATTGTGGGGAATATACACTCAGAGCTTGCAAGAAGGAGCGATGTTGTTTTGGATGCCTCGGTTGAATCTGAGGCCACACCGATAAGCCTGGTGCCGACATCATCGACAACCGTGGCCTTGGTTATAGGCGATGCCCTGGCTGCTGGTCTTATTGTAAAAAGGAACTTCAAGGAGGAGGATTTTGCCTTCTTCCACCCCGGTGGTGCTATAGGCAAGAAATTGCTTGTCAGGGTTGAGGATTTGATGCATTCGGGCGATGAAGTGCCCATGGTGGGTCTGGATGAGTCCTTTGAGAGGCTGGTGTATGAGATCTCGTCCAAGAGACTGGGCATGACTACGGTTGTCGATGATGGCGGTAATCTTGTGGGCGTTATAACGGATGGGGATCTAAGAAGGGCGATAGAGAGATACAAAAGCAAACTGTTTGATATAAAGGCCAAGGATATAATGAGCAGAAACCCGAAGACCATAGATAGGTTCTCTTTGGCGGCAAAGGCGGCAAACATCATGGAGGGTTATTCCATAACCAGCTTGGTGGTTGTTAATGTTAATGGCAGGATCGAGGGCGTTATACATATGCACGATATACTTAAAGCCGGGGTATTGTAATGATTAGACTTATAATCATGGATGTCGATGGCGTTTTGACCGACGGAAGGATAATACTGGACGATAACGGTGTTGAGTATAAGTTCTTTGATGTGAAGGATGGCCACATATTTCACATAATCCACAACTTCGGCATAAAGACGGCCATTGTATCGGGCAGGTATTCTGAGGTCACAAACATAAGAGCCAAACAGTTGGGTGTTGAAGATGTCTATCAGGATGTTCACAACAAGATGACGGCTTATGGTGAATTGAAGAGGAAATACAACCTCAACAACGACGAGATAGCCTATATCGGGGATGATGTAATCGATATACCGCCCATGATAGTTTCCGGTTTTAGTGCCTGCCCCTCTGATGCCCATCAGGAGGTTAAGAAGGTGAGCGATTACATATCGCCGCTTCCCGGTGGCAGGGGTGCAGTTAGGGATATTGTGGAATACATCATGAAGCAGGAAGGTATATGGGAAGAGATGATGAAAAAATACCTGCTGATAGACGGATATGGTATCGTTTAAAAAACTCACGCTCTTCAGCGGCTATTTTTCCCTATCCCTTCTATTTGGAATCTCGGCTTTCCTGTTTGTGGGGTTTATGCAAAAAGAAACCATAAAGACCGTTGATGTCTCTTTCAATGTAAAGGAGAAGGCAAGCGGTGTTGATGTGTATAAGTTCAGCAAAAACGGCAAATACCACATAGTTGCAAACAGGATGGTTAAGCTGAAAAACGGGGTTGTAAAACTCATAAAACCTAAGTTGTGGGTTATAAGGCCATCAAAGCCGCCTGTTTTAATTGTCTCAGGTGAGGCTTTGGTCTATCCCAATAACGACATCTATGCCTCTGGCGGTGTTGTTCTTAAAAGGAGGGATCTGGTAATTGAAGGCGATAGGGTTTCATACAACTCTTCTAACAATGCACTAAAAAGCGATGTCCCGTTTCATGGAAGGACGGATAAATCCAAGTTCAAGGGCAGGGCCTTTGTCTATTACCTGAACGATTCTAAGCTTGTAAGCAGGGGTGTTAGTATATGGTTAAGATGAAATCGTTGAGGGTGGCGTCTGATAAATCCATATCCCATAGGGCTGTGATGTTTTCATCTATAGCCGAGGGCAGAACGGTTATCAACAACGCCCTGTTTTCCGATGATACATTGAGAACAATCAAGGCCATGCAGTCGATGGGCGTAAGGATAGAGGTTAGCTCACGCCGAATCGAGGTGGTGGGTGTGGGCAAATACGGGCTTAAAGAGCCCGATGATGTGCTGTATCTGGGCAATTCCGGCACATCCATGAGGCTTTTGAGCGGTTTGTTGGCCGGACAGGACTTTTTAAGCATCTTAACGGGTGATGATTCGCTGCGCAACAGACCCATGGGCAGGGTTATTAAGCCTTTAAGGGCTATGGGGGCGTCGATTATGGCAAGAGATAACGACTTGGCGCCACTTGCCATAAAGGGCTCTAATCTAAAGGGTATAAAGCACAAGATGGGTATAGCCTCTGCTCAGGTGAAATCCGCTATCCTGCTTGCCGGTCTCTATGCTGACGGTGATGTTGAGGTTGTTGAACCGTATAAATCGAGAAACCACACAGAAACGATGTTAAAGGCATTCGGTGTCGATGTGATAGAGGACGGTTTAGCGGTGAGGTTGGGCAAAAACAGGCAACTTGAGGGCGATCTGGCCATAGATGTTCCTGCCGACATATCGTCTGCTGCCTTCTTTATGGTTTTGGGCGCCCTGAAGAGGGATTTTGAGCTTGTCTTGAAGGATGTAGGCCTAAATCCGACAAGGAGCGGCATTTTGAGTGTTTTTGATGAGGCCAATGTGGATTACGATATAAAAAACGAGCGTTTGAGCGGGCTTGAGAAGATGGGCGATGTTGTGGTTAGGTTTTCTAACAACCTCAGGCCGTTTAAGATAGACGGTGAGCTTCTGCCTCTGTTGATAGATGAGATACCCATTCTGTCTATTCTGGCCATCTTTTGCGATGGCATAAGCAGCATAAGGGATGCGGCTGAGTTGCGCAAAAAAGAGAGCGACAGGATAAAGTCGATTTGCGAGGGGTTAAAAAGGGTGGGGGTCAAAACAGAAGAGTTTGAGGATGGATTTGATATTTACGGCAAACCCAACCACCCGATAAGGCCAGCCTTGATCGATACACACAACGACCACAGAATAGCCATGAGCTTTTCTATCTTATCTGCGGTTAGTTCTGTGCCGATAGAGTTGACTGAGACACACTCCATCCTGACATCGTATCCGAACTTTTTGGATCACCTCTCTTATGTATCGAGTTAAAGCCTTTTGTAATTCTTGACATTCAGCAGTGCGCTGGCCTGCTGCGTTGGCATAAGAACCATATCCTCAACCGTAACATGCAAGGGCCTTGAGACGGCAAACCATACGGCTTCGGCCACATCCTCTGCCGTCAGAGGGGTTATGTTTTCATAGACCTTCTTTGCCTTCTCTATATCGCCGTCAAACCTTACGATGCTGAATTCGGTCTCAACCATGCCCGGGTCTATGGAGATTATGCGGATGTTTGTGCCTAAAACATCCATCCTTAAAGCCTTGGATAGGTGCAAAACGGCCGCCTTTGTGGCGCAATATACATTGCCACCTGGATATGTTTCATGGCCTGCGATTGATGCTATATTTACGATTGTGCCGCTGTTTCTTTCTATCATGGAGGGCAGTATGGCCCTGGTTACATACAGAAGCCCCTTGATGTTTGTGTCGATCATGACCTCCCAATCGTCTATCCTTCCATCCTGAAGCCTATCAAGCCCTTTACTCAAACCTGCGTTGTTTATCAATATATCGACATTCTTCCACTGATCGGGCAGGTTTGTAAGCGATTCTATGACCTCATCCCTGTTTCTGACATCGAGCTTTATGGGCAGCACCTTTACCTTGTATCTCTCCTGCAGCTCATCCTTTAACTCTATTAATCTCTCCAGCCTCCTTGCTGTAATGATGAGATCTATTGAGTTTTTGGCCAATATCTCGGCTGTTGCCTTGCCTATGCCGCTTGAGGCACCCGTAATCAGGGCTATTTTTCCCATCAATCACTCCTCCTTCTTGGCTTTTATTATCCTGTTTTTACCCTCTTTCTTTGCTGCATACATGGCCTCATCGGCCAATCTGACAGCCTCTTTGAAGTCTTGGGCATCCTCGGGTATGATTGCATACCCTATGCTTGCCGTGATGTTTATGGTGTTGCCGTTGATCTTGATGGGCGAGGCAGAAAGCTCATCCTTAAACCCCTTAAGGAGCTGAATGAGGTTTTCCTCCTCTATGTTTTCAAGAATAATCAGGAACTCCTCACCGCCGTATCTTACGATTAGATCAGAACTCCGCTTAAAGTGGTTCTTCAAGATGGCTGCCACATGTTTTAACACCTCATCGCCTATTAGGTGTCCGTATGAGTCGTTTATCTTTTTGAAATCATCCAGGTCTATCATGACGACGGCAACCTTTGTATTGAGCCTTTTGGCCGTCGATAGTATAGTGGGGATTACCTCTTCTAAGAACCTCCTGTTGTAAAGCTCGGTTAGCTTGTCTTTTAGTGAGAGCTCCTTTAGACTCTGGGTTAGTCTTTTTATGTTTAGGCTGTGTGCCATGCTCTGTATGAATCGGTTGATTACCTTCTTCATCGTTGTATTTATCGGTGTGTCTGAGTCAAAGACCATCTCGATGGCCCCCATCAGTGATTCGCCTGAGAATATGGGATAGCATATGTATTCCTGATTGTTGGGGCAGGTTTCGTTTAGTGTCATGCCTTTCTTTACGGCCTTTAGGCATTTTTGGGTGAACGGACAGTTTATGGTGCCTTCCCTGACAACGGGTATGAGATTTGAGTTCTTCTCCTTGTATATGGAGAAGTTCTTAATGTTGAACTCCCTCTTTAGAAGCTCTGCAAGAAGCAGGAATATCTCCTCCTCGCTTTCGCATAGGTCTATGTCCTCCTTGAACTTCAAAAGCCTGGTCGTGTTTTCGATATAGCTGTTTATGTTGGATATGAGTTTACCGACAGGCCCCTCGGTGGAGGATAGCGGCAACTTCATGTTGATGTTTACCTCATCCTCTATCAGTTTCTTTGATACATCGGCAATCTCCTCAACGGATCTCATCATCTTTGAGATGAGAATGTACATAACCAGAAACGATATTATGGAAAAGAATATGCCCGGTATGAGGCTCTTTATGGCATCCTTTATAAACAGCTTCTTCTGCTTTTGGCTGTATATGCTTATAATCTCGTCTATGTCTTTTATATAGAATCCACTGCCTATGATCCACCTTAGGGATGGTATGGTTTTAACATAGGATATCTTTTTATACAGCCTGCCCGATGTGTCTGATGGGTAATACCAGCGGTATGTAATGAAATCGCCGTTTTTTATCCTAAGGGTTTCAAGCATCCGTTTTAGGTCCTCAAACGGGTTGCCTTTCAGCTTGAATATGTTTTTTCCCTCGATGGTTGGCCGTGGCGGGTCTATCAACATAGTGCCGTCATAGGTCATGCACCATACATACCCAACCCTGCCGTATTTTATTGTGCTTATGCCATCAAGAGCTATGCTCTTTGAATCCTCAAGCGAGAGCTTACCCTCCATGGCCAGATTTTCCGCTATGCTTACGATATTTTGAGCCACCTCAACGGCTGTTCTTGCCATGTCCTTGTGTATCTGTATTAGGTTGGTTCTTTGGTTTTCTATCTGTTTTTGCATCTGTGAGTACTGTTTTACAAAGAAATACCCATAACCCAAAATCCCTATGATAATAAGGCCTATGGTGTATGTGGCCAGTATCTTGAATTTAAACGACTTCTTGGAGAGTCTGCCTATTATCCTTCTCATAACCAACCAAAAATCAAAACTTTTTACCCTTTACGGTCAAGCTATTATACATTTTTATCGAACAGAGTGAAATAATTTAAAACTTCCGTTTTTAAGTAAATAAAATATTACTTTTTTAGGAAAAATAGGCATGTTTGCCCTTTTGGCAAGTGTCAAATTAAATTAGGGATCATATAAAGGTTAGTCTGTTTGATTTTTCTTGACAACTGCTAATTTATTTTTAAAATGAAGTTAATATGTGTGATGAAGTTAAATTGAATATCGATCGGTTTTTCATAAAACACGAGATAGTTAAATTGAAGTTAATTTTAAAGGCCATAGAAAACCCGCAGCTTAAGCTCCCGCCGGCTAAAGAGATAGCCCAGAGCGACCGTGTCAGTGAGTTGACGGTTAAGAAGGTGGAAAAGGAGCTGGTGCAGAAGGGGTATCTTGTTAGCAACAAGAAGGGTGGAACAAGGACGACGGCCAAGTTCACCAAACAGCAGATTTCTGAATTTATAAGCTCTAAAGAGGCCTTCAAGGGGTCTGTTGAGTCTTTGCTTAAAAACGGCTTTAGCGAAGAGGATATATTGTCGTTGGTTTACGATGTTATATCCAATGCCAAAAGGAGCCAATCCAATGTGATCTATACGGAAAAGGACGAATCCATCGCCATATTTGCCAAGTCCCAGATAGAGGATTTTATAGAGTGTAATGTGGTGTTTAAGCCGTTTGATACACTGAAAAGTGAGCTTTCCAACAGGGCTATAGACAATAAGATCATCGTTGCACCGTTTTTCTGCTCCCCGCAGCTTGAGCCTTTTGTCTATGAGGGTGTTAGGCTTGTTCCTTTGAGGGCGACACACCCGCTTGAGGGTTTTGCCGATAACGATGAGATACCCTTTGGCAGCAGGATCTTCTATATAGCGGCCTCAAGGATGGATAAGGAAAACTCCATTAGTGTCTATCAGGATGTGCTTAAGGATAAATACAGGCTTTACATATACACACAGGATGAGATTTTGGTGAATCGCCACTTTTTGGGTTTTGCAGATATGGTGGTTGGATATAGCTGGGTCATCAAGAACAACTATTTTCTGTTTAAGAATATGAAGGTGATAAGCAGGGATAGGTTTTGCGATAGTGAAGGTATGAGGATGATTAAATATTTGGTCGATCACTTATCGGAGGATAATTGATGGAGATTATAGGTGTCGATACGGGCGGTACATTTACCGATTTTATTTACAAGACCCAGGACGGCAAGTGGGGCGTTTATAAGCTGCTTTCCACACCGTCCAATCCTGCTGAGGCCGTTTTAGAGGGGATTAAGCACATAGTCAAGGGCGATAAATTCAAGGTTGTCCATGGCTCAACCGTTGCTACCAATGCAATATTGGAAAGAAAGGGCGCCTATACGGCCTTTATAACGAATAAGGGTTTTGAGGATGTCATAGAGATAGGCAGGCAGAATAGGGAGAGGCTCTATGATCTGTTTTACAAAAGGGAAGAGCCGCTTGTGGCCTCGGAGTTGAGGTTTGGCCTTTCCTGCAGGGTTAGCTCAAAGGGTGAGATAGTTGAGGATATTGACGATGAGGAGCTTGAGAGCCTGGTTAAAAAGCTTGAGGATGCAAAGGCGGAATCGGTAGCCGTCTGTTTCTTGTTTTCCTATTTGAATCCAGAACACGAGAAGAGGGTGAAATCGGCTATTGAGAGGTTAAATCTGCCCGTATCCCTATCACATCAGATATTGGCCGAATTCAGGGAGTATGAGAGGGCATCAACGACCATAATCAACGCCTATGTCTCGCCAAAAATGAAACGCTACCTTTACAACATCATGGATGAGCTTAAGGATAATGAATTAAGGATAATGCAATCAAACGGTGGGAGTATCTCGGCCCAAACCGCATCGGAGGAGTCTGTCAGGACGATTTTATCAGGGCCTGCAGGCGGTGCTGTCGGTGCTTTTGAGATAGGCAAGATGGCGGGCTATTCTAAGCTCATTACATTCGACATGGGCGGGACATCCACCGATGTGTCGCTAATAGATTCTAAACTACCCTTAACCTTTGAATCGGAGATCGGCGGTTTTCCCGTTAAGGTGCCGATGATCGACATACATACCGTTGGAGCAGGCGGTGGCTCCATTGCCTATTTAGATACAGGCGGCTCATTAAGGGTTGGCCCAGAGAGCGCCGGGGCTGATCCAGGGCCTATATGTTATGGAAAGGGCGAGAGGATAACCGTAACGGATGCCAATCTCTATTTAGGCAGATTGGTGCCTGAGTTCTTCTTGGGCGGTAATATGAGGCTTGATAAGGATAGGCTAAACAAATACTTCTCCATGATGGCAAGAGAGCTCAATATGGATGAGATAGAGCTGGCAGAGGGCATCCTGACCGTGGCAAATGCATCGATGGAGAGGGCGATAAGGGTGATCTCTGTGGATAGGGGCTATGACCCGAGGGAATTTGTGCTGTTCTCCTTTGGCGGTGCAGGCGGAATGCATGCTGCCTTTTTGGCGAGGCTATTGAGGATTCCCAAGGTATTTGTTCCTAAGAATCCCGGAATACTGTCGGCCATAGGCATGTTGATGGCTGATGTTATTAAGGATTACTCCCTAACCGTTATGCTGAAAGCAGAAGATACGAATTATGAGGAGTTGAATGCCGCATTCGACCCGCTGGTTGAAAAGGGGCTTGAGGATTTAAAGAACGAGGGAATCGAAAAGAGGGTCAGGATAGAGAAGTATCTGGATATGAGGTATCTTGGGCAATCCTATGAGATAGTTGTGCCGTTTGAGGAGGATTACTTAAATTCATTCCACAACCTCCATCGGAAGCTTTACGGCTATGCAGACATAAGCAAGAGGGTTGAGATAGTCAACATAAGGCTTAGGGCTATAGGCATACCGTCAAAGCCGAACTTTAGTCCGATGCGTTGCGGCTCTTTTAGGCTGAAAGATGAGGCTGTTTTGGGTTATAGGGATGTGGTGTTTGATGGTAAGTTTTACAAAACGGCTGTGATAGATAGGGATAAATTAACCTGCGGCAATGTTATTGAGGGGCCTGCCATTGTAGTTGAATACTCATCCACCATTGTTTTACCCTTCTATTCAAAGGCGGTTGTGGACAAATACGGTAATCTCATAATTGACATTGAAGGGGCAAAAGATGAAGGTTAATCCTATACTCCTTGAGGTGTTTAAGAATAAGTTGTCCTCGGTGGCCGATGAGATGGGGGTTTCTTTAAACAGGACGGCTTTCTCTGCAAATATAAAGGAAAGAAGGGACTTCTCATGCGCTGTATTTGATGAAAATGGCGACATGATAGCCCAGGCTGCCCACATACCGGTGCATCTTGGCTCTATGCCTATGTCTGTTAAGGCGGCAATATCGGAGTTTGACTTCAAGGAAGGGGATATGGTGGTCTTAAACGACCCGTTCAAGGGCGGCACGCACCTGCCCGATATAACCATCGTTGCCGGGGTTTTTGTTGAGGGTGAAGAGAAACCGGTTTTCTATGTGGCGAACAGGGCTCATCATGCCGATGTGGGTGGTATGAGTTCCGGTTCGATGCCCCTATCGAGCAGCATATTCCAGGAGGGTGTGATAATCCCGCCGCTAAAACTCGTTGAAAACGGCCAGATAAACGAAAGCGTGTTCAAGCTGTTTTTAAACAATGTAAGGACACCGTATGAAAGGGAAGGGGATTTTAAGGCCCAGATAATGGCAAACCTGACCGGTATTAAGCGAATCAAGGAGATGATAGAGAAGTACACCTTACAAACCGTTAGGTTCTATGCAAAGGAGCTTATGGATTACTCAGAAAGGATAATGAGAAAGACGATCTTGAAAATACCGGATGGGACATACTCATTTGTGGATTTTTTAGACGATGATGGAATTGAGAGGCAGAACATAAAGATACAGCTGGATTTGACCATAGATGGGGATGAGGCAACCCTGGATTTTACAAAATCGGACGATCAGGTCTCAGGCAGCGTAAATGCCGTATATGCCATAACGCTTTCTGCGGCTTTGTATGTGTTCAGGTGTTTGGTTGAACAGAACATACCCACCAATGCCGGCTGTTTAAGGCCGCTGAGGCTTATAACCAGAAAGGGCAGTATTGTCGATGCCGTCTTTCCCTCCGCCGTTGCCGGTGGCAATGTGGAGACATCCCAGAGGATAGTCGATGTAATCCTGGGTGCCCTCTCAAAGGCAATACCGGAGAAGATACCGGCTGCAAGCCAGGGGACTATGAACAACATAGCCATCGGCGGCATCAATGAGCTAAACGGTGAACCGTTTGCCTATTATGAGACATTGGGCGGTGGCATGGGTGCATCAAGCAGACACCACGGCGAAAGCGCCATACACTCCCATATGACCAACACACTCAATACACCCATTGAGGCTTTGGAATACAGCTATCCTTTTAGGGTTAGGCAGTATTCTATAAGGAGGGGTTCAGGTGGCAGGGGTGCCTTCTGTGGTGGAGATGGGCTTGTTAGGGAGATAGAGCTGCTCAATAAGGCTGAGATTACCGTTTTATCCGAGAGAAGGCGGCTTTCGCCTTACGGTCTTGAGGGTGGAGAGGCCGGCAAGAGGGGCAGGAATATAATCATAAGGGATTCAAAGGAGATGGAGATGCCACCCAAGTTTACCATGAAGCTAAATAAGGGTGATATTGTCAGGATAGAAACACCGGGCGGTGGCGGCTATTTTAAGCCAAAGAAGTGATTGGGAGGTGTTTATGAGGTTTTTTAGGTTGTTTGTTGTTGTGTTGGCCGTTTTGATTGTTAGCGGCTTTTCGCATGCAAAGGTCATCAAGATGAATCTAAACTGCATCTATGGGCCAAACAGTATCCACACAAAGGGCGCTGTTAGGTTTGCTGAGCTTGTGAAGAAATACACAAACGGCAGCGTTGTTATTACGGTTTATCCCGGTGGCAGCTTAGGGTTTAAGGGTCCTGAGCTTCTGCGTGTTGTTAGGGATGGGCAGGTTCCTATGTCCGATATTTTGATGGGTGTGGTCTCAGGCAGTGAGCATGTGTTTGGCGTAAGTTCCCTGCCCAAGCTGGTTAATTCTTACAAAGAGGCCTACAAGCTGTATCAGGCGTTTAAGCCGCTGTATGAGAAGGCTGCCTTGAAGTGGAATCAGAAGTTTCTGTATGCCGCCCCGTGGCCACCGAGCGGTTTGGTTACAAAGGTTAAGATTGAGACGGCTAAGGATCTGAAGGGTTTAAAGATTAGAACATACGACAAAAACGGTGCGAAGTTTTTAAGGATATTGGGGGCAAATGCCGTATCCATGCCCTGGGGTGAGGTGTATTCGGCCCTAAGAACAAACCTTATAAACGGCGTTTTGACCAGTGCAGAATCGACCAAGAACGGTAAATTCTGGGAGGTCTTGAAGTATTTTTCACCGATAAACTATGCCTATCCCCTGAATATGGTGACCATAAACCTGGATTACTGGAAGGCTTTAGATAAAAAGCAACAAGAGGCCGTCCTGAAGGCAGCTAAAGAGACCGAAGAATACCAGTGGGCTTACTCTGAGAGGATAAACAACGAGGATTTGAAGATTATAAGGGAGCACGGCATGGTTGTTAACGAGCCTACAGAGGAGTTTGAGAAACAGATGGAGAAGGCCTCAAAGCAGTTGGTGGATGAGTTCTTAGAAAAGGCATCACCCTCTGAGAAGAAGATCCTTAAAGAATTTATCAAGTAATGATTGAGAGGCTTACCGGTTGGATAGATAGGCTAAGCGATCTGTTTGCCTATCTATCCGCCCTTTTTCTAATTGTCATTATAGTTCTGATCGTTTCCAATATAGCCCTTATGGGCCTGTTTAATAAGTCGATCATGATTACCGATGAGTATTCTGCCTATATGTTTGCCGCCTTTGTTATGTTTTCTATCTCCTATACACTCAAAGAAGACGGGCATATAAGGATAACGGTTCTGACATCCAAGCTTCCTGAAGGGTTGCAGAGGGTGTTTGGTTTGGTTGTTAAGGCTATAGCATTGGCTCTGGTTGTATATATGTTTTACTATTCATGCCTGATGGTCTATCAGGCCTATGTCTATCAGATGAGGGCCGATACGGTTGCACAGACACTGCTGTGGATACCTCAATTGTGTATGCCTGTGGGCTTTTTTATTTTGGCTTTGCAGTTGATTTCTGAGATTTTGAAGGTGTTTAGATGATATCCGATCCGTTAACCCTTCTAATTGTCATGGTTATAATCCTATTTGCGTTCCTTCTGTCGGGTCTATGGATAGGTTTTTCGCTCTTTGCAACGGGTGTGGCAACGATGCTGCTTTACGATTTCACCTTGCCGCCAACCATCTCTATATGGTCCAAAATCGGGGGGCTGCTTGCCAACTCCTCCTGGAATAGCTTAGATTCCTGGTCTTTGGTTGCTCTTCCCTTGTTTGTATTTATGGGAGAGATACTTTATCACACCGATATATCGAATAAGCTATTCAATGGGCTTCTGCCGTGGTTTTCAAAGATACCGGGGAGGCTTTTGCATCTCAATGTGGTTGCATGTTCTATGTTTGCCGCTGTATCGGGCTCATCTGCAGCCACAACGGCAACGGTTGGCAAGATTACCTTAAACGAACTCCAAAAAAGGGGTTATTCGAAGAGTTTGTCTGTCGGCTCATTGGCCGGTGCTGGAACGCTTGGTTTTTTGATACCGCCCAGCCTGATAATGATAATCTACGGGGTGATGTCTAATGTCTCCATAGGTAAGCTGTTTATAGCAGGGATTATACCCGGCTTAATGCTCGGTGGCTTGTATTCTTTGTATATCATGGTTGTATCACTGATAAAGCCGGATGTTGTGCCCAAAGATAATGAGCGGTTTAGTCTTAGGGACAGGCTTGTTGCGCTTAAAGACATAATGCCTGTATTTTTGCTGATCGTGCTTGTTTTGGGCAGCATCTATCTTGGTTTTGCAACACCAACGGAGGCTGCAGCCTTGGGCGTTGTGGGTGCTTTATCTCTGGCTGCGGCGTTTAGGAATCTAACATGGGATAACTTTAAGCTGTCGGTAAAGAATTCCATAAAAACCACAGTCATGATAGCCTTTATCATGATGGGCGCTGCATTTTTATCTCAGGTTGCCGGCTTTAGTGGCATAACAAGGGCCTTGAGCCTCTATGTTGCACAATCTCACCTAAGCCCTTACCAGCTCCTTGTAATTGTGGGTTTTATGTATCTTCTGCTCGGCGCTATCTTAGACGGCGTTTCTATGGTTGTTATGACAACGCCTATAATATTGCCCATAATGCAGCAGGCGGGCTTTGAAGCCTTGTGGTTTGGAATATTCTTGGTGATTATGGTGGAACTTGCCCAGATTACGCCACCTGTTGGATTTAGCCTGTTTGTTATTGAGGGTATATCCAACGAAAAGGTGGGGAATATCATAAAATACAGCTTCCCGTTCTTTTTGATTATGATCTTTGTGGTTGTAATCCTTGCCCTTTTTCCTGAGGTTGTTTACTTTCTGCCTTCGCATATGATTAGGTGATTAACCGAACACAGCAAGAATTTCCGGTGCTTTAGATCTATTTTTCCCATTGCAACTGATTGATCTTCTAACATCAAATGTGATTATCTTGGATGCATTTTTGTAATAGTGTTGGGTGAAAGTAGTGTTGTGATTGCTTATTAAAACAAAGACGCCTTTTTTACTAATAGATTCTGATATGCTAACCAATCTTATTTGATCTTTCTGGGTAAAACCTCCAGATGAGTAATCTGTAAAGTTTGCTGTTTCTGATAGTGGAACATAGGGCGGGTCGCAATATACAACATCACCTTTTTGTGCCATCATCATGGTTTTTTCGAAATCTTGACATAAAAAAGTTGTCTTACTTTTGTTTATTTTCTCGATAAAACCTATTAACTCTTTTTCAGGGAAGTATGGTTTTCTATATTTACCGAAGGGTGTATTGAACTTTCCTTGCTTGTTGTATCTGCATAGTCCGTTGTAAGCGTGGCGGTTAAGATATATGAAAAGAGCTGCTTTTAAATAACCGTCTTTTGTATTGTTGAATTCATCTCTTAGTTTATAATACATCTCGGGTGTGTTGTTTTCTTGGGTAAAGAGGGTTTTTGTGAAATCTATAAAGTCGTATTTATGTTTACTTATAACAATGTATAGATTGATAAGATCTTCGTTTGAGTCTGCTAAAATGTATTCTTTGTAATCCGTATTTAGAAAAACAGCACCTGCCCCTACAAACGGTTCAATAAGTCTATCCCCTTTGGGTAGTAGTGGCAATATTTTATCAAGTATTTTATATTTATTACCGGCCCATTTTAAAAAAGGTTTCATGTGTTTATTGATTTTAATATTTTCGGTATTTTGTCTATCATTTTAAAATTCAATACCCATTCCATTTCTTTCATTGCTCTTAAAAGGGGCTCTTTCATGCTATTCCATGCTGGTCCGTCAGTTACCCATATGAAATTTATTTTAAGTTCTTTGGCTATTCTGTGCATTTTAGGATAGCTTTCAGCAATTGATATTGGTTTGCTTCCTTGAGTGTTATAGAAACTGCATTCTATTATTGCAATGGGTTTTTTATCTAAGTATATGACTATGTCGTGATTTTTTGCTTTTTTTAGTTTTTTGTTTAACAGTATGGGGTAGAGAGAAAGATTGGGGTCGTGCTCTATTATTTTATACCTTTTATCTATAATTTTATTGAGCTTATATGCTACCATTTTTTCAAATATAGCGCCGCTTCTGTTTTTTCTGGCATTTGTGTCCATGCCGACTTCAACCCCGAGCAAATAGTCGTAAAGATCGCTGATTTTTTCGAATAAGCTTAGTATGCCAGTTTTTTCGCAGAATTTTACTATTAATTCTTTATTTAAATTTTGAGTATTAAAGGTTAAAGTTAGGAATTTATCTAAATCTGTATCGAATACCTCTATTTTACCCTTTTTAAGCCTCTCTGCTATTAATATGGGTATTATTTGTGCTGTTGACGGGTAATCTTCTAAAATTCTATATAAGTGTTTTGCTCTTTGATCTTTGGGCAGCTTTGCCAATGAGTTCATTAGAGAGATTTCATTTATGTATTTATCTAAAGACTTTTTTACCTTGTTCCAATCCACAAAATATTCGTAAGTTTTATTTGATGGTAGCAGTGTTTTGAAGAAAAAATTTGAAAAATCTTCAAATTTTTTAAATCCAAGTAAACTATAATTAATCATCTTTCCACAGCTTTGTGCTGAATCTATGTTTTTTTAGATCCTTTTCATTTTCCGGTTTTCTAAAGACAAAGATGTGTTCGTGGGCAATTAAAAAGAAATCATATTGTTTTGCTCTCCAATTTTCCCTTGTGGCTTTCATGTTCCATTGAATTTTAATAATATCCTCCTTTAAAATAAAGCCGCTGTTGAGAAATATTTCCATAATCATGTTTGATATTGGGATATAGTGTTTATGTTTTCTGGCATCACCAATCAATATTGAACATATTTTGCCAGGCTTTAGCACCCTGTAGGATTCTCTGGCTACTTCTTTCATGCCAGATATGTATTTCTTTAACGGCATTGATGATAGGTCTGACTCTATTTTCTTTTTTCTGCTATAGGATATTATATTTGCATAAGGTGGATGTGTGGCAATTAAATCTATGCTGTTATTGTCTATTTTATCAAGATTTCTGGCATCGCCCCAATAAGTTTTTATTATTGGTTCTCTGTAATCATTATGTACACTCGAATCACAGGAGAAGTTTAATCTGTCTCTACTGACCATGACAGCTTCTAAGTTGATGTCTATACCTATAGCATTTCTTTGTAATAGTTTTGCTTCTACCAGTGTGGTTCCGCTTCCCATCATTTGATCCAATACCCAATCGTTTTTTTCTGTATATTTTAGTATGAGATTTCTGGGTATATATGGAGACCAATTGCCTCTATAGTTGCCTCGATGGGTTGCCCATTTTCCTCTGTCTGGAAAACTCCAAACAGAGGTTCTTTCAGGTATATAATTTTCAGAGGGAGAGCAGTTGCTTATAATAACAAAATTACCCTCAAGTTTAACTGCAGAGTTTCCTATTACGACCTCTGAGTGGTTTTTTATAAACTCTAAATAGTCTTCTTGTTTTATTTCTCTCATATTTTTGCCAGTTTTCAAATAACTCCATCAGAATAAAAGTATATCATGAATAATTAAAAATCAAGGTTATATTGATAAGATGTGTCTTTACCTCCAAAGCCTTGTTTACTTTTGTGGTGTTTCTATGCTAAAATGGCATTGCTATGGATAGTCTCATTGAGAAAGCTAAAGAGAGGATAAAGAAGGCCGAAAGGCTTGTTGCTTTTACCGGTGCTGGTATATCCGTTGCAAGCGGCATACCGCCTTTTAGGGGGCCGTCGGGTCTTTGGAGCAAATACGACCCCTCCATCTTGGATATAGATTTTTTCTTCTCAAACCCCAGCAAGAGCTGGAAATACATAAAACAGATATTCTATGAATATCTCCTTAAGGATGTAAAACCCAACCCCGCCCATATAGCAATAGCAAAGCTTGCCTGTCCTGTAATAACGCAAAATATAGACAACCTCCATCAGGCGGCAGGCTCTAAAGATGTTATTGAATTCCACGGGACAGCACAAACACTTGTTTGTATGGATTGCTCCAAAAGATTCAATAGGGATAGGGTAGATCTTTCTGCGGATATTCCGCGATGCGATTGCGGGGGCATCTTAAAACCGGATTTTGTTTTCTTTGGTGAGCAGATCCCCAAGGATGCTTTGGAGAAATCCTTTATGCTTGCCCAGATTTGCGATGTTATGCTTGTTGTTGGCACAACGGGCCAGATAATGCCAGCAAGCCAGATTCCTTTCTTGGCCAAAAATAACGGTGCTTTTATCATAGAGATCAATCCAGACCCGTCTAATTATACGGGTGAGATTACCGATATATTCTTGCAGTATAAGGCTGAAGAGGTTTTGCCAAAACTCGTTGAAGGGGTGTGATATGGTCGATAAATCCTTGAATTTTATTGAGGAGATCATAGAAAACGACATAGATTCCGGCAAATACGAGGGTAGGGTGCACACACGGTTTCCGCCCGAGCCCAACGGTTATCTGCACATTGGCCATGCAAAATCCATATGCTTGAACTTCGGCCTGGCAGAGAAGTATAACGGAAAGTGCAATCTGAGGTTTGATGATACCAACCCTTTAAAGGAGGGTGAGGAGTTTGTTGAGTCCATAAAGAGGGATGTAAGGTGGCTGGGATTTGATTGGGAAGACAGGCTGTTTTTTGCCTCTGATTACTTTGAGAAGATGTATGAGTATGCGGTTAAATTGATAAAGATGGGCAAGGCCTATGTTTGCGATTTAACGCCGGATGAGATTAGGGAATATAGGGGCACACTAACAGAGCCAGGAAGGGAAAGCCCCTATAGAAACCGCTCCGTTGAGGAGAACCTGGATCTATTTGAGCGGATGAGAAACGGAGAATTTGAAGAGGGCTCAAAGACCTTAAGGGCTAAGATAGATATGTCCCATCCCAATTTGAATATGAGGGATCCTGTGATGTACAGGATCATCAAAAAGCCCCATTACAGGCAGGGCAAGAAGTGGTATATTTACCCCACTTACGATTGGGCGCACTGCCTTGAGGATTCCATAGAGCTTATAACCCACTCGCTCTGCACGCTTGAGTTTGCCGATCACAGAATACTCTATGAGTGGTTTTTAGATCAGCTTGGCATATACAAGCCACAGCAGATAGAGTTTGGCAGGCTCAATCTGACATACACCGTTTTGAGCAAGAGAAAACTCACGATCCTTGTTAAAGAGGGGTATGTAAACGGATGGGATGACCCGAGGATGCCAACGATTGCGGGCTTAAGAAGGAGGGGTTATACGCCTGAGGCTATAAGGGATTTTGTTGATAGAACGGGCGTTTCAAGAACCGACTCCGTTGTGGATTATGCCCTGCTTGAGCACTGCATCAGGGAGGATCTAAACAAAAAAGCCAACAGGGTTATGGCTGTTTTGGATCCTTTAAAGGTCGTTATAACCAACTATCCTGAGGATAGGGTTGAATGGCTCGATGCTGAAAACAATCCAGAGGATGAGAGTGCAGGCACAAGAAAGATTCCGTTCTGCAGGGAGATTTACATAGAAAGGGACGATTTCATGGAAAACCCCCCGAAGAAGTTTTTTAGGCTTGCACCGGGCAGGGAGGTGAGACTGAAACATGCCTATTACATCACCTGCAACGAGGTTGTAAAAAACGAAAACGGCAATATTGTTGAACTTAGGTGCACATACGATCCGGCCTCTAAGGGCGGATGGACAGAGGATGGCAGGAAGGTTAAGGGAACGCTCCACTGGGTAAGCGCAAGGCACTGCATAGATGCCCAGGTTAGGCTGTATGACCATCTGTTTGTTAAAGAGGACCCTGAAGAAGGTGATAATTTCTTGGATAACATAAATCCAAACTCACTTGTTGTGCTTGATAACTGCAAGGTTGAGCCTTCGCTAAAAGACGCCAGGGTTGGCGATAAGTTTCAGTTCTTAAGAAAGGGCTATTTCTGCGTGGATGAGGATTCAAAGGATGGAAGGTTGGTGTTCAACCGAACGGCGACCCTTAAGGATAGCTGGGCCAAGATTCAAAAGAAGTTAAGCTGAAAAAGAGGGAATAGATATGTTAGCTGGATTGATGAAGAAGATTTTTGGAACGCAGAACGACAGGATCTTAAAGTCCATAAAGCCGTATGTGGATAAGATTAACGATAGGGAGGGCTGGGCAAAATCGCTTTCTGATGATGAGATTAGAGAACAGATAAAGAAGCTTGAGGATAGATACCACCAAAAGGGCAAGCTGGACGATATATTGGTGGATTCGTTTGCCCTAACAAGGGAGACGGCAAGAAGAACCCTCAACATGAGACACTTTGATGTTCAGCTTATCGGCGGATATGTCTTGCATAAGGGCATGGTTGCCGAGATGAAGACCGGTGAGGGTAAGACGCTTGTTGCCACACTGCCCCTTGTGCTTAATGCCATGACCAGGCGGGGCGTTCACCTCGTTACGGTTAACGACTATCTGGCAAAGAGGGATGCCCTCTGGATGGGGCCAATTTATCTGTTTTTGGGCTTTAGTGTCGGCGTTATACAGCAGCAGAACAAGTCGTTTTTGATTGAGTGGGATGATAAGGAGAAATTCACCACAAAGCTTGTCCCGTGCTCAAGAAAAGAGGCCTATTTGGCCGACATTACCTACGGCACAAACAGCGAGTTCGGCTTTGACTATCTAAGGGATAATATGAGCTATTCGCTGGATGAGTATGTTCAGCGTGATTTTTACTATGCCATAGTCGACGAGGTTGACTCTATCTTGATAGACGAGGCCAGAACGCCTTTGATTATATCCGGTGTGGCCGATAGGCCTTCTTCTTTGTATTACAAAATAGATAAGGCCGTAAGGCAGCTAAGACCAGGCGATTATGAGGTTGATGAGAAGGTTAAAAACGCCGTTTTGACCGATTCGGGTGTGGAGAAGGTTCAGAAGTTTTTGGGTATAGATAACCTATACGACATAGAGAACATTGAGATCCTGCACATGGTCAATCAGGCCCTAAAGGCACATACGGTATATTTGAAGGATAAGGATTATATTGTTAAAGACGGTAAGGCAATAATCGTTGATGAGTTTACAGGCAGGCTAATGCCAGACAGGAGATACTCCGATGGCCTGCACCAGGCTATTGAGGCCAAGGAGCATTTGAGGATTCAGAAGGAATCCCAGACCCTTGCCTCTATAACATTTCAAAATTACTTCAGGATGTATGAGAAGCTTGCCGGTATGACAGGAACAGCGGCCACTGAGGCCAGGGAGTTTAAGGAGATTTACAACTTAGAGGTCGTTGTCATACCGACAAACAAACCCGTAAGGAGAATAGACCACAACGATCTGGTGTTCAAAACCCACAAAGAGAAGGTGGATGCCATAATAAAAGAGATTCAGGAAAGATACGAAAAAGGGCAGCCCGTTCTTGTTGGAACGACAAGCGTTGAGAAGTCTGAGGAGTTGCATAAAATTCTTACAAAGAAACGCATACCACACTCCGTATTGAATGCAAAGCACCATGAGAAGGAGGCAGAGATTATAGCCCATGCCGGTGAGCCCAAGAGGGTTACCATTGCCACCAATATGGCTGGCCGTGGCGTGGATATTAAGCTGACACCAGAGAGCAAAGAATTGGGTGGGTTGTTTATCCTGGGCACTGAAAGGCATGAATCAAGGAGGATAGATAACCAGCTAAGGGGAAGATCTGGAAGGCAGGGAGACCCCGGTGAGTCGAGGTTTTTCTTATCCTTAGAAGACGATCTGCTCAGAATATTCGGTTCTGAGAGGATCAAGCTCCTTATGGACAAGTTGGGTGTTGAAGAGGGTGAGGCCATTGAAAACAGGATGATTACAAGGTCTATAGAGAACGCCCAGAAAAAGGTTGAGGCCTATAACTTCGAGATCAGGAAGAACCTACTTGAGTATGACGATGTAATGAACAAGCAGAGGCAGGTTATCTATCAGCAAAGGAGGAGTATCCTTGAGGGTAAGGACTTAAAGGAGGATATCCTGGGTTATATCGATTCTATTGTTGAGGATTTGGCCTCTGTTTATCTGCCCGATAAGGTTGACCCTACCAACTGGGATGTTGAGGGCTTCAACAAGGAGATGCGCAGGATATTCGACAGGACTTTTGATATAGATACAAATGAGCTTTCGAAGACCAAACAGAGACATAAATTGCTTGAGGACATAAAGGGTCAGCTTAAGGGGGAATACAACGCAAAGGAAGAGCTGATTGGCAGCGACGAGATGAGGAATTTAGAGCGGCAGGTCATGCTTCAGATCGTGGATATGCACTGGAGGGAGCATTTGAAGAATATGGATTATCTAAGGGATGCCGTTGGCTTGAGGGGGTATGGTCAGAGGGATCCTCTTGTTGAATACAAGAAGGTATCCTTCGATGAGTTTGAGGATATGGTAAGGAGGATTCAGGAGGACACTGTCGCTTCAATCTATCATATAAGGATAGTCATTGAGCAGTAAGTTTTTTGTTGAGACGCCGTTCGATAGGTTTCTCGTTTTTGAATTTGAAGGTCTAAAGATAGGGAGTATCTCCTTTTCTTTCAAACCCGTGGGTCTGCCGCTGTCTGATGCTTTGGGGGATTGTGTTAGGTATATCTTTGACAGTGGCGATTTTTCCTGCTTTGATTACGGCTTGTTGGATAACTCACAGCTTTCTAAGAAAGCCCGAATGCTTCAGGCTTTTCTTGTATCAACCAGGATAGGGCAGACCTTTAGCTATTCAGATGTGGCACAGGAGGTTTTCAACTCAAGAAGCTATGCAAGGGCTGTGGCTTCTATGTTGCACGCCAACCCGTTTGCCTTTTTTGTTGCCTGTCATAGGGTTGTATCAAAAAACGGGATAGGCGGATATTCGGCGGGGGTGGAATTGAAGCGTAAAATCTTAGAATGGGAAGCTTTAAAGGGAGAGGGTTATGTATAAGAGGGAGTCTGCCTGGAGCGGTTTCTGGTGTGGATTGCTTATTGCTGCTGGCCTGTCTGTATTGGGCTGGTTTGTTATGAATACGGCATTAAGCGTTAAGAGGCTGGATAGAACCGTCAGTGTTAAGGGTTTGTCCGAAAGGCTTGTAAAGGCCGATATTGCGATATACCCAATAGAACTTGTTGTTGCCGACAATAACCCCATAAAGCTATCCAACAAGCTTAAGGCAGGCAGGGATAGTATAGAGTCGTTTTTGAAATCTCAAGGGTTTGGTGAGGATGAGATATTTGTCTCTTCTCCCCGAATTGTTGATAATTATGCAAATGAATATAACTCAAACGCCAGGTTTAGATATACGGGGAAACTGATTATAACGCTTTATACGCACCAGGTCGATAAGGTGGTATCGCTGGGGAAGAAACTGTTTAAGCTTTCAGAGATGGGCGTAATGGCCACAAACCAGAAGTTCCAGACGGTCTATCTCTATACCCAGTTAAACAAGATAAAGCCGATCATGATAGAGCAGGCTATACAGAACGCCCATAAGGTGGCTATGAAGTTTGCAAATGAGTCCAACTCGGAATTGGGCCCGATAAAGACAGCCCGTCAGGGTTATTTCAGCATAACAGATAGAGACCCCAACACGCCATATATTAAGCGCGTCAGGGTTGTTGTTAATGTTGTTTACTATCTAAGATAGTTTATTTTTGAGTTTTTCAAGCTCCTCTTTCTCTTTTAAGAGGAGCCTTGTGTTGTTTTCTATGGTTTTTAGTATTTGATTGGCCTTTGCCTGGTTTTCCTTCTTGATCTCAATGGCCTTCTTTAATGCGCCCTCTATGGCCTCTATCGTTAGATCCAGCTTATCCTTAAGCTGATCCTTAAACCTGAAGGTTGTCTCCCTTACCCTTTTTGTCAGATCATACCTGACCCTTCCGCAGTGCCTGTCGAATAGCTCTATTGTTGTGTTCTTTATGTGTCTGTATGCTATCTTTTTGCCTATAAAGAACGGCAGCTTTGTCCTGAATGTGGTTGCAAAGATGTTGAGTATGCCCATCTGATCGGTCAACATAAAGTTAAAATAGCTTTTGTCTGTTAGTCTTTCTTTGTCGATATAGGTGTTTAGCTTTATATCGAATATGGTTGAGGCTGTCTGGATGATGTCTTCTATCTTTTCGTTGATCCTTTTTGCCAGCTCATCGTATATGGCCTCAACCCTGTATGAGATGGATTCGGACTGTTCCTTCTTAAAATCGTTGAATATCTCCATTATGTGCTCGTTCATTTTTTGCGTCATATATGATTCAAACTCCTCTGTGGACGGCTTTTCTTTTGTCTTCTGGTTGTAATGGTTCTGCATCTTCTCTATAAGCCCCGGCAGGTGCTTTTCCTTTAACTTTTCTATCTCATCGTCCAGCTCGCCGTAAATTTTTTCTATGCGCTTGTCCAAGATGTACTCATACTCCTCTGCCTCCTCTTTTACCTTGCCAATGAAGGATTGGAATTTATCCGCCTTCTCCTGCAGGTTCTTTAGCGAGAGGCTCTGGGTTTTCTTCTGTATCTCGAAGGCGTTTAGCTCGTTGTTTATGTGGCGCAGGAGGGCGTTTATCGTATTTATCGCTATGATGTTGCCCTTCTCTTTCTGTATGAAGCTATCCAAGCTGTTTTCTAACTCTTTTATGCCCGATGATTCCAATAACCCTCCGTCCTTTGTCTGTTTGGCCTTCAGTGCGTTTTTTGCAGAAATGGGATAGATCTCTATATTCTCCGATTCTATGTATTCCTTAAGCAGCCCCTTGTTAAACCCTATAACCTCTTTTAGCTCGTCTTTTGATACGATGTCTATCTTGTTGAGCACAAAGAAGAACTTTTCTGTGAACGCCTTTGCATTCTTCAAAAACTCTATCTCAGCCTCACCAAGCGGCGGATCGGGGCTCATAACAAAGATTGCCGCATCGCAATAGGGCAAGAAGTTATAGGCAACATCGGTGTTGTGCTTAAAAACGCTGCCTATGCCGGGTGTGTCTATGATCCTTATGCCCTTTTTTAGGTATGGTGATGGGTGTAATACATGAACCTCTTTTACATTGAGCCTGTTTTTGGGGTTGTGCTTCTCTGTGACATATCCTTCGATCTCGTTGATCTCTATCTGTTTTTCTGAGTTGTCTAAGAATTTGACGATGGCCTTCTTTCTGCTTGAGTAAGAGATGATCGTTACTATGGATGTTAATGGCAGGATGGATGATGGCACAATGTTGTCCTCAAGCAAGGCGTTTATAAGCGACGACTTGCCTCTTTTGAACTGCCCTATGACAACAAGGTTGAATTGCTCATTCATAAGCTTCTCTTTTGTTTTTGATAAGTCTTTTGATGTGATAACCTCTATTGTGGCGATGGTTTTTAAAAGCCTCTCTTTAATGTTATTCATCTCATCCCCCTATGTTCTGGTATGTGGATAGAGGTTATCATCCCCGCTGGCGGGGCTTTTTAGGCTAACCTCATAGCCTTTTTTAGAATATTACCCTAAAAAGGCGGCAAGTTCAATTATCTGTTAATCAGGTAATCCTCATCTATGTGGCTCATCGTTGATTTGAGGTTCTTTGCCCATTTTATGATCTCTTTTAGCTTTCTTGTGCGGGAGGGTGAGTATTTGTCCATATACATATTTTTGTCTGCCTCTCTCATCAGGTCATCTGCCTTTCTGAATTGACCATTTTGGATGGCGTATCCGATAGAGGCGCTGATGATGATCTCTGAGACCTCATTATTGCTTGCTATCCTTGCCTTGATCCTCTCTATAAACGCCCTCACCCCGTTTTCGTTTGTGTTTGGCATTATAACGGCAAATTCATCGCCGCCGATTCTTGCTGCTATATCGCTGCCCCTTGTTGATGTGGATAGTATCTCTGCCATCTTCATGATTAGCTTATCGCCTATCTCATGGCCGAGCAGGTCGTTGGCTATCTTTAAGCCGTTTAGGTCTATTATTACCAGTGCAAGCGGATAGTGCCTTCTGTTGAATAGCCTTTTAATTTCCTCTTCAAAGAAGTGCCTGTTGTATAGGCCTGTTAGGGTATCGTGCAGGCTCAAATACTCCAACTGCTTGTTTTTCAGATACCTCTGTGTTATGTCGTTGAACGATATGATTAATACCGGTTCTGAATCTATCTTGATTTTTGCGACATGCACATCAAACCACCTGCTTTTGCCGTCGGCTGTTATGATATTGGTCTCGCAACCATCGCAGTCCTCTCTTCCCTTTACAACCTTCAGGAACCGTATCTTTAGTGATTCCGGTATCTTTAGCCTCTGTATGGTGAACTCCTCGTTTTCTTCGAAGCAGAGCAGCTTCTTTGCCAGGTGGTTGTAATATTTGATGTTGCCGTTTTTATCCATGACTATAATGCCGGTTTTTATCTTGTCTATGAACTGTTGCAGTTGGTGTTTGTGTTTCTCTATAGCCCTGTATAGGCATACCATCTGGGTTATGTTTCTGAAGATGCAGACGCTTCTGTTCTTCTCTGGCGAATAGCTTACCACCTCAACAAACACATCATTCTCATCTTCGTTTAGCTTTACGGTGGTGTGTAGGTTAAAGCCCCTATCCATGACCAGTTCAATGGCGTCTTTTAAGGTGTTGTATGTTTTAAGCACCTCCTGGGCTTTCTTGCCTATTAGGTTTTCGGATTTTGTTATGGCTTTGCAGTTCATGGCCGCATCATTTACATCCTCAACCGTTAATTCCCCACCGACCTTTTTTAAAACCACAACGCATTCGGGCATGTGTTTTAAAAGCAGGGAGTAGTTTTTCAAAAGCTCTTCGGTTTTCTTTTGAGCCTGGTGTAGCTTTTGTGCCGTTTCGTTGATGCTTTGAGCCATCTGTGAAAGCTCTTTTACTTTTATACTGCCAGGGTCTATCTTTGTATCCAATCCTTGATTGGAGAAGAAGTTGAGTATGGTCTCTATATCTTTTTTGATCGGTTTGTATATAAACCTTAAGAATATCAACAGCCACAACAGATAACCTATGGCAAGCGCCGATATAAAGAATATAAACAACAGGCTCTTTATGCTGGATTTGGCCTCTTTCTTTATAATTGCCTCAAAATCTGGGAATACTGCCGTAAAGTTCCTTGGTGCGCATGAGCCTATGATCCAATTATACGGCTTGTAATAGTAAAGGTATGTAATCCTTTCTCTGAGCTGTTTGTTTTTATGATACGGCCAGATTAGTGTTGTTGTCAGATCACCCAGCTTTAGCAGCTTTTCAAGGCAGTCCTTCAAACACGGCTTTGAGTTTGTGTATGTTATGGACTTATCGTTGAGTTTTAGGCATGTGTGGCCTTCAAAGGCCGGATCTGTATAGAATATAACCCTTCCTGCACATTCTCCTTTGAAGGAGAGTTCCATTATGAACAGGCTGGGGTTTTTGAAGTTTCCAAAGGATGTATTTAACTTCTTTAATGTCAGCTCTTTTGTCTCTTTTTCTAAATTCGTTATCATCTTGCCTGAGCCTATATACCACCCGTAAGGCTCAAACAGCTTTACAAAGGCTATCCTTAGCAGAGGCTTGCCGTTGTGCATGAATTTTCCCTTAACATACCCCTCTTTCTGTCTTTTTATGACATCTATCTCCTGCTGAACGGATTTTGAATATCGTTTATCCTTTAAGAGATTTTTTCCAATTAGGCTTTTCTGAGGACTTAGTATTTCCACCCCATTTAGGGAGGTTATAAAGTAATAGCTTTTACCGTTGTCAAACACTTGGAACATCAGGGAATCCTTTATCCTCTCCCTTATGCTTTCCTTTGACTCCTTCCCCTTGTATTTGTTGTATATGTTCATTGCCACCTTGTATGCCCTGTATGTTCTGTCTTTTAGGGTTTTTAATACATTCTGATACGCCTTTTCCCTCTCTGAGTTTATCAGCTTTACCGCATCCCTTACCTCATATCGCTCAAGCCTTATCTCTCTCTTTAGGTGAACATCCTCGTTGAAGTAATGGATGGCCTTGTTTGTTGCATTTAGCAGAAAATACCCCCACCCGATAGAAACAATGACGGTTATAGAGATTATGCTTAGCATTATGAACACGCCTATCATGGAGGATAATTTAATCTGTTTCACTTGCAGACTTGGCTCCTTTAGTTTACTCGGAGAACTATAGTATTTTATTTTGCAATTGTCAAAAGATAATTTTTCCTAATTCTTATACATGAAACAAAGGAACATATATAATTGCTTCATTTATGAAACGCCTTTAACTTTTTGAAGTAATGCAGCTTTGGCTCACTGAATCTTTCTTGCAAATATGAGAAAAGCCGTATGCGCACTCATGGTGTCATACGGCCTCAGCCTTTCCGGGTTTGTTTTCCAGTGGCGCTGCAGTATCTCGCTAACCTCAACATCTATCAGGGGCAGCCTTTCCATCTCCTTTAAAACCAGCGACACCTGGTTTGTCGTTGGCACTAAAACGCCTATGAGCCTGCCGCTTTTTAGGGGCTTTATGGCGTTTTCAAGGTAAAGCCAGGGTTCTTTGACATCTATAAAAACGGCATCCACATTCTCCTCATCGAACCCTTCTGCAATGTCTTTGTGCTTTACCTCTATCCTGTCGTGGAGGTTGAATCTCTTTAGGTTTTTAAGGGCGTTATCTATGAACTCCTGCCGCTTTTCATAGCTTATTAGTTTGCCTTGTCTGCCCACAATCTGGGCAAATACCGCACTCATGGCGCCGCTTCCAATGCCGGATTCTATTACCGTGTCGTTCGGTTTTATATCAAGCCTCAATGCGATGTATGCTGCATCCTTTGGATATACGATTTGCGTGAGCCTGTTGAGTTTTTTCATGATGAAATCATACAGCGTTGCAGGCAGGAGTATGTATTCATATCCTAAATGGGTCTTTATGCTTTTGCCAAAACCGGTATTGAGAATCAGATCCTTTTCTATAATGCCGTTTGCCGTTGAGTATTTGTCAGGCAGTGTTGCAAGGTTTAATATGTGCTTTTTGTCTTTTTGTTTGTCATAGAGTATGATAATGCTGTTTTGATTGGGTCTATTCATGGATTTTCCTCTATATAGCAGAATTTATCAACATCAAACAGGCCCTTGTCTGTCAGCTTGATGTGGGGTATGACCTCAAGTGATAGAAACGACAGCATGCCAAGCGGATCATCCAGCCCGCAGCCAAGTTCCCTTGCGGCTTGTTTTAGGGCTATGACGGATTCTTTTATGTTTTCGGGCTCATCGCTTGATACTATTCCGCCTATAGGCAGGGCAAGGCGTGTTATTTTATCGTTATTTACAACAACCTGTCCTCCCTGCATCTCTATTATGGCTGAAACGGCCCTTTCTATCTCTTCATCCGAGGTGCCGACGGCCACTATGTTGTGGCAATCGTGGGCAAGCGATGTGGCCATAGCCCCCTTTTTTAGCAGAAACCCCTTAACAAAGCAGGCCGCTTTGTTGTTATGCCCGTATCGTTCTATTACAACAAGCTTTAGTATGTCGTCTTTTGTGTTGAACTCTTCCTCCTGATGCGCAATGGATAGCTTTTGTGTAATCAACGAACCGTTTTTTAGACCGATTGCTATCCCTTTGTGCTTTATTTTGGGCAGTTCTATAGGCGTTTTTACCTTGATGGAGTTTAAAAACGCCTCGGGTGGACTGCTCTTTTTGTGGATGGATTTGTAAATTTTGCCGTTTGTAATCGATGTTTTTGGCATAAATTTCTCATCAAACAGGACAAGGTAAGCCCTTTTTCCCTCTTTTATCCCCAAAAATTCATCAAGCCCGTAATACTTCAGGCCATTAAACGATGCCACCTTAAGCGCCAAAGCAGGCTCAATGCCCAAGCTTATCGCCTTTCTTAGGTTGTAATCTATATGGCCCTTCTCTAAGATATCGCCCACCGATTTGTCGTCGCTGCAGAAGGCAACCCTGTCGGGGTATTCTTTGATTATTTTGTATGCCTCATTGGTTGAATGCTCACTGCTTCCCTCCCTTATGAATACAAAAAAGCCCAACTCTATCTTCTGTTTCAGCTCATCGTAATCATAGCTTTCATGGTCATCCTCAACGCCTGCCTCTTTGTATAGCTTAAGTGTTTGTGCATCTAAATGGGGCGCATGGCCGTTAACCCTTTTGTTGTGCATCCTGGCAAGCTCTATCATCTTTATGAATTTTTCATCCCTGTTTATAACACCCGGCACATTCATCAATTCGCCCAGCGATACAACCTCATCAAAGCCCAAGAAGTATTCCACATCGTCTGGGTCGATCCTGCCGCCGCTTGTGGCAAACCCTGTGGCAGGAACGCAGGAGGGGACGGCAAACCTAAGCTGCATATCCACATCCCTTGCATCGTCTATGAAGAACTCAAGCCCCTTCCTGCCAAAGACATTGGCTATTTCGTGGCAATCGGCAACGGCAAATAGCGTTCCCTTGTCAATAACCGCCTCGGCAAAGCCCTTAGGCGTTAAATGCGTGCTTTCTATGTGGCAATGGCAGTCTATAAGCCCTGTGGATAGATAAAGCCCCTCTGCATCGATGGCCTCTTTGGCCTTTATGGGCGTTGGGCTTATTTTTGCAATAAGGCCGTCTTTTATGCCTATGCTTAGTTTGTCGAATCTCAATTTATCAAAATCGACAACCCATGCATTGTTTATGGCTAAGTCCATTTTTTCCTCTATACCTCTAAAACGCTTCCTACGCCTGCGAAGAAGAACCTATCCTTTAATTTATTGTAAAGCTTGGCCGATACGGTTAGGCCTGTGCAGTGTGAGGCGCCGAGCTTTTGAATGTTGTATTTCTCTATAACCTCCAGTGTTGCGTTTATCTGCTCATCGTTTGCAAATCCTAAATGCGTTCCACCGATAACTGCGTATATCTCCTTTCTGCCGGTTTTGTTGATGAAGTGGTTTAGTATGTTAACGATTCCTGCATGAGCGCAACCAAGAATCACGATTAACCCCTTGGATGTGTCAATTGCTAAGGAGAAATCATCCCAGATCTGATCCTGAACAAGCTCGCCGTTTTCCTTTTCCACCTTCATCTCTGCGTCTATCTTTTCAAAATCCGTTTTGCGCTCAACCTCACCGGAGGAGAAAATGCCCTTTTCTATCTCCCTAAACTCCTTCTCATAAACAAATTCAGCGCCTAAGCTTTCTAAGTATTTCTTATCAAACGGTATGCCTATGTATTTCTTTATGCCGCCCTTGAACCAGAACCTCTTTGAGAAGGCGTCCTTGTGGGTGTATACCTTTAGAGGGGATTTTATCTTTAACAGATCAACCATGCCGCCTGTGTGGTCGTAATGACCATGCGATAGGTATAGGAATTTTATGCTGGATAGATCCTTCTTTAGCGCTATTGCGTTGTTTATCAAAGCCTTGCCCTGTCCTGTGTCGAATAGAAAGTTAAACTCCGGTGTCTCCACAAAAGCGGCAAAGCCGTGCTCTCCAATTACATCAAATGGCACAACGACGCTGTTTTCTGCCAGAACCGTAATTCTTACCTCCATAAGAAACCTCCCGTAAATTTTTTACAATTCTATAAGATTTTTTAATTTTTTACAATTAGTTGCGCAAGAGCGATATGAGTATCTTGGGGTTTATGAGGGCGTCTAATGCATCGCATATCGAGTTAAACACAAGGTCTGCGTGCTGTATCAGCTTAGCGTTGCAGCCGTCTTTGTTTATTACGGCCAGCGACAGGCCTGCAACCTTGAACATCTCTATGTCGTTGTTGCCATTTCCTATCGCTATGCATTCTTCTGCACCTATCGATTCTAAGAATTCCCTTTTTTGTATGGATGTGTTCCGGTTTATGATTTTTAGCTTTATATTGAGGCTTGAAAGCTCCCTTTCTGCACTGCCCATCGTATCAGCGGTTAGTACAATGATTCTTTTAAATAGGTTTTTTAGCTGAGCTGTTTTTTCTTTAACGCAGGGGATAATTCTTGAGTGTTCTGAGAGCGTTCCGGTGTAATCCGATATGAGATAGTTAAAATTAAACCTCTTGCCGTCCACGGTAAAATTCATGTTTTTATTTATACCGATGAAAGGCTTAAAAATCAACCCACTATAACTCTGGTTAAGGGCCTTTACTTTTGTAAGGGATAAAGTTTATTGTTAGTAAGATATTTAAACTGTTGACAAAAGTTAATAAAAGTGTTATAGATAGACACAGCGCAGCAAGAGGAGAACTTAATAAGCCGTAAACGGCTTTATGTAAAGAAAAATTAATTTTTTAAGGAGGTTTAGCCATGGGAATTAAGGAAAAGCTGTATGAGAAGATTCAGGCTCACAGACCGAGGATCACCAGACTCTACAAGGAGTTTGCAGACAAGGTTATCGATGAGGTAACCGTTTACAAGATCATCGCTGGTATGAGGGGCTTGAAGGCTCTCATTACAGACATCTCCTATCTGGATCCTTATGAGGGAATTAGGTTTAGGGGTTATACAATCCCTGAAGTAATGGAGAAGTTGCCCAAGCCAGAGGGCGCAGAGATGCCCTATGTTGAGGGTCATTTCTATCTGTTGTTGACAGGCGAGTTGCCAACAGAGAAGGATGTTGAAGAGGTTTACACAGAGTGGAAGAAGAGGGAGCAGCTTCCTCAGTATGTAATTGACATCTTGAGGGCTATGCCAAGGGATACTCACCCAATGACAATGTTTGCTGCTGGAATCCTTGCAATGCAGAGGGATTCCAAATTCGCTCAGTGGTATGCATCCGGCCAGTTCAACAAGATGGATGCTTGGGAGTATATGTATGAAGATGTAATGGATCTTCTGCCAAAATTGCCACTATTGGGCGCTTACATCTATAGAATGAAATATAAGGGCGATACACACATTCCAAGCGATCCGAATCTGGACTTCGGTGGTAACTTCGCCCATATGATGGGAATCGATAAGCCTTATGACGATGTTGCAAGGATGTACTTCATCCTGCACTCCGACCATGAGTCAGGAAATGTTTCCGCTCATACAACACACTTGGTAGCAAGTGCATTGTCCGACATCTATTACTCCTATGCTGCTGGTATGTGCGGTCTTGCTGGTCCATTGCACGGCTTGGCCAACCAGGAGGTCTTGAGATGGATCCAGGGCGTAATGGAGAAGATGGGCGGCAAGATCCCAACAAAAGAGGAGATGGAGAAGTTCATCTGGGATACATTGAACAGCGGTCAGGTTGTTCCTGGATTCGGTCATGCAGTCTTGAGGAAGACAGACCCAAGATACACAGCTCAGAGGGAGTTCGCTCTGAAGCACTTGCCAGACGATCCGATCTTCAAGTATGTAGACCTGATGTTCCAGGTTGTTCCTCCAATCTTGCAGCAGCTTGGCAAAGTAAAGAACCCATGGCCAAATGTAGACGCACACTCCGGCTGCATCCAGTGGCATTACGGCGTAAGGGAGTACGACTTCTACACAGTACTCTTCGGTATCGGAAGGGCCTTGGGTGTTACAGCAAACATCGTTTGGGACAGGGGTCTTGGCTATCAGATCGAGAGGCCAAAATCCATCACAACAGACATGCTCGAGGAGCTTGCTGGAGCAAAATAATCCGGCTTGCAGCTTAAAAACAAATGGGGGAGGGCTCGTTATGGGTCCTCCCTTTTTTTATTGGCAGAATGTTAAAGTATCTTGTTGAGGGCAACTGCAGGCTCTGCCCGAGGAATTGTAAGGCGAACAGGAGCAGGGGCAGAGGGCTGTGTAAGACCTCAAGCAAGTTAGAGATAGCAAGCTTCAACCTCCATTTTGGCGAAGAACCCCCCATAAGCGGTAAAAACGGATCGGGCACGATATTTTTTGCCGGTTGCAATATGGGCTGCATATATTGCCAGAATTACCCCATAAGCCAGCTAAAGAGCGCATTTAGGGAGGTTGAGATTGATGAGCTTGCCGATATAATGATAAGACTCCAAAAAAGGGGTGCTCATAATATAAATTTTGTCACGCCGTCCCATTTTGCTCACCTGCTTGTGGATGCTATTGAACTTGCAAGGTCTAAGGGCTTGAGTATTCCCATTGTTTACAACACCAGTTCGTATGATAAGGAAGAGGTGATTTACGCCTTGGAAGGCTATGTGGATGTCTATCTGGGGGATTTAAAATACACCGACGATAAGCTTTCGATGGAGCTTTCTGGTGTGAATGACTATTTTGATGTGGCAACAAGGGCCTTGAAGGCCATGTTTAACACCAAAGGCAGGCTCGTTTTAGAAGATGGTATAGCAAAGCAGGGGCTTATTGTCAGACACCTTGTTCTACCCGGTTGCATAGAGAACAGCAAAAAGGCGCTTCTGTGGATAAGGGACAATCTGCCCGATGTCGATGTTTCTGTGATGTTTCAATACTTTCCGGCATATAAGGCCTTCTTGCATCCGCTCATAAAAAGAAAGATAAGCCCGGATGAGTATTTTGAGATAGTCGATTTTGTCCATGAGTTGGGCCTTAAGGGTTATATTCAACAGGTATAGACTTTGCCCTCCTGTTTTGCTATATTTTTTCAAATTCCTGCATGGAGGTGTTGATGTCGCCCGTTTATCGCAATGCGTTTTTGTGGATGATTATAGCGGTGTTGATGATACTGTTGTTTAACCTGTTCAACAACAAGAATTACACCTATGCGAGACTGAGCTATACAAAACTCATATCGCTAATTGATAGCGGCAAGGTCAAGAAGGCCAATTTTGAGGGCAACGATGTTTATGTAATCACCAAAGACGGTAAGCGGTATAAATCATATGTTCCTGAGGTTAAGGAGATAGCCGACAAGCTTGCAAACAGTGGTGTTGCTGTGAATATAAAACCCCCGCAAAACAACTCCCTGCTTACCAATATACTGATCTATTGGGCGCCGATGATTGTCTTTATCTTCTTGTGGTTTTATTTCATGAACCAGATGAACAAGGGGGGTAAGGCGCTAAGCTTTGGTAAGAGCAATGCGCGAATGTTTGTAAGCGATCCAAAAAACCGCATAACATTTAAGGATGTGGCCGGTATAGATGAGGTTAAGGATGAATTGCTTGAGCTTATAGAGTTTTTGAAGAATCCAAAGAAGTTTACAAAGATAGGAGCAAAGATACCAAAGGGTGTATTGTTGGTTGGTGCACCAGGCACCGGTAAGACGCTTGTTGCAAAGGCTGTAGCCGGTGAGGCCGGCGTGCCGTTTTTTACCATAAGCGGCTCGGATTTTGTTGAGATGTTTGTCGGTGTTGGCGCAAGCAGGGTGAGGGATCTGTTTAATCAGGCCAAAAGGAACGCCCCGTGCATTGTGTTTATCGATGAGATAGATGCGGTTGGAAGACAGCGTGGGGCTGGTGTCGGTGGTGGAAACGATGAAAGGGAGCAGACGCTAAACCAACTGCTTGTTGAGATGGACGGTTTCCAGACCGATACCAACATCATAGTTATGGCTGCAACAAACAGGCCCGATGTTCTGGATCCGGCCTTGTTGAGGCCTGGCAGGTTCGATAGAAGGATCGTTGTGCCAAAACCGGATGTAAAGGGCAGGCTTGAGATATTGAAGGTTCATACAAGGAAGATTCCTTTGGGGGATGATGTTGATTTAGAGGTTATAGCAAAAAGCACATCAGGGTTTGTTGGGGCCGATCTGGCCAATTTGGTGAACGAGGCGGCCTTGATTGCTGCAAGGAGGAATAAGAGCAAGGTTGAGATGGAGGATTTTGACCTTGCGAAGGATAAGGTTCTGCTTGGGCCTGAGAGGAAGAATGTCATAATTAGCGATAGGGAGAAGAGAATAACAGCATACCATGAGTCTGGGCATGCCATTGTTGCAAAGATGTTGCCCAATACAGACCCGGTGCATAAGGTTAGCATAATCCCCAGGGGCATGGCCTTGGGTATTACACAGCAGCTGCCAGAGGATGATAAATACACATACGATAGGGAATATCTGATGAACAGGATGGCCGTTTTGATGGGCGGAAGGGCAGCAGAGGAGGTTATTCTAAACAACATAACAACCGGTGCGGGCAACGATATAGAGAGGGCAACCGAGATTGCAAGGAAAATGGTCTGCGAATGGGGCATGAGCTCTTTGGGTCCTATCCATCTGGCCGATGAGGGTAAAGAGGTTTTCTTGGGCAGGGATATTGCCGTTAAGAAGAGCATATCGGAGGAGACGGCCAAGTTGATAGATGCCGAGGTGAGGAAACTGGTTGAGGAGGCCTATAGAATGGCCGTTGAGATAATAGAGGATAACAGGGATAAGATAGAAAAGATGGCTCAGAAGCTCCTTGAAAAAGAGGTTTTAGATGCAAGAGAGATCGATGAGATTTTGGGGTTGAGCGATGATAGAGCTGCTTAAGATAAACGACATAGGTGAGGCCAAAAGACTCATAAAGGGTATTGGTGTTGATAGTGTCGCTATAGGCCTGATGGATAAAAAGGCCGTCTGTTATGCGGTTAGGGTGTTTGGATGCAGGTTCTATCATGCCAACATCTTAAAGCAGGAGGCCCTTTCTTTGGGTATCGATGTTGCCGTTGAAAAGGGTGTTGTGACAGCCCAGACCCAGATCACAGACTGCCTTATAATGGGCGATGCAAAAAGATTAATTAAGCTTGCCGATAAGTTATCCATTCAGGATTTTGCATTTCTAAAGAAGCTATCCTTTAGGCTTAAAAAGGCCCTTGAAGGGGTTTTGGAAGGAAGCTTTGTATGGAGGGTGAAGGATAGGGTTTTTGATTTAAAAGACGATTATTTGATAATGGGCATATTGAATGTGACGCCTGACTCCTTCTCTGACGGAGGCGAGTTTAACAGCATAGATGCTGCGTTGAAAAGGACGGAGCAGTTGATTGAGGAGGGTGCCGATATTATCGATGTTGGCGGAGAATCAACAAGGCCTGGCAGCGAATTTGTGCCTTTGGATGAGGAGTTGAAGCGAGTTGTTCCTGTTGTGGAGGCCATAAAGAGGCGCTTTGATGTTGTTGTGTCTGTTGATACATACAAATCGAGGGTTGCAGAAGAGGTTTTGGATAGGGGCGTTGAGATAATAAACGATATAAGCGGATTGGGGTTTGATGATAGGCTGGTCGATGTTCTTTCAAACAGCGACTGCGGTATAGTTGATATGCACATAAAAGGAACGCCAAAGGATATGCAGAAAGACCCGACATACGAACATCTGCTTGGCGAGATCAACGATAGATTTGAAGGGATCTTGAATAGGCTTAAAGAGGCCGGCATCGACGAAGAAAGGGTTGTGCTTGATCCGGGTGTTGGCTTTGGCAAGAGGTTTGAGGATAACCTAACTATACTAAATCACCTTGAGGCATTCAGGGTGTGGGGCAGACCTATTCTTATAGGGACATCAAGAAAGAGTTTTATCGGTGCGGTTTTGGGGGTTGGCAACCCCAAAGATAGGCTTTTTGGGACTGTTGCTTCCAATGTTGTGGCACTCTTAAGGGGGGCATCGATCTTCAGGGTTCACGATGTTAAGGCGCACAGGGAGGCCTTAAGGCTTGCAAAGGCCATAGTGGATGAGACCTTCTAAAGGGACTCTGCTATCTTTGAGCTCATCTTGGCGTTGTGCTTGGCCAGTTCGTTTATGGATTTTATCAGGGCTTGTGTGATCTGCGGGTTTGAGAGGGTATAGCGCACAAAGACCCCTTCCTTTTCCACCTTAACTATCCCGGCCTGTTGCAGAATCGAGAGATGTTTGGATATTACAGACTGGTTCTTGTTAAACTCCCCCGCTATGTGGTTTACACACTTTGGCTGTTTTATTTTTAATAAGTATTCGCAGATGGCAAGGCGCAAAGGGTGGGCAAACGCCTTAACCACCTGCGTTTTGAATTCGTAAGCCTCTAAGTTTTTCATCTAAATCGTATCCCAAATAAACCCAGTGTCAACTTAACAGCAATAAGCAATAGAATTATAGCATAAATTGTTTTGATTGTCTTGGGTTTTGCCCTCTTTACAGTGAATCTGGCGCCCAGTTGAGAACCAAGCAGAACGGCCACCACAAGCACGGCTGTCGTTGTAATGTCAAAATGCCCCTCTGCAACATGGCCTAAAAATCCGCTGGCGGATGAGAATGTGACGACATAGGCCGTTGTGGCAGCAGCCCTTTTTGCACCATACCCCATACTCATTAGGATTGGAGCTGCCAAAAATCCACCGCCTATGCCCAGCATGCCGCCTATAAAACCTATCAAAAGGCCGCTTGCACCGCCGTATATGAGCCTTTTTTTAAACTCTATGAGGTTGTCCTCATCTGGAGCCTTTGTTGATATAAACACCTTGGCAGCAGCAATCAATACGGCTATGATGAACAGTATCAAGACAATGCGTGTCGGTATGAATTGAACCGTATATACGCCAAAGGGCGCCCCGATGATGGCTGCTAAAGCAAAGGGTAGGGCGCCTTTGTAATCGATAAGCTTTGCTTTGTGGTAAGGTATCATGGCAAGGCCGGTATTAAGCCCATTAAGCAGAAGCCCAAGCGGTATGGCTATGGTTTTTAGGTCAAAGCCCAGCCACTTCATTACAGGGACATACACCATGCCGCCGCCAAGCCCCAGCATGGCAAATAAGAATGAAGCTGCCCATATAATGACGAATGTTATACCCAAGACAGACACAGTGGGTGTCATGCCTATTTCCTCTCAATGAGGTTGGTGTATGTGAAACAATCCAGGCATACCTTCTTGCCGTCTTCCACCCTTAGGTAATTCTCAGCAACCGCATCTCCGCATTTGTCGCAGAATGCCAAATTGAAGCAGGAGTTGCCCTTTTTTGGGTCATAGTTAAACGGTCCTTCTATGTTGACTATATCCTCAAGTTTTTTGCCAAACAGACCTAAGAACGCCTGTTTTGCCACATCCTGATCAACCTCAGCAGGAGGGATGCCCTTTAGCCTGTATTTAGTTATAAACGGTGCATCAAAAGCCGCCTGCATGATTTCGGGTTTTACCGTAACCTTTACGGCCTTTTTGCTTTTTTTGTCTATCAACATGTAGGCCCATTTACCCCTTGGGTCTTTGCTCATGATACCTTTTCCAAATGTGCATCCTGTTGCAAACTGGACACCGTCTGCAAAACAACCGCCTGCGTGGTGGTCGCCCACATAGACTATAACCTCCTTGTCCATGCTAAGCTCCCTTGTTGTGCCTAAGGCCTTCAAGCCTGCAAGGCCGGCCAGATAACCCATTGGCATACCGCCGCAAAAATGGCCGTGAATGTTTAGGGCCGAATAGAGCAACTCCTTTTCTGTCTCATCCAGGCTCGTTATGGAGTTTACGATCTCCCTGTGGGCTTTAAACATCTCTTGCATCCCTGCACCTCCGTTAATAAATTTCTATTTTTATATATTCCAATATTAGAATATGTCAAGAAAAATATATCTCAATGGTGCTCAGTGCAATACCCTTGTTTGGATGGATTGAAGGTTTTGATGTTGGAGGTTTGAATAGCTAAAAAGAAAAAAGGGGGTTGTCCCCCTTGAGGTTTAGAATCTGCCTCTGCCAAATCCTCTTCCCATTCCTCTTCCTAAGCCTCTGCCTAATCCTCTGCCAAGACCTTGCCCTCTTCCTGCGCCTAAGCCTTGGCCTTTTCCCATGCCGGCATATTCGTCGATCCTGAATACATTATCCGAGCCGCATTTGGGGCATACGGGCCTGCCTGTTCCGAATGGTTCCTCAAATTCTGCACCACAGTCAGCACACTTAAATCTCCTGTTCATTCTCTATACCTCCAGAAACTCGTTTATAATCGTTTTTATGTCTTTAATCTGGGTTTCTATAACCTTTATGCCAGCAGCGTTTAGGTTTGTCTTCATGCCGTCTCCGATCTGGTTGACTATAAACACATCGACGCCGTTTAGAAGCTGTGGGACTATCCTGCCAGCACCCAAGCCCCTATTGGGCTCCTCTGTCTGGGTTTGCTTTGCAAGCTCCGGTATCGGGTTTTTTATGGCCACCCTGTCTGTGACCTTGCCGTCCCTTATCTCTATTATGGCAAAGTATTTGCTAAGGGATGTGTGTGATGAGATTGTTTTTAAGTTGTTTGTTGGAAATGCGATCTTCATTCCATACCTCCAGAGTCGTTTTCTATTTTGAACATATGTCATTTTATAAAAAAGTCAAGCAGTGGGTATGCAAATATTGTTTAATTGTTGGACTGGATTACGATTATAAAATAATATCTTCAAAAAATTATTAGAAAAATGGGTTTGAATGTATTTTTGCGGTTGACAAATGTATTATAAAGTTATATCAAATACTCTGTGATTGTAAGAATAAAGTTAGTTTTCAGGAAATTTTATTAAAACAGGAGGTTTTTGGTTATGTCTTTGAGGAAGAGGCTTTTTAGTGCAGCAATAGCTGCTGGTTTGGTTTTTGGTGCGGCCAATATGTCTCATGCTACAAATGGATATTACATGATAGCAACAGGCGCTAAGTCTTTGGGTATGGCAGGTGCAGTTGTTGCAAATCCGCAGGATGCATCAACGATCATCCAGAACCCTGCAGGTATTGCCTGGTTGAGGAATACGACATTTGATGTTGGTGGAGCAATATTTACGCCCCCAAGGAAAATGAACGGCCACAAAAGCGATTCCAACATATTTATGATACCTTCAGCTGGTTTTGCCTACAATCCTATGGGTTGTAATTGCGGCACACCCCACTTTGTTTTTGGTATAGGTATGTATGGTATCTCCGGTATGGGTGTTGATTGGAGTAATAATAATTTAACTGGCACTGGAAGGCTTAAGAAAGCATACTCTAACATGCAGATGATGGAGATGTCTATTGGTGGTGCATATAGGTTCAATGATCAGTTGTCTATAGGTTTTGCTCCTGTATTTGTTTATCAAGCTATGGGTTTGGAGTATGGTTTTTCAGATAACTCCAGTGCTTCCTTGGATACAACAAACGCATATGGCTTGGGTTTTGATCTTGGTGTTGTTTATAAATTAAACGATATGATTCAACTGGGTCTTGTTTATAAATCTGAAAGATGGATGCAAAAGCTTGAATGGAATGTTACAAAACCAAGTCCTACAACAGCCGCAGGCATGATGATTAACAGTAATAAGGTTAAAATGAGATTGAATATGCCGCAGCAGATCGCTTTAGGTGTTAACTTCAGGCCAATTGAGCCCCTTAGACTTGAGGCTGATGTTAGATGGATTAATTACCATAAGGTTATGAATGAAGTTGATACAACTGGCATGGGTCAGCCAACCTGGAATTTCCATTGGCATAATCAATGGGTATTTGCCTTTGGTGCCGAATATCAAGCAACAAGGGCTTTAACACTTAGGGCTGGTTTTAACTATGCAAAGAGCCCAATCAAAGATGATGATTTGAATGCTAACATAGTTGCTCCGGCTATTGTGGAAACACACCTAACAGCGGGTTTGAGTTATAGCTTTACAAAGAATCTGGAGGCCTCATTTGCCTATGCACATGCATTTGAGCATAAACAGAGCCATAAAAATACATCCGTGCAAAATCTAATGATGTATGGTCCTGAGACGAAAATCAAAATGCACCAGGATACTTTTGCATTCCAGCTAAGCTATACCTTCTAAGGACGCTGTCCTCCTAAACAAGGTTGGCCGGCTTGTCCGGCCTTTTTTATTTGAATTATTTTTCCCATAGATATAAAATTGCCCGTTAGAACAAAAAGGGGGTGAAGAATGGGTAAGTATTTTTATGCCCTTACGGTTATAGGAAGGGATAAACCTGGTATAGTGGCTGCTGTTTCTGAGGTTCTGTTCAATAAGGGTATATCGATTGAGGATTCCATCTCCACGCTGCTTGGGGATCAGTTTACCATGACGCTAATAATATCGTCAGATACCAATTACGGCGTGCTTGAGCTAAAAAAGGCCTTTGCAAAAGCAAGGAAGGATTTAGAATTGAGTATTTCCCTAAGAAGGATAGATAAGGATGAAGCCACAACAAGGGAGCCTGAGAACCTATACAGCGTGTCGGTTTATGGCACAGATAGGGTGGGCATTGTTTATGGGATTTCCAAGGCCTTTGCAGATAACGGCATAAACATACTCGACTTAAGAACCAGGCTGACAAAGGGTGAGCCCCCCATGTATGTGATGATTTTGGATGTGGATCTGCCCAAAGGGATGGATGAGTCTGCCTTTAGAGGGATACTCGATAGGGCGTGCAAGAAGATCAATGTCGATTACTCCATTAGAAAAGTCGAAACCTATGAGCTTTAGGAGAGCCTATGCCTGTTAGAGATATAGTGATTTACCCTGATCAGAGATTGAAGACCGTATGTGATGAGATTAGGAATATAGATGAAAAAACGCTCAAGGTTGCTAAGGATCTATTGGAAACCATGCGCTATTACAACCATACAGTCGGTATAGCTGCCCCCCAGATAGGTGAACTTGTGAGGATTATAGCCGTTGATGCATCGAAGAATAAAAAGGGGCAGAAGATAAATCACGGCGAGCTTGTTATGATAAACCCCGAGATTTTAGATTGGAGCAGCATAATAAAAACGAGAGAAGGGTGCTTAAGCGTGCCGGATTATACGGGTAATGTCAACAGGGCGAGGAAGATTACTGTAAAATACTGGGATTTAGACGGTAAGGAGCACCAATTCGACACAGAGGGCTTTGAGGCTGTGGTTATTCAACACGAGATAGACCATTTAGACGGTATTTTGTTTATAGATAGAATCATCTCAAAAAGAACCGATCTTTTCAGGCGAAAAAATTACGGCTAAATGGGGATATTCAAGCTAAAGAGCGATTATGAGCCTGCAGGCGATCAACCCAGGGTTATAGAGGAGCTGGTAAACAACCTCAAGAGGGGTGTTAAGTATCAAGTCTTATTGGGTGTTACAGGCAGTGGCAAGACATTTACCATTGCAAATGTCATAGCCCGGATCGACAAGCCTGTTTTGGTAATATCCCACAACAAAACGCTGGCTGCTCAGCTTTACAATGAATTCTCTGCGTTCTTTCCAGAGAACGCCGTTGAATATTTTATTAGCTATTACGATTACTATCAACCAGAGGCCTATATTCCCCGAACGGATACCTATATAGCCAAAGATTCATCCATAAACGACGAGATAGACAGGCTTAAGCAAAAAACCGTAATGAGCCTTTTGACCCGCAGGGATGTGATTGTCGTGGCGAGCGTTTCCTGTATATACGGAGCGGGCGAGAAGGAGGATTATTCGAAGCTTGCATTTTATATCAATGTGGGTGATAAGCTCTCAAGAAAGGATATACTTTCGACTTTTGTTGAGCTTTTATATACAAGGAACGATATAAACTTTGAGCGTGGCACATTCAGGGTTAGGGGGGATGTTATTGATATATATCCATCTTATATGAGGAATCTGGCCATAAGGATAGAGTTGTTTGACGATGAGGTGGATAGAATTGTTATGTTTGACCCCCTTACCAACAGGGTTGTTGAGGAGAGGGAATCTGTTGCTATATTTCCTGCCAATTTCTTTATTACGACAAAGGAGAAGAAGGAGAGGGCCATAAAATCGATTAAGGAAGAGCTAAAGGAGAGGGTTGAATACTTCAAAAGCAGGGGTAAGCTACTTGAGGCCCAAAGGATTGAAGAGAGAACGAACTTTGACCTTGAGATGATAGAGCAGACAGGTACATGCGCAGGCATTGAGAATTACTCCAGACACTTCTCAAACCGAAAACCCGGTGAACCGCCAGGGACATTGATAGATTACTTCGGGGATGGTTTTTTGGTTATAATAGACGAATCCCATGTGACGCTTCCGCAGCTAAAGGGCATGTATAGGGGGGATTATTCCAGGAAAAAGACGCTTGTGGATTACGGGTTTAGGCTTCCTTCTGCATTGGACAACAGGCCGCTTAGGTTTGAGGAACTCATGGAGAGATGGGATCAGGTTATCTTTGTTTCTGCAACCCCTGATGAATTTGAGATTAATCTATCCAATGGGGTTGTTGTTGAGCAGATCATAAGGCCAACGGGGCTTATGGAACCGCCCGTTGAGGTAAGACCTATGGATAATGCCGTGGATGATCTATACTCTGAAATAAAAAAGGCAACTGAAAAGGGTGGCAAGGTTCTGATAACCACGCTGAGCAAGAGGATGGCTGAGGATCTGAGTGAGTATTACAATGAATTGGGATTAAAAACGAAATATATGCATTCTGAACTAAACGCCATAGAGCGGGCAAAGATCATAAGCGATTTAAGGAATGATAAATTCGATTGCATCATCGGCGTTAACCTGTTGAGGGAGGGGCTTGATATACCAGAGGTAAACCTCGTGGCTATACTGGATGCTGATAAGGAGGGTTTTTTGCGTTCAACCACAAGCCTGATTCAGACATCCGGAAGGGCGGCCAGGAATGCAGAATCCAAAGTGATATTCTATGCCAACAAAATGACCGACTCGATGAAGAAAGCCATTGATGAGATAGAAAGAAGGCGCAGGATTCAGGCAGAATACAACAAAAAACACGGCATAGAGCCCAAAACCATAGTAAAATCCAAGGATAACAAGATGCTTCAGATGTGCAATCTGGATTACATGGATACGCTGGAGGGGTTTGATCTTCAGCTAAAGCCTAAGGATATACCCAAAAGGATAAAACAGCTTCAAAGGCTTCTTAAGGATGCGGTTAAGAAGATGGATTTTGAGTCTGCTATAAAATACAGAGACGAAATAGAGAAGCTCAAAAAGCTTGACCTTGAGGTATAAAGCGTTATTATTTAGTCAACTCTTTGTATGGGAGGTAAGATGCTTAAGCTTGAGAATATAAAGTATTCCAAGAATTCAAACGAGATCATCAAAGGCATAAACATGGAGTTTGAAGAGGGCAAGGTTTACGGTATAGTGGGTAATAACGGCGTTGGTAAATCAACAATAGGTTATATCATTATGGGGCTTTCTGATTATAAACCGAATGAGGGTAGGATTGTACTTGATGGTGAGGATATAACCGCGCTGGATGTCACAGAAAGGGCAAAAAGGGGTATATCGCTTCTGTGGCAGGAGCCTGCAAGGTTTGAGGGTATAACGGTTGAAAACTATCTAAAGCTCAATCGGAATATACCAAAAAAGGAGATAGAAGAGGCATTGGAGTTTGTTAATCTTGAGCCCAATAAATACCTAAAGCGCTTTGTGGATAAGAAGTTATCCGGGGGTGAGAGAAAGAAGGTTGAACTTGCAAGCTGCCTGCTTTTAAAGCCAAGGTATATAATAATGGATGAACCGGATAGCGGTATCGATATAATGAGCCTGGATATGATAATAAAGGTCATAAATCGCTTTAAAGAGATGGGGAGCGCCGTTATTGTTATAACCCACAGAAAGGAGATAGCCTTGAGTTGCTCCTATTCTTATCTTATATGCGCTGGTAAGGTTTTTTTGGAAGGCTCAAGTGAAAAGATAGTGGAGTACTATGAGAAAACCTGCGATACATGCGGCCACATAAACTATCTGGAGGAAGATTAGAATGGATATAGTTAAGGGATACGAGAAGGAGTTTGAGCAGCTTGTTGAGATGTATGAGAAGAATACAAATGATAAAAGCCTAAGAAGCCCTGGTGTTGCAACGATAATAGTCAGTGGCAATAAGGTTGTGGGCCTAAACAGCGTCAAGGGCATGAGGATTACATCGAAGGAGAGGGCCGACGGACTTGTGATGATAGATGTGGAAATAGAAGATAACACGATAATCCCTGTGCCTGTTCACCTCTGCACGGGCTTTCTGAAAAAGAGGGGTGAGCAGATATTGAAGTTTAACTATATAATAGGCGACAATGTTAAGGTGAAGTTTAAGTCGCATTGCATACTTACAAAGGTGGAAAAGCTGCACCACTATATGGAGAGCGACATGTATATAGGTAAAAACTCCTTTGTTGTCTATGAGGATGAGCACTTTCACGATGAAAACGGCGGTGTGTTTGTTGAGACGATAACAAAGATGAAGGTCGATGAGAATTCTTACTTTGCAAGCAAGTTCTATGAGACCAAAACGAGGGTCGGAAGGATCAATGTGGTTATGGATATAGAGCTTCTGAAGAATGCGAAAGCCAACTTAGAAAGCAAGATATACGGCAGGGAGGATGATATAATCGACATAAGAGAGGTTTTACGGCTAAACGGTGAGTATTCCTCCGGTATCGCTGCATCCACCATATTTGCAACGGATAGAACAAAGGCCCATGTTGTGAATGAGGCTTACGGTAATGCTGCCCATGCAAGGGGTCATATAGAGTGTAATGAGATAGTGAAGGGCAACGAGGTTGAGGTTTCAACCCTGCCGCTTCTGAAGGTTTTAAACGATAAGGCTGAGCTGACCCATGAGGCCAGTGTGGGTAGAATTAACCAGGCGCAGCTTGAAACCCTTATGGCAAAGGGTTTAACAGAGGATGAGGCTGCGGAGTTTATAGTTAACGGTCTGTTGAGCTGATGCTTAAGATTTTATTTTTTCTCTTTCTGCTTTTTTTGTTTGTGACGATATATTCGTTTAAAAAGCGTGTTGATAATATACTCGATGCTATATTTCCGCCAAGGGATAAAGCAAAACAGAATAACAACAGAAATAATCGGCCTGAGCAGCTTGTGAAGTGTGCAAACTGCGGTGTGTATTTGCCAAAATCCGAGGCCGTCAAGAAGATAAAACTAACAGGTGGTGTGGTCTATTTTTGTTCAGAGCAATGCAAAAAGGAGTATGGTAAGAGATGATTTTTTTAACCATTGCTGTTGTTCTTTTGAGTTTGTCAACGCCCACATCCATAGCCTTGGATAATGTTGCCATAGGCGTCGGTCTGTTGGGTTTGATATTATCTTACAAAAGGCTAAGGCTTTCGGATATAGATTACAGGGTGTTGGGTGTTTCGGGTGTCGGGTTTGTATCGTCTATTCTGTCGTATAGACCCATTCATAGCCTAAACAATGCACACTATCTGTGGCACTTTTTGCCGTATTTTATCTCATCGAGGGTCGATAGAAAGAAGATAAGGTTGGTGTTGATATTGCTGGGTATTGCTGCCATAGTTAGCGCATTTGCCGTCATCTTTCAGGCTTTTACGGGGATAAAAATAAATCATGCCCACTTAAGCGATTTTATGAATATACACTTTTTTAAAAAACCTCATTATTATGTCGACATAGGGTTATTTAGCAACTCTCTGACAACAGCGGGAATACTGGCTCCTATTTCTCTTTTGTTTATCTCTGTTTCTGTATTCGAGAAGGATGTTAAATTGAGGTTTTACTATTTACTTGTGTCTTTTCTTCTTTTTGTTGCGTTGCTGCTTACTCTGAAGCGCACATATTGGCTGGGTTTTTTGGTTGCCCTGCTTCTTTCCCCTTTTATATATTTTAGATCCAAATCGTTTAGGGCAATAGTCTTGACTATTCTAACCGTCTCTGTGCTTTCTTACTTCTTTATTAAGCCAGTTCATAATAGCTTTCAGGCTGTAATTCATTACAGCAAGAGCGAATCGGCTATAAATAGGATAGCCCTCTGGCAGGCGGGGATTGATTTGTATAAGGATTATAACATAAAGAACAAGCTCATAGGTTGCGGAAGCGGTAATCTGTTTCATTATGTTAAACCTTATATGATAAAAAGGGTTAGAATGGCTTTTCCCCATAAAAAGGATATTATGCCTTATGTGTATAGTTCTGTTCACAACGAATATCTGCAAATTTTGCTTAAGTGGGGCGTTGTGGGTCTTGTTGTGTGGCTTTATTTATGGGGCTATGTGCTGTATAGGAATGTTGTTTTTATAAGAAAAACGGATAGTGATTTTTACCGAGGGGTTGCTATAGGCCTGACGATGGGCTTTATTGCCTTTTTGGTGGGTGGTTTTTTTGAGCATAATGTCGGTGATGCAGAGGTTATAATAAGCGTAATGTTTCTTCTTGGATTGGACAAGAATATTCTTGATTCGTTGGGGGAGGCAGGATGAAGTTCTTTTTGGATACTGCAAATGTGGAAAGGATAAGGTATTTTGCCGAGATGGGGCTTGTGGACGGCATTACAACAAACCCGAGTCTCATTGCCAAAGAGGGCAGGGACTTCAAGGAGGTAATAAGCCAGATAACAGAGATCGTCGATGGGCCCATATCGGCTGAGGTCGTCTCAACAGAGGCCGTCGGCATGATCGAGGAGGCCAGGGAGCTTGCAGCAATACATGAAAACATCGTAATAAAGATACCGATGACAAGGGAGGGTATAAAGGCCACACATCAACTTGCATCGAAGGGCATAAGGGTTAACATGACCCTTGTCTTTTCACCTGCCCAGGCGTTGCTTGCTGCCAAGGCCGGTGCGAGGTATGTAAGCCCATTTATTGGCAGGCTTGATGATATATCGACCGATGGGCTTGATATGGTGGCACAGATTAGGGCAATTCTTGATAATTACGACTTTGAGTGCGAGATTATAGCTGCAAGCATCAGGCATCCTTTACATGTAATAGGGGTTGCCAAGATGGGTGTTGATATAGCCACCATACCGCCCGATGTTATGGATAAGCTGTTCAATCACCCCTTAACCGATATAGGTCTTGAGAGGTTTTTGAAGGATTGGGAGAATGCCTTTGCAAAGCGATAGAGTTATTGTTGTGGCGACAAACAACAAGCACAAGCTTAAAGAGATAAGACAGATCCTTGAGGGTTTTAAGGTTCTGTCGGCCTCTGATGTTGTGGAGGGGTTCAATCCTTCTGAAGACGGCAAGACATTCTGTGAGAACTCGCTCATAAAGGCTAAAGCCCTGGCCGAATTTAGCCAATATCCCGTATTGGCCGATGATTCTGGCCTTGAGGTGTTTTCGTTGGGCGGAGAGCCGGGGGTTTACTCCTCGCGGTACTCCTCAAGCGGGCTCGATGAGGATAACATAAAAAAGCTCCTTGAGAGGCTAAAGGGTGAGGTTGACAGGAGGGCCCGGTTTAGCTGCTGCATGAGTCTCATCGTGGGGGGGTGCATAATCCAGAAGGAGGGTTATGTTTACGGTGTGATAATAGATAAACCTATAGGCGATAACGGTTTTGGCTATGATCCGATCTTTGTGCCTGATGGTTATGATATGACATTTGCCCAGATGAGCCAGGATCAGAAAAACGCCATATCACACAGAAGAAGGGCTTTGGCAATGATAAAAGAGGAGTTGGAGAAGATTTATGGTTAAAAGGATTCTTGTGGTTTTGGCCATTTTAATGGTGAGCCTTAAGGCTTCAGCCGTCAATCCTAAGGAATACATAAAAAAAGGCAACCAGCCGCTCCACATAACGGCCGATAAGCTTACGGCTTTTGATAAAAAGGGGCTCTATATCTTTGAGGGTAATGTAATTGCAACAAGGGGTGATGTTAGGTTAACATCGGATAGAATGGAGGTCTATAAGGATAAAAAAACCGGCGATATCGGCAAGGTTGTGTGTATTGGACATGTCGTTATAACGAAGCAGGATAAGAAGGCCATGGGCGATAAGGCCATATATACGGCATCCGATTCCAAGGTGGTCTTAATTGGTCATGCTAAGGTGATCTCGGGAAAAAACAACATAACTTCAGATAGGGTTGTTTATTATCTCGATAGGGATTATGTTGTGTCTCAGTCGGATAACAAGACAAAGAGGGTTGAGGTTACCATATATCCAAATCAGAAGAAGGGGAGTCAATAGATGGTTAGAACACGCTTTGCTCCATCTCCAACGGGTCATCTGCACATAGGCGGCCTGAGGACGGCGATCTTTAATTATCTGTTTGCAAAGGCCAATAGTGGCGAGTTTATTCTGAGGATTGAGGATACGGACAAGGAGCGCTCAAGGGAGGAGTTTACCCAGGCCATCTTAGAGGGGCTTAAGTGGTGCAATATAGAGTGGGATGAGATATGCTATCAGAGCGAGAGGAACGAGATATACGAAAGATACTTAGACAAACTCATAAAAGAGGGTAAGGCCTATAGGTGTTATTGCTCCAAAGAGAGGCTTGAAAAGCTAAAGGAGGAGCAGCTGAAGAGGGGTGAGAATCCGCATTACGATGGCCACTGCAGAAACCTGAAGGATTACCCTAAAGATAAGCCGTATGTGGTTAGGATTAAGCTGCCTGAGGAGGATATAGATTTTTTTGACCATCTCCACGGCGATATGCACTTCTCTTATAAGGAGTTTGATGATTTTATCATAAGGCGGTCCGACGGTTCGTTTATGTATAACTTCACGAATGTGGTGGATGATATAGAGTGCGGCATAACGCATGTAATAAGGGGCGATGACCATTTGACGAATACGGCAAAGCAGATTGTCCTTTATCGGCTTTTTGGTAAAAAGCCTCCTGAGTATGCCCATGTTCCGATGATTTTGGGTGAGGATAAAACGAGATTGTCAAAGCGGCACGGTGCAAAAAGCGTTTTGGAATACAGGCAAATGGGTATTCTGCCTGTGGCCTTGGTTAATTACCTACTGAGGCTGGGTTTTTCATACGGCGATAAGGAGATATTTAGCTTCGATGAGATGATTAGATATTTTTCCCTTGACAGGCTCAATAAGTCTGCTGCCGTCTTCAATCCCGATAAGCTCATCTGGGTAAACTTTGAGCATATGAAGATGATGCCGCCTGATAAACTCCTTGGGTATTTAAGGCCGTTTTTGGATGAGGCCTGCTTAAGCTTTGATGATGGCTATTTGATTGAGGCCATAAAGACAAGGCAGACCAAAGCGCAAACACTTGTTGAGCTTGCCGATGAGATTAGGTTCTATTGCAAACCGCCTGAGGATTACGATAAAAAAGCAATAAAGAAGTATGTAAAGGCAAGCACAAAGGAATATTTAGCCCTTCTGTTGGAGAAGCTAAAGGATGCGGATTTTTCCTCTGAGCAGGCGCTTGAGGGTATTTTTGAGGATGTGCTTAAGAGGTTCGATATAAAGATGGTCAAGCTTGCCCAGCCTGTGAGGATAGCCCTAACGGGCAGGGGTATTGGGCCTGGTATATACGAAATGCTTATGGTTTTGGGCAAAGATGAAACCATAAGACGCCTGGAAAGATTCCTGAATGTCGTTTTTTAACATCAAGGAGGCGCTCCGCATTTACAAAGAGAGGCAGGTGCTGTTGTGGAGCGCTTTTTTGACCTATCTTACCGTTCTAAACATAGTGCCTTTTGTCTATTTTTCCTTGTTTGTGCTATCCCATCTGCCCTTTGTCGATAAGAAGATCCCTTACTTCAAAAAGGCGATTGTCAATATAGTGCCGGCCTATGCGGATAAGGTCAGTGTCTATTTTGATGTGTTTTTGAGTAAGTTGTCCTCCATGGAGCTGATAAACTCCATCATCTTCTCCTTATCCATGATGAGCTTGGTTTTGGGTTTCTTTAAGGCTATAAGGTATATATTGCAGACAAGGGATAAGCTCAATATCCTGAAAACCTTTGGCTTTGTTCTGTTGGGTATTATCGGTGTGGGCGTTGTCATTACAATCGCCGTGGCTTTGAGGATTGTTATACCGCTTTTTATGCCTAAGATAGCCGATGCTGCTTATGTTAAGCTTTTGCCTTTTCTTATATGGTTTATCTTCCTATTTGCCCTGTTTTATATTACAAAGCCCAAGGATTTGAGGTTTTTGAATGTATTGGTCGCATCGTTTATAACAACGGTGGCTGTTTTTCTGCTTAAAGGAGCCCTATCGGCCTATTTTTCTGTGTTTTCTTATAATAAGGTTTATGGTGCTGTTGCAATAGTGCCGTCGCTGCTTTTATGGTTGTTCTTGTTGTGGAATGTTATACTGTTTGGCGTTGTTTTGGCCAAGGTGTTAAGGATTTGAAAAAATCGTGCTTAATCGCTATATTATTTGCTGAATCTAATTGGCGGTTTTTTGAATATGAATAAGAAGCTGGATTTCTTTCTGATTCTTGCCTCTATTATAGCGATTGTTTCGGTGCCATTATTTTACAGGGGCGTCTATAGGAAGTTTAAAGAGCTGACAATCAGAAGGGCCTTTGTTTCTGCCGAGGTTATCGGCGTTTCCCCTTCCTATGTGTCGGGTATGGTTGTTAAGATGTATGTTAGGCGGGGGGATACGGTCAAGAAGGGGCAGATGATCGCTCTAATCGATGATACGCTCTATAAGGCCGAGGTGGACAAAAAGCTCAGCAGGCTGAATAGCATGTCGTTTGAGCTTAAGAGGTTTGATAACAATACGAACGGCTATGCCTATATGAGCTTAAAGAACGAGATCGATGTTCTAAAGAAGGATGTAAAGCTATCCCAGCTTATGCTTTCATACACCAGGGTTGTAAGCCCCATTGACGGTGTGGTGGCAAAGGATGTTGTCCATGTAGGCGATAGCGTTTCTCCATCAACGGTAATAGCGTATCTGTATAAACCCAAAACCCTCTATGTTAAGGCGTTTGTCGATGTTGATGATACTGAGTATCTGAGGGTTGGGCAGATCGTTAAACTTAGGGATATAGCCACAAAGGCAGAAACATTGGGCAAGATAGAGAAGTTGGGCGACATAGATGTCTTCAGTGTTTGTAATAACGGCGATGTGTTGCCCGTTGAGATCTCTTTGAAGTCCAACAAGGGCTTTAACTTCTCAGATCCCGTTGTCGTTATTGTAAAAAAATAATGGATTTGGAGAAACTTAAGCTTCAACAGCTATCCCTGCTGAAGAGCCTAAACCTTAAAGATAGAATTAAACCAGACAAGGTTAGGTATGTGGCCGGTATCGATCTAACCTATCTGGATATATGGAAGGCCTCCACCATTGGCATTGCCTCTTTAGTTGTATGGGATGTTGTTAACAGAAGCGTTGATGATGTGTTCTTCTATGAGGGCAGGGTCGATTTTCCATACATACCCACATTTTTGGCTTACAGGGAACTGCCCTTGATACTTGGTGTTTACAATAGATGCACCCGTGGTGTCGATGCTTTTATGCTCGACGGTATGGGTATAATGCACCCAAGAAGGATGGGTATTGCTGCTCACTTCGGCATCGTTTGCGATGCTGTCTCTTTGGGATGTGCCAAATCCCACCTGATAGGCGAATACAAACTGCCAGATAGTGTGGGTGAATACAATGCCGTTTTGATAGACGGTGAGGTTGTGGGGTATGTATTGAAGTCTAAGAAGAACGCCAACCCCATCTTTATCTCACCGGGAAACAACATCACAGCCCAGAGCGCCCTAAAGCTTACGCTTATGTGCTTGAATGGCTATAGGCTCCCTGAGCCAACAAGACTTGCCCACAACTTCCTGCAGGAATACAGGAGGTCTATTTCATAGGCAGGTATATCTTGAATGCCGCGCCGTCTTCTGTGTTGTATGCCTCTATCCTGCCGTTTAGGTGCTCCTCTATAATGATTTTGCTCATATAAAGGCCAAGCCCCGTCCCTTTTTTGCCCTTTGTTGTAAAATAGGCGTCGAATATGTGTTCTATGACATTCTCATCAATACCGCCGCCGTTGTCTGTAATGATTATAACCGCATGGTTGCCTTCGGCCCTGGTGGTTATTGTTATGGTCGGTTTCTCTATGTTTCTTTCAATTAGCACATCCCGGGCGTTGTTTAGTATGTTTAGTATGACATGCTTTAGCTCGTTGCCGTATAGGTTGATCATGCATGAGCAGTTAAAATCGGTCTTTATGGTTATATTTTTGCTTACAAAGTGGTCCTTGACGATCTTTAGGAGCGTTTCTAAAAGCTCATCAATGTTCGTTGGTTCCTTGACTGTTTGAGGTTTGTAGAAATTCCTGAAGTCCTCTATGGTTGCGTTTAGGTGCTGAATGTACTGCAATATGTTGGACAGCTTATTTGTCAGGGTCTTGCTATCGAGCCTGTCCATCTGAATCTGTATTAAGAGGTTGTTAACGGTGGCCGATATGGCGTTTATGGGTTGCCTCCATTGATGGGCTATCATGCCCATCATCTCGCCCAATGCTGCTGCTTTGGATTGTTGCATAATCATCCTGTCTTTTTTTATGTTTTTCTCTGTTTCTTCCTTTACCCTTTTGCTTAGCTGCCTATTTAGGTTGTTCAGCTGTTGTTGCAACCTCTTTATAGGTGTTATATCGACGGCTGTGATGAGCGTGATCTCTTCGTTTTTTATCTTTATCCTTGTGGCCTTGGCCAGCGTGTTCAAGATGGTGTTGTCCTTTTTTATCAGGTTTAGTTCAAATGTATCCCTGTTTTCTATCGCCTCTTTGATCTTCTCTGTTTCTCCTTGCGGCACCAGGTCTGATATGTTCTTATCCTTTAACTCGCTTTCTGAATATTTAAGCGAATGGAGCGCCATATCGTTAAATTGCAGACATCTTCCGTCTGTTTTGATGAGTATTGTCATCTGGATGGAGTTCTCCATTATGGCCTCAAAGTTCTTTAGCGATTCCTCAAGCCTCTTTTTTGTCTTTAGTAACTCTTCGTTTTTCCTGTAAAATACCCTTATTACCCAGAATAGAAACAGGATGACTATAATCGAGATAGAAACAATCTGAATTATGCGCTTTTTGTATATCTCTTGGGATTGTTTTGAAAGCTGGTATGAGCTGATTTTCTCTATACCGCTTTTTCCGATTTTGGATAGAGCCTTGTTGATTATGCTTGCAAGTGTGGGCAGGTTTTTGTTTATTGCCATGGATATCTCTATATATCTGTTTGTTGTTCCAACGATCTTTATGTTTTTTAGGCGGTATCTCTTTATGTAATAGCTTGCTATTAGTGGGCTTATCACGCAGAAGTAATTGGGGTCTTCCTCCAGCCTTTTAAACACCTCATCAAATGTGTTGAATTCCTTGATGGTAATCTGCGGGCACTGCTCCTTTATAATCAATGTCGGGGATGTGTATTTTGCCTCTAAGAATATCTTGTTTTTAAGCTCGCATAGGGAGTTTACAAAGCTTATATTGCTCTTTGAGAAGATGAATAGCTCCTGCTTTGCATACGGTTTGGTGAAGATGGCCTGTTTTTTTAGAAGTTTTTTGTTGCCCATAGTGGGCAAAAGCTGACATTTGCCCTCCCTGAAGAACCTCAGCGATTCATTGAAGTTGCGGGTTTTTAAGAGTTTGAATTTGATGTGTGTGATGTTTGAGATCTTCTTTAGCAACTCTATGGATATGCCTTTTGCGCCGCCGTCTTTGTCTATGAATTCAACAGGCCTTAGATTTGGCCTTATACAGTATGTTATTGATGGGTGTTTTTTTATAAACTCCATCTCCCTTTTGGTAAACAGGGCCGATTTATGCGGTGTTTTTATGTATTCATCAATGTTTAGCGGTGGCTCTTTGTTTAGTATCTTTGCAAACTTTGATGTTATCTTCTTTATGATGTTTTTGTCTATAAAGCCTAAGCTAAACACATCGGGCATGATCACATCCTCTATCATGTTTGCCTCAAATATTAAGGCTTTTAGGGATTTTTTTGATGAGTATTTGTTGTATATGATATGTGCGATCTCGTCTTTGTGAGAAAGGGCGTATTGCCACCCCTTTATTGATGCCTCTGTGAATCTCTTTACTATGTCTGGGTGTTTTTCTAAAAATTCCCTTGATGTGAAGAGGTTGCCTGAGTATGCAAATATGCCGTAATTGGACGGGTCGATGATGTTGTATGGTATGCCTAACTCGTTGAGCATGTATGTCTGGTTGGTTATGTATATGGGTATCGCATCGACCTTGCCATCGATAAAGGGTTTTATTGTGTATGAGCCCTTCTTCTTGATGATCTTTTTGAAGTGTATGTTGAACTTCTTTATTAGAAGTCCGACGCTGGTAAGTGTTATGTCGGTGCCGCCGCAATACAACACCTTGTTGTTTAGCTGCTTGGGGAAAAGTATGGAGGGTTTAACTGCCAAAACCAATGGTGATTTCTTAAAAAAGTTTGCGACAATAACTATGGGTTTTCTGTTTATGATGGATGTGAATATATCGCTGCCTGCAACACCGAACTCAACCTTCCCGTTTAAGACATCATCGACCACCGCACCGTGGTCGTATTCTATAATATCCACATCCAGGCCTGCATCTTTATAAAAGCCCTTCTCCTTGGCGGCTATGTATCCTGCAAACTCGAATTGATACTTCCAGTTTAGCTTTAGCCTCACCTTTATGGGTTTTGCAGCGGATAGTTGAGCTATAAGGATGATAAAGAGGGCTATTAAAAATCGTTTCATTGCTCTATTGAGGGTTGCGGTTTGCCTATATAGAACCCCTGCGAATAGTCTATGCCCAAGGATTTTACTATCTTGAATATCTCCTCATCTGAGACAAACTCGGCAATGGTTTTATACCCCTGTCTATCTGCAAACATCTTTATGGCCTCAACAATGTCTAAATTGCTTTTGTTGTCCTTTATGTTTTTTATGAGCGATGCGTCTATCTTTATGTAATCCGGTTCGTATTCTATGAGCCTGGAGAAGTTTGAATAGCCGCTGCCAAAATCGTCTATGGCTATCTTGGCGCCGACCTTTTTCATATTCTTTATGAAGTTTTTTACTAAATGCTCATGGTGGATGCCCTCATCCTCCAAAAGCTCTATAACGAGCCTCTTTGCTATCTCTGGATTTTCCCTCAATCTAACGATTAGCTTTTCCCTTGTGATTTTGTCCTCTATATCTATGGATGATAGGTTTATAGAGACCTCTTTTTTGGTCTTTTCTATGGTGCTTAAGGTGTTTTCTATCACTATGTGGGTTATCTGTTTGTAATACTTGCCTATCTTGGCTATATTGAGGAATGTAAACGGCGTTAGTATGTTGCCGTTTGAGTCGATAAGCCTGACCAGGGATTCGTATTTCTCTATCTTTCCCGTCTTGTTGTTGAATATTGGTTGATAGTATGAAACAATCCTTTTGTGTTTTATGGCATCCCTTATGGTCTTTAGCATCTTTATGTTGTCTTTTGCCTTCTGTTGTATCTGCTGATATAGACCGTCTGCCTTGACTATGTCGAGCTTTTCCCTTTCGGCCTTCTTTATGCCTAAGGTTGCGTTTTTTAGCATGTATTCCTTCTGCTGGGTGAAGCTTAAAAGGAGCTCTATCTCGTATTCGTATTCACCGATCTTTATCGGCCTGTTTCTGACCCACTCTTGAAAGTATTTTATGTTTTCCAAAAACTCATTTATGTTCTCCTCAGAGATTCTATATTCCTTTAAGAAGGCAAACTCGCCGTTGTCTAACTTGTATGAAAAGTCAAACGAGAATCCGTTGAATGTAAACCTCTTCGCCTCTTCTAAGAATCTATCCTGCAATTGCTCAAGCATCTCCTGGCTGTATAGGTTTTCAAGATCCTCATAATCCTCGATTTTGCACAGAACCAGCAACGGGTTTTTCAACTCGTTTATCTTATCCTGTAAGACCTTTTTGGGGTTGATGAGGTCTGTTACATTCTCCCTTACGGCTATGTATTCTTTTATGTTGCCTTTTTCGTCAAGTATGGGGGCTATGTGGGCCCTCATATAGATGGCCTTGCCGTCCTTTGTTCTGTTTTTTACAAGCCCCTTCCATATCCTTTTGGATTGTATGGTATCCCATAGGTCTTTAAAGGCCTCAGACGGCATATCCGGGTGTCTTACTATATTGTGCGGCTTGCCCAGAAGCTCCTCTTTTGAGTATCCGCTGGATTGGCAGAACTTCTCGTTTACATATGTTATGATGCCCTTGGGGTCGGTCTTTGTAACGGTAAAGCTTTCATCTATTATGTGCCTGTATTGCTCAAGCAGGGCTATAGCCCTATCCCTTTCCTTCCTTAGAATGGTTTTTTCTATGACCCTATAGACTGAATCCATAAGCTGGTCAATGTCTATGGGCTTTATTATGTATCCATAGACGCCTATCTTTATGCTTTCTAAGAGATACTCCATGTTGTTGAAGGCGGTTATGATGAGTATGGGCACCTTTCTGTCTATCTCTTTAATCTTTTTGACCATCGTTATGCCGTCCATTTTTGGCATGTTGATGTCTGTTATTACGATGTCGTGCCGATTCTTCTTAAACTTCTCAAGCCCCTCTAAGCCGTCTTTGGCTTCCTCTATGTTATTGAAGAAGTGGCTTAGAAGCTGGATGGTTTCCAGCCTTATGCTATCATCGTCCTCGACATATAGAACGGTTATGTTTTCCTCGTCTTTTATCTGCTGGATTTTATCAAATAGCTCTTTATCCATTTGAAAACAAAATATTTTAAATGAGAGGTTTTGTCAAGTTTTTGAATACATTATTGCTTGAAAAAAAATTCAGTTTTGCGATAATTGGCTTGACTTGAACGGAGGTTTTTCTATGAAACTATTCCTTTCTGGCAATGAGGCGATAGCCTTTGGTTTGATTGAAGCGGGCGTTAGGTTTATCAGCGCCTATCCAGGCACACCATCGAGTGAGGTTTTGCCCACGGCCGTTAAGATAAAACAGCAGTTCGGCATAGGCGGTTATTTTGAATGGTCGGTTAATGAGAAGGCTGCCTTTGAGGAGGCCACAGCCGCCAATTTCAGCGGCCTGTCTGTTGCCGTGGTTATGAAGCAGGTTGGCTTGAATGTTGCTATGGATCCATACATGAATACAGCTATTGTGGGCAGCATTGGCGGCTTTGTTGTCGTGGTAGCAGACGATCCTGGCCCTCACTCATCCCAGACGGAGCAGGATTCGAGGTTTTTGGCTCAGTTTGCCAAGATTCCCGTATTGGAGCCATCAACACCCAAGGAGGCGTATGAGTTTGCAAAGAGGGCTGTGGATTTAAGCAAAAAATACTCCCTGCCTGTAATGCTTAGAACCACAACGAGGGTTTCGCACTCCCGTGAGGATATAGCCGTTGGCAGAATTGAGGATGTAAAACTAAAACCTGAATTTAAGAAGAATACGGATAGGTTCGCTGCAACCCCCCATTTCAGGTTTTTGCTCCATAAGGAGCTTAACAACAAGATAAGGGCTATAAAGGGCAAGCCCGGGTTTAGAATCTTCTATAATGGGAATAGGCTTTTGATAACAAGCGGTATTAGTTTTGCCTATCTGTGCGATATAGTGGAGGAGTTTGGCCTTCATGATAAGGTTCGAATCTTGAAGATAGACATGCCCTTTCCAATAGATGAGCTAAAGCTGCAGGAGTATGTGGATAGATACAACGATGTGTTGGTGATTGAGGAGGGTTATCCGGTCATTGAGAATCAGATCATAGACAGAAGAAGGATAAAGGGCAGGTGGAACGGCTTTGTGCCTTCTGAGGGGGAGTTAACGATCGATGTGATCAAGGGGCTTTTGAGGGATTTTGGTGTTTTAGAATTCAAAGAAAACACAGTGGCTGTAAAGCCCCCTTTCAAGAGGCCTTCGTTATGCCCCGGATGTGGCCACAGGAGCGCCTTTTTTGCCATCAGGGAGGTTTTTAAGAACCAGGCCATCTATACCGGTGATATAGGCTGCTATACCTTAGGGTTGAATCTAAAGGCTGTTGATACGGTTCACTGTATGGGGGCATCGGTCTCCTTCGCCTTTGGTTTTGATAAGGCATTCTCTATAGCCGGTGATTTTAAATACATAGTGGCGACAATAGGCGATTCGACATTCTTCCACTCAGGTATAACCCCGCTGATAGATGCAATGCACAACAAATCAAGATTCATCCTGGTTATTTTAGATAATGCAACCACGGCCATGACGGGCAACCAACCGACGCCCGCAAATCCGTTTAACGCTGCTTTCGATGGAGCAAACCCCATATCCATAGAATCAACCGTTAGGTCGTTGGGCGTTGAGTTTTTGAGGGTTAGGGATGCATACGATATAGAAGGCCTAAAGACAGACCTAAAAGAGGCCAAACAATACATAGAAACCCACAGCAAACCGGCCGTTTTGATATTTAGGCATCCGTGCGTCTATACGAAAGAGGGGCTCTCTTTGAACCCCGCATTTGAGGATGTATATGTTGATGAGGCCAAATGCACCGGTTGTAAGATTTGCATAAACAGGTTTGAGTGTCCATCGCTTCTGTTTGATGAGGATACAAAGAAGGTCACTATCGACCTGTCCACATGTATAAAATGCGGGCAGTGCATCTATTCATGCCCTTACAACGCTATAAAGGTGAAGAAATGAAGCTTGTTATTTTGGGTGTTGGTGGAATGGGGTCTATATCCCTTTCAAAAACCATAGCATCAATGGCCATAAACAGGGGATTGGCCGTAAAATCCAGTGAGATACACGGTATGGCAAAAAAGGGCGGCCTTGTTGAGATTCAAATGAAGATCGACGAGGGCTTAAGCGGTGTTGTATTGCAGGGCGAGGCCGATTTCTCCTTCGTTATGAACAAGGATTACACAGATTACGGCCAGGCCTTTCTCAAAAGAGATGGAAGGCTCATAATGGCCGATAGGGATACGGTTGAGGGTATAGTGAGGGATTTGGGTGATGTTAGGTTTGTCGGTTCATTCTTACTTGCCAGATTCATAGGCTATCAGGATGTCTTTAGAGAAGATGATGCCCTGAATGTGCTTGAAAAGCTCAAGGAGGGCGAAAAAAACATAGAGGCTTTTAAGAGGGGTTTGATATGATTTTTAACAAAGAGATGGAGACTCTGCCGCAGGAGGAGATTAGAAAACTCCAGCTTGAGAGGCTGAAGAAGACCTTAAGGCTTATAAAGAATTCAAGCTCTGTCTTCAAAGAAAAGTATAAAGACATAGAGCCTGAGGATATAAAGAGCCTGGATGATTTGAAGGGGTTGCCCCTGCTTGAGAAGGATGAGCTCAGGAGGGCGTATCCGTTTGAGCATATCAGCGTCGATGATGGTGAATGGATGAGGATGCACATGAGTTCGGGCACAACCGGGACGCCCGTTATCAATGTTATGACAAGAAACGATATAGAGCAGTGGAAGGAGATAATGGCACGCTGCTATTATGCGGCGGGTGTCGGGCCTGATGATAGGATTCAGATAACGCCATCCTTTGGTCTGTTCAACGGCGGATTCGGCTTTCACTATGGAGCAGAGAGGATAGGCGCCTTTGTTATACCCATTGGCGCTGGAAGAACCCGCCTGCAGCTTAAGTTTATAAAGGAGCTTGGGACGACGACGATTACAGCAATCGCCTCGTACCCTTTGAGATTGATGGAGGTGGCAAAAGAGATCGGTTTTGATTTTAAAGAAACCAGACTTAGGGTTGCCATCCTGGGTGCTGAGGTATGGTCTGACAGTTTAAGGAAGAGGATAGAGGATGAAATGGGTGTGGATACATACGACATAATAGGCATGACCGAGACAGGCGGCGTGGGTATGGGCATAGATTGTGAGGCCAAAAATGGTATTCACATATGGGAGGATCACTATATAGTTGAGATAATAGACCCAAAAACCGGAGAGGTTTTACCCGACGGGGAAGAGGGTGAAATGGTAATAACAACCCTGACAAGGGAGGGTTTGCCGCTTTTAAGATACAGAACCAGAGATATAACCAGGATCATCTCAAGGGATGTTTGTGACTGCGGCAGGACGCATCTAAGGGTGGATAGGCTCAAGGGCAGAACGGACGATATGCTCAAGGTAAAGGGTGTTAACTTCTATCCTTCCCAGATTGAGAGCATTTTGATGAAGTATGAGCAGCTTTCACCTTATTACAACATAGTGATAGAGAAGGTTAAGGGCAAGGGGAGTATGACGATTGTGGCAGAAAGGAGAAACGGCTTCAGCTCAGAGCAGCTTGAAAAACTCTCCAACGAGCTTTACGACTTTTTGGGTTTCCACTGCCATATACAGATAGTCCCTGAAGGCACGCTGGAAAGGCCGCAGGGTAAAGCTGTGAGGGTCATCGATAAAAGGGCTAAATAGATTTAAAAAGCAGCCGAATATGTAATATGAGACTGCTTTTTGGGCAGGAGGTTAAATGAACGCTGGTGGTATAGTTCTAACGCTGTTGGCAGTTGTCGGAGCATTTGTCTATGAGGGTGGTAATCCTGCTGTTCTAATCCAGATCGGTGAGTATATAGTCTTGTTCGGTGCTTTTTTTGGCATGTTGCTCTCCAACGCCTCACCCAGCGCATTGAAGGGCTCATTTGGTGTTATCTTGGGTATTGCAAAGCCCGATCCATACAACAAGAAGAACTATTTAGAGTTGTTGAAGATCGTCTATGATCTATCCACAAAGGTCAGAAAAGACGGTATTCTATCGTTAGAGGCCGTTGTCGATGATCCGGAATCATCCCCGATTTTGCAGGATGCAACCTTCTTTTTAAAGAACAAGGAGGCAAGAAGCCTCTTGATCGACGCCTTAAGGAATATCGTTACCGGTATTGAGGTGGAAAAATTAGAGGAGATGCTGGATACCAACATAGAGAGTATAGAGAAGGAGGCCATGGCGCCTGCAAAGATGGTGGGAGTATTGGCTGAGTCGATGCCTGGTATGGGTATCGTTGCAGCTGTTATGGGTGTTATCCTGACGATGGGCGCCTTGGGTGGTTCTATTCTTGTAATTGGTGAGCATATCGCAGCAGCCCTTACAGGAACATTCCTGGGTTTGCTTATGTGTTATGGAATATTCGGTCCTATGGCCAAGTATGCCGAATTCAAAACAGAAGATATGGTTGCCTATCTCAACGCCTTAAAGACAGGCATAATATACATAGCCAAGGGTGATGCACCGATTATAGCCATGGAGGCTGTAAGGGAGAGTATTCCACCACTTGCAAGGCCTGAGTTTGATGAGGCCGAATCCTTTGTAAAGGGTAAGTGATATGGCTGAAGAGAACCAAGAGGGTGGAATAGTCAAAAAATGCAAGAAATGTAAGTGTGAAGAGGGTGGAGGCAGCGCCTGGGAGGTTGCATACGGGGACTTCATGACCTCCATGATGGCCTTCTTTTTGGTCATGTGGCTGATTGCCGCCACCAATGTTAAGCAGAGAAAGGTGCTATCCACCTATTTTACCCAGCCAGGTGCCACATCGCTGACAGAGGGCTCCTCAATGCTCCCATCCAAGGGCGTGTTCGATATAGGCTCAAGAAGCCTGACCGTTTCTCAACGAATACCCGAGATGCCGCTTCCGTCCATTCAGCCCCAAAAGACGCTGAAGGGCAGGGGGCTTATACCTAAGGTTTTGAGAAAGAGCGGTGGCGGAATTGGCCAGAGCAAGCAGACGATGAACCTCTATAACATAATGAAGAAGATCCAGCAGGTTATAGCAAGCAGAAAAGAGCTGTTGCAATACAGAAACCAGATCAAGATGGAGATAACAGAAGAGGGGCTGCGTATAGTGATATTTGACAAAAACAAAAGGCCTATGTTTTATCCTGGATCGGATAAGCTTGAGCCGTGGGCTAAAGAGGTGTTGGACATAGTGGCTCAGCAGCTTGCCGATATATCGAATAAGATCACTATCGAGGGGCATACGGATGCCCATCCCTATGTGGTTGGTGGTTTGAGCAATTGGGATCTTTCCACGATGAGGGCCAATGCAGCAAGGAGGGAGATAGAGGCTGTAGGTGTTTCGGCCGATAGGTTCGATAGTATTGTGGGATATGGTGATACCAGACCGGTGCCTGGAACCAACCCTGAAGACCCCATAAACAGGCGTATCGTGATCCTTGTGAAGAAGCTTTAGATAAATACAACTTATATATTAACAATGCCTTAATACATTTTCCGTCAATTAGTTAAAGCCATATAATTCTTGACACTATTGTCCATTTCTTGTATAAAATTAAAAAAGGGTTTAATAAATTTTTTCATAAAGGGGGAGATTATGGGCAAGCAAAAGGGTGTTATCGAATCCAAGCTCAAGGAGAACAGGGTTTTTTATCCTTCCATTGATTTTGCTCAAAAGGCGAACATAGACTCAGATGAATATGAAAGGCTCAAAAAATGGGCAGAGAGTGATTGGGAGGGCTTCTGGAGATATTTTGCAATAAAAAAGATAGATTGGTTTAAGAGGTTTGATGAGGTATTGGATGATTCCAATCCGCCGTTTTATAAGTTTTTCATTGGTGGTAAGCTCAATGTCTCTTATAACTGCCTGGATAGACATATAAAGAGCTGGAGAAAGAACAAGGCGGCAATCATCTGGGAGAGTGAAAACGGCGATACGAGGGTTATGACCTATCAGGAGCTTTACATAGAGGTCAACAAATTTGCAAGCGTTCTGAAAACCCTCGGTGTAAAGAAGGGTGATAGGGTTTTGATCTATATGCCCATGATACCCGAGGCTGCCGTTGCAATGCTTGCAAGCGCCAGGATCGGTGCAATACACAGCGTTGTCTTTGGTGGTTTTTCATCGGAAGCCTTGAGGGATAGAATAGAGGATGCAAAGCCTAAGGTTGTAATCACGGCCGATGGTGGTTTTAGAAACGGCAAGGCCATTCCGCTGAAGAGCAAGGTTGATGAGGCCATGGTAGGGCTTGAGCATAAGGTCGATTATGTCGTTGTTGTAAGGCATATAGACAGGGATATACACATGAAGCCGCTGAGGGATTTCTGGTATCAGGATTTAATGGGCGATCCGGACTATGCGCAGATTTACTGCCAACCCGAGACGATGGATTCTGAGGATCCACTGTTCATACTTTACACATCCGGCTCAACAGGCAAACCCAAGGGCGTTGTCCATTCGACAGCCGGCTATCTGTTGTGGACTATGCTCACGATGAAGTGGGTATTCGACATAAAGGATGAGGATACTTTCTGGTGCACGGCCGATATTGGCTGGATTACAGGGCACTCTTACGGAGTTTATGGGCCTTTGGCTATGGGTGCCACGACCGTTATGTATGAGGGTGTCCCAACATATCCGACACCTGCAAAGTGGTGGGAGCTTGTGGAGAAGCACTCAATAAACATACTCTATACAGCACCGACGGCCATCAGGGCATTGATGAGGTTGGGCAACGAGTGGGTGTTGAAGCACGATCTATCGTCGTTGAGACTGCTCGGCACTGTGGGTGAGCCGATAAACCCCGAGGCATGGGTGTGGTATTATCAAACCGTTGGCAACGAAAGGGCCCCCATCGTGGATACATGGTGGCAGACAGAGACCGGCGGCCACATGATTACAACTGTGCCAGGGGCTCAGCCTGCAAAGCCCGGTTCAGCCGGTATGCCTCTGCCCGGTATATTTGCAGAGGTTGTTGATATGGAGGGTAATCCTATAAGGGATGCGGATAAAGGAGGCCTGTTGGTTATCACAAAGCCGTGGCCCTCTATGTTGAGAACAGTATGGGGCGATGATAATAGGTTTATAGAGACATATTGGAAGAAGTTTAAGGATAAGGGTTATTACTTTGCAGGCGATGGAGCAAGGAAGGATAGCGATGGCTATTTCTGGATCATGGGAAGGGTCGATGATGTCTTGAATGTCTCAGGCCACAGGATCGGAACGATGGAGGTTGAGAGTGCCCTTGTATCGCACAGGTATGTGGCCGAGGCCGCTGTTGTTGGAAGGCCGGATGAGATTACCGGCGAGGCCATTGTGGCGTTCGTGGTGCTTAAGGACGGTGTCGACAGGACGCATCACGACGAGCTTGTGAGGGAATTGAGGGAGCATGTCCAGAAGGAGATTGGCCCTATCGCAAAACCGCAGGAGATAATCTTTACAGATACATTACCAAAGACACGCTCCGGGAAGATCATGAGGAGGCTGCTTAAGGATATAGCAGCTGGCAAGAAGATCAATCAAGATATATCCACTTTAGAGGATGCCTCTGTCTTGGATAAGCTTACCGAGCTTAGGGAGAAGCTTGAAGAGGAGATGAATAAGAACGGGGATTCAAAGAAGTAAACACCCAAAAAGCCGGCTGCCCAAGCCGGCCCTTTTCTTGACTTTATCCTTAAAATTTAATAAAAAATAGCCATCTCCGAGCGGTTAAACCTAAGGGCATTGTTTGGCCGCCTATGGTTTTTCCGCCGATAGGGTGTAAGTGGAAACGCTTGCGCCTCCCGTATTTGGAAAGGAGGTATTTTGTTCACTTTTCTATTTTTCCTTAGAGACATAAAAGGGGGCTTATAATGGGTGTATTGCAGACGGCTGTGGAGAGGTTTGTGCAGATTGTCAAGGATAAGGGTTTGCTCGATGAATATGTGAAGATAAAGATGAGGCCATTGAAGCCAGAAGAGGCTATAGGTAAACCCTCCAGGGATGATTATCCCCTGCTTAAGGGCAAGGAGGTGTTGGTTGAGGCGACATTCCTCAACTCAAAGGGGCAGGCCTTTACCGATGAACCCAGCGATTTTGAAGGCACTATAGAGGATGTCATATCGCTTCCGTTGGATAGAAGCAGGAATAGGGCTGTGGTTGTTGCAAGTATCAACGCCGTCTTGAGACACTTGGATATGACATGGGGGACGGTTCATTGCAAGGATACCGAGCCTGAGGAGTGCGCAGAGGAGATGATGGAGCGCTTTTTTAGAAGGTGGGGTGAAAACACCACATTGGGTCTTGTGGGGCTGCAGCCTGCGCTTGCAGAGGCCGCCATACGGGTCTTTGGCAAGGATAATGTGCTCATATCCGATATGGATGAGGATAATATCGGTAAGAAATTCGAGGGTGTTGAGATATTGGACGGCAGGATACATTCCATTGAGGTTGTTGAGAGGAGCTTTTTGGGCTTGATTACAGGCTCTTCTGTTGTAAACGGAACGATAGATGGGCTTTTGGAGGCATCAAAGAGGAACAATAAAAATAGAATCGTTATATTTTACGGGACGACCATTGCAGGAGTGGCTTCCCTTCTAAACCTAAACAGACTCTGCTTCAAAGCCCATTGATGATAAAGATAGAGATAAAAAAGCGCTTTGAGAAGCTCCATATAGATGTTTGCATGGAGTTTAAGGGGCTGAAGAATGTAATCTTTGGCCCATCTGGAAGCGGTAAATCCTCTATTCTGAAGATGATAGCCGGCTTTTACGATCCGGATGATGGCGTTATTGCATTGAAAGGGGAGAAGCTTTTTGATAAGAGGGAGGGTTTATCTATTCCTGTGCATAAAAGGGGCATCGGTTATGTGCCGCAGGAATATACGCTCTTTCCCCATCTAAATGTTATGGAAAACCTATTGTATCCTGCAAGGGTTAAGGGTATTGAGGTTGATAGGGGGCTTTTTGATGCCCTTATTGAAAAATCCAACATAAAAGAGCATCTGTATTCGTATCCTCATCAGCTAAGCGGTGGTCAGAAGCAGAGGGTTGCCATAATCAGGGCTATCCTGTCTAAGCCGAAGCTGCTTCTGCTTGATGAGCCCTTTAGCGCCCTGGATAGGCCTGTTGCTGAGGAGTTGGGCTATTTCCTTATAAGGATTATAGACGAGATAGGTTTGCCATCCATATTCGTTAGCCATAATCTGGAGGAGGCCTTTATGTTTGCCCAACAGATGGCCTTCATTAAGGATGGCAGGGTTTTAGAGTTATCCGATAAGCTTGATGTGTTTTTAAGACCCAGATGTGTTGAGACGGCTATAGCTGTGGGTTTTAGAAACATCTTTAAGGCCGATGAGTGCACAAGTGGCAGGGTTAGGATAGGTGAATTCTGGTTTGATATAGAGGATGGATGCTCGGAGTTTTTCTGCATTAGGCCAGATGAGATAATAATTTTGAGGGACGATGTGGATACATCGGATAAGGAGAATAGGATAGAGGCAGAGATACTATCCATCACCTGCATGGGTGGGTTCAGTGTGGTTAGATTGAAAAGCAAGGGTCTTTTTTTTATTGTCCATTTACCGAACCATGCTGCCGGTAAGATGGACCTAAAAAGCAAAAAGAGGGTTTTTGTATCGCTAAAAAAGGATAGCTTAATTGGGTGTTCATCCTGCGAGGGGGACAGATGAAGCTAACCAGAATTGCCCTTATACCGCTTGGTTTGCTTGTTCTGTTTTTGACCGTTCTTCTTGTGTATGGATTCTGGGATGTGTCTGTGGATGAATTGTTCGGGCTTTTTAGGGATGGTGAGTTTATCTCTGCCGTTGTTTTTGGGCTTGAGACTTCGCTTTTTTCTGTGTTTCTCTCTGCCGTTTTGGGTATACCCACCGGGTTTTTCCTTGCCAGGAATATTGGATGGGTGTCCAAGCTGGCCGATGTGATTTTTGATGTGCCTTTGGTTATCCCGCCTTTGGTTGTCGGCGCCCTCCTGCTAAATCTATTCAATAGTCCCTTGATAGGGAAGGTCTATTCGTTTGTCTTTACCTTCTGGGGTGCTGCTATTGCACAGTTTTTCATCTCTTTTCCCTTTACGGTTAAGGCCTCTAAATCGGCTTTTGAGCTTATACCGCCTGTATATGAGAGGATAGCCATGACGCTTGGGGCATCGCCTTTTAGGTCTTTTTTTGATACCACATTCAGGCTGTCGTTTTATGGCATATTCAGCGGCTTGATTTTAAGCTGGCTCAGGAGTCTTGGTGAGTTTGGTGCCACGCTGCTTGTTGGCGGCGGGATAGCATACAAGACTGAAAACATACCCATCAATATCTATTTGAAGATTGCAGAAGGCAACTTCAAGAGTGGTTTTGCAGCCAGCCTGCTTGTTGTGGTCTTTGCGATGGTGTGTGTTTTGATAATCAGGTTTATTTTTTCAAGCAAGAGGCCTAAGATATAGCCTTCTCAAACCTTTCCATATCCTCCTTTGTTCCAACGCATATAAGGGTTGAACCGACATCGATTATATCCTCTGCTTTCGGGTTGAAGCGGGTAGATTTGTCCTTACCAACCATGGCGATGATTATGAGGTTGTATCTGCTTCTGATATCCGTTTCTTTTATCTTCTTGCCGGCATAGGGTGAGTCCTTTGTTATGTAAAACTCACCCATCTCTATGGTTTTGTCGGATTGCATGACGATGGATACCAGCTCTGCGGTTTTTGGTGATATGAGCATTCTGGAGATGTCGTATCCGCTGGATTGGTATGGCGAGATGGTTTTTGCACCCAATTTTACAAACTTCTTTACCGAATCCTCAGAGTTGGCTCTGGCAACGGCCAGGATGTCTTTGTTTTCATCCTTTGCTGTAATCAGTGTGTATATGTTATCTGCATCTGAATCCATAACAAGGGCTATACCCTGAGCCTGTTTTACCCTCGCTTTTTTTAGGATCTCCTCATCCGTTGCGCTGCCTGTTATGACCAGATAGCCGTTTTCTATCGCCTCCCTTGCCGCCTCCTGGTTTTCCTCGATTACGACAAACGGCTTCTTGAAACGCTCCATCTCCTTGGCCACAACCTTGCCAACCCTGCCGTATCCGCAGATGATAAAGTGGTTTGAGAGTTTTTCTATCTTCCTTTCCATGATCTCCTCCGTATTGAGCTTGAGTTTTAGTATTCTATCGGTAAAGGCGCTTGAGATTATACCTGTTAGGAGTGCGATGCCAGAAATGCCCATTACCATCAAGAATGAGGCAATCGTTCTTCCTATTGGGGTGATGGGTGTGATATCTCCATAGCCCACCGTTGTAAATGTTACTATACTCCACCAAATGGCGTCGAATAGGTTTTGTATGTGGGGGTTTTTATGCCCCTCTGCTATCAACATAACTATGGATGAGCCGGTGATTACAAAGAAGAATATGACGAAAACTATGGATATCTCAAAGGTCTTCTCCTTTAGGCCTTCGGCCAACTCCTGCACGCTCTTGCTGAAGCTTGCACCCTTAAATATCCTTGCTATCAGGACGGCGATTCTATATGGGTATGGGAGGTATCCGTAAGGAACCATCGATAGGAGGTTTATCAGGGTGCCCGGTGATACGGCATAGGCTATTATGCATCTGATCCTTGATGCGGCTGTGTTTTTGGGTGTTAATATCTTAGGGAAGCCCAGACCGGTTGGTTCGTTTTTTGTGTTTAGCCGTTCAAGGAAGAGGATCGTTCTTATGATGAAGTCGAACCCAAAGGCAAATATGGTTGTTAACTCTATCACCTTGTAAACCTTCGGTGAGCCTATGTATATGGGTATGGCGTTGTCGTATCCCACGATAGCAACAAGGGATAACGCCGTTATGATCTGCATCGAGAATCTGTAGATTTTGGCCGATAGCGATGTGCCGTAAAAGGTTTTGTATATGTCTATCTTTTTGTTCCTATCCACCACATTCCAATTATACACAAACCCATTTTTAATTGAAAGTTTTAGACAAAATAATATAATCAACCTGTCATGAGGGTGCATGCTGAATGTTATCAATGTTTTATATCTCAGGCCATACGCTCAAGCAGACTGTTTTATTCGGATAGAGACCATCTGCTAAAGCCTGCTCAAGAGGTGGTAAGGGTTTTGCAGGATATAGATGTTGAACTCCCCCCTCCTTTGATTAGCGAGGAGGTCTATGGCACAATTAGAAGGAGCCTGGGCATAGATGACCCTTACAAGCAGATAAAGAAGAAATACAACGACATAGCATTGAAGTATGAAGAATTTGCCAAAAAACAGATAGAACAGGCAGACGATCCCCTTCTTTATGCTGTAAGACTCGCCCTGGCCGGCAATATAATCGATTTTGGTTCCCAAATCGGGAGTTTTAGCCTTGAAAATACCATAGATGAGGTTGTAAGAAACCCGCTTGATTTGACCGATTTTGAGCTATTCAAGGGGGATTTGGAAAAATCCAAAAGGATAGTTCTGCTTGCAGACAACGCCGGTGAGATAGTGTTTGATAAGATCCTGCTTGAAACGATAAGGGGTCTGTATCCCGAAAAAGAACTGTTTGTTATTGTCAGGGGCGGTCCTATAATAAACGATGTCGGCTTAGAGGATGCTATCTATGTGGGAATGGATAAAATCGCAAGGGTGATAGATTCTGGCCAGCTCATTCCGGGATTCTGGCCTGATTTTGCAAAAGGCGAGTGCAAGGCCGTTTATGAGAGTGCCGATATTATCATATCGAAGGGGCAGGGCAACTTCGAGACCTTAAGCGAGTTTGAGGATAGGCGAATCTATTTCCTCTTTTTGATAAAATGCGGTGTCGTTGCCCAATACTTGGGTCTTAAGAAGCTCTCCAAGATATTCATAAGAAACGACGAGCGATGGGCAAGACTGCGGGCGTAGATGAGGCTGGAAGGGGGCCGTGGGCTGGCCCGGTTGTTGCGGCCTGCGTAATACTGAAAAAAGACATTCCCCATCTGGACGATATAGACGATTCCAAGAAGCTTTCGGCCAAAAAGAGGGAAGAGCTTTACAAAATCATAAAGGAAAACTCCATCTACGGCATAGGCGTTGCCTCAAATAAGGAGATCGATAGATTGGGCATAGTAAAAGCCGTTGAGCTTGCCATAAAGAGGGCGATAGAGGTGATGGATGAGAAGCCATCGTTTTTGCTTATCGATGGCAAGGATAGATTCGATTTGCCCATAAAGTACAAAACCATAGTCGATGGTGATGAGAAGGTAAAATCGATAGCAGCGGCAAGCATATTGGCCAAGGTTTGGCGTGATAGGTATATGGAGCTTGCAGCCGACATATACCCGAGGTATGGCTTTGAGAAACATAAGGGTTATGGCACAAAGGCGCATAGCGTTGCACTTGAAAAATACGGGCCGTGTCCGATTCACAGGTTTAGCTTTAAGCCGATTCAGAGGATTTTAAAAGAAAGGAGCAAAAAGCCGAGATTGCTTCTGCATGCCTGCTGCGCCCCTTGTGCGACAAGTGTAATAGAGAGGCTAAAGGGTGATTACGATGTTGAGGTCTTTTTTTACAACCCCAACATACACCCCAAAAGGGAGTATGAGATAAGGTTGGAGGAGATCAAGAGGCTCTGTCAGCACCATGACATAAAACTCCATGTGGGCGAATACAACCCAAAAAGATGGGTTGATATGGTTAAGGTGTACAAGAATGAGCCTGAGGGTGGCAAGCGATGCGTTTTGTGCTATGCGGATAGGATGAAACAGACGGTTAAGTTGGCAGAAGAGCTTGGCTTTGATTACTTTACCACAACGCTATCGGTTAGCCCTCTTAAGGATTATAGGAAGATAAAGTCGATAGGTGATGTGCTTGCTGCAAGATACGGCATAGATTTTGAGGATACGGATTTTAAAAAGAAGGACGGGTTCAAGCGTTCCGTGGAGTTGTCCAAGGAGTTTGGTTTTTACAGGCAGACTTACTGCGGATGCGTCTATTCCAACATCGAGCAGAAGAGAAAGAGGGGTGTTTTACATGGAAAAGGTTCAGATTGATGCATTGATAGATAGGTATGGGTTTGAGATGATTGAGACCCACATATCGTGGGTTTTGCTTGGGGGTGGGTTTGTCTATAAGATAAAAAAACCTGTGGATTTTGGTTTTTTAGATTATACGACAATTGAAAAGAGGCTGAATTTTTGCCAGAAGGAGGTTGAGCTAAATAAAAGGCTTGCTGAGGAGATATACTTAGGTGTTAGCAAGATTACAATCAAAAACGGCGATATATCGATAGACGGTGATGGTGATGTTATCGATTATGCGGTAAGGATGAGAAGAATGCCGCAGGATAGGATGATGGATGTTTTGCTTGATGAGGATAGGATAACACCCAAACAGATTGATGCTTTGGCAAAAAAGGTGGCGGATTTCCACAAAACCGCAGCAACCAACGATTACATATCCTCCTTCGGCAGCCTAAAGACAAATAGATTCAATACGGATGAGAATTTCGAGCAGACAAAAAACGGCATAGGAACGTTTATAACCCAGTTTCAGTATGACGCCATTAAGGACTATACGGATAGGTTTTATCTCCAAAACGGTGGAGTATTCCAAAAGCGTATAGATGAGGGCAAGGTCAGGGATTGCCACGGCGATATGTATTCCAAGAATGTCTGTATAGTTGATGAGGATCACATCTATATATACGATTGCATTGAGTTTAATGAGCGCTTCAGGTATTCCGATGTTGCAAGCGATGTCGCCTTTATGTTGATGGATCTTGAGAATAAGAATAGATGGGATTTGTCTGAGCTGTTTTTGAAGAGCTATCTTGACTATTCCTCGGATGCCACCATGATGGAGGTGCTTGATTTCTATAAGATCTATAGGGCCTATGTTAGGGGTAAGATAGCCTTCTTTCAGAACAACACCGAGGAGGCCAACGGCTATTTCGATCTGGCATTTGGTTATCTGCCGGCTTATTACAAGCCTAAGGTGCTCATCTTTTGCGGCTTAAGTGGCTCTGGAAAGACCACGCTGGCACTTGAGCTGTCCAGAAGATACGGCTTTGTGGTTCTCTCAAGCGATGTAATCAGGAAGAGATTGGCAGGTATGGATATAAGCAAGAAGGATCTTGCAGATTTCGGTGGCGGCATCTATTCGGCTCAGATGACAGAGAGGGTCTATGAAAAGATGATAGAGGATGCCTATCAGCTTGCAAGGTTGGGCAAAAGCGTTATTCTGGATGCCACCTTTTTGAAAAAAAGCCAGAGAGATGCTGTTTTTGAAAGGTTTATAAGGCTCGGCATAAAGCCTAAGGTTGTTTTTGTTGATATAGACGATAAAACGGCAATGGAGCATTTCAAAAAGAGGCAGAGCGAAAGGAGTGCATCGGATGGAAGGTATGAGATTTACCTGAAACAGAAGGAGTTGCTTGAAAAACCCGATGATGCGATTATCTTATCTGGCAAGGCCGATATTGAGGATAATTTAAGGGTTTTAGGAGGGTTTTTAAGATGAGGCTTGGTGTTAATATAGACCATGTGGCCACCATAAGGGAAGCCAGAAAGACCAACGAGCCAGAGCCGATATATGCAGCCCTGCTTGTTCAGGAGGCCTTAGCCGACGGTATAACAATGCATTTAAGGGAGGATAGGCGCCACATTCAAGATAGGGATGTTTATCAGGTAAAGGAGATTGTAAAGATCCCGTTGAATCTTGAGATGAGTCTGAATGAAGAGATAGTTAAGATAGCCCTGGATGTAAAACCACACCAGGCGACGCTTGTGCCGGAGAATAGGCAGGAGATTACAACAGAGGGCGGCTTAGATGTTGTGGCAAATAGCGATAGGGTATCTGAGGTTATAAAGAGGCTACAAGATAAGGGTATCCTCGTAAGCCTGTTTATAGATCCGCAGGAGTGGCAAATCGAGCAGGCAAAGAGCCTGGGTGCGGATGCGATAGAGCTCCACACGGGCAATTATGCAAATGCAAAACACGATGTGGAAAGGCGCATGGAGCTTGAAAAACTAATCGATGCTGCCAAGTATGCCAAATCTCTGGGTTTGCATGTCCATGCAGGGCACGGCCTTACCTATGAGAATGTAAAACCGGTTGCTGCGATTGAGGAGATAGAGGAGTTAAACATAGGCCACAGCATAATAGCAAAGAGCGTCTTTGTCGGTATAAAGGAGGCCGTAAGGCTGATGAGGCAGTTGATACAAGAGGCGCGATGGAAGTCGGCATAGATATAGAGGAAATCGAAAGGATAGAGAGGGCCCATAAGCGGTTTGGTGATAGGTTTTTAAGGAAGATTTTTTGTAAGGAAGAGATAGATTACTGTTTTTCTAAGAAGAACCCCTATCCGTCGCTGTGTGGGAGGTTTTGCGCAAAAGAGGCCGTTGTGAAGGTGTATGGTGGCGCTATTGGAATCTCGGATGTAAAGATAATCACTAAAGAGAGTGGTAAGCCTGTGGTTTTTATCCACGATGCACCATCCGATATAGCCATCTCTATAAGCCATTCGAGGCTTTATGCCACAGCCATTGCCGTTAAGCCATGAACGAGATTGAGGCGTTTTTAGAGCTAAACCGCATACTCAACAGTCTAAACCCATATGCAATGGATCTATCGCTTGATAGAATCAAATCGTTTTTAAACAAGATAGGCAATCCGCAGGATAGCTTTAAATCCATCTTAGTGGGTGGGACAAATGGCAAGGGCAGCGTGGTCAGTATGCTTTCTTTGGCCTTTGAACAAGCCGATTACAATGTTGGCACATACACATCACCCCATCTTATTCAGTTAAACGAGCGTTTCAGGATTAACGGTAAGGTTGTCCCTTTTTATGTGCTGCTTGATTATGCCCGCTTCATCCAGAGTATAAATTTTGAGCGTCTGACCTATTTTGAGTTCTTAACGGTGATGGCCTTTCTGCTGTTTAAGGATTTCGGTGTGGATGTGGCCGTTTTAGAGGTTGGCATGGGCGGTGAATTTGATGCCACGAATGTGGTTAATCCCATCTTGAGTATTATAACCTCCATATCGTTTGATCATACACAGCATTTGGGCGATACGCTTGAGAAGATAACCCTAACCAAAAGCAAGATCATCAAAAATTTAGGGGTTGTTTGCAAAAACCCCGATGTTGTTATAAAGACCATCAAGGATAGCGTTGATGCTGAGGTGTTCTTTGTCGATGATAGTTATGTGAAAAGGGCAGAAGGGTTGGGTTTTTTTAATGTTAGCTTAGACAATGTTGCAGTTGCCCTGCTTGCCATAGACATCCTGAACCAGAGGTATGGTTTTGGACTGGATCCCTTTAGCATAAAGAGGGTCTTCTGGCCTGGAAGGTTTGAGGTTATAGAATCGAAGGGTAGGCTGTTTATACTCGATGGTGCGCATAATGCATCGGCCGTTGAAAACCTGATCGGGCTTATTAAGAGGTTTGGTTTTTGTGTTGATGCCTTGGTCTTTGCAACACTAAAGACAAAGGACTGGCAGGGAAATTTAGCTAAATTATGCACTGTTTCGGATAATATAAAAATACCAAGGCTTAAATCATCTCTTGCCGTTGAGCCGCACCAGATAGAGTCGTTCTTGCTTAAAAACAGAGGATGCACGGTTGAGGTGTTCAACTCTGTAAATGCATGTATCAATAGCCTTTTGGATTCAGATTACAAAACAATACTCCTGTGCGGTTCGCTCTATCTGGTTGGTGAGGCTTTGGCGTGCAGTTTGATAGAAGAAGGGGAGGGCGGCTTTATGCCATAACCTCCCCGATGGTTTTTTAGTCTTCGAAATAGGAGATGCCGCACTCCTCTCTTTTAAGCAGCCACTCCCAATGGGCATCAACCTGTTTTTGGAACTCTTCAATTAGGTATTCGTTGCCCTTCTTGAACAGGTGGGCGAATCTCCTTTGCGGTTTTAGGTATTCCACAACGGGTAATTTCTTCTGAGGCTTGTAATTTATTACAACCTTTCCTTTGATTACCTCATATAGCGGCCATACGCATGTATCAACGGCCAGTTGTGCTATCTCGATGGCCTTGTTTGGCGGGAAACCCCATCCGGTTGTGCAGGGCTCAATGACATTTATGTATGTCGGGCCGTTGACATCTAAGGCCTTTTTGACCTTGTTCATCAAATCCCTCCAGTTGGAGGGTGAGGCCTGTGCTATGTATTCCATATGATGCCCTTCCAAAACGCTTACAATATCCTTCCTTGGCTGTTCTTTTCCGAATTTCACCTTACCGTTTGGCGATGTCGTTGTTGTTCCGCCAAACGGCGTTGCGCTTGAGCGCTGGTTTCCCGTGTTCTGGTATGCATTGTTGTCGTTGCAGATATAGAGGAATTGATGTCCCCTCTCAATGGCACCAGAGAGCGCCTGCAATCCTATGTCGTATGTGCCTCCGTCGCTTGCGAACGCTATAAACCTTATGTCTTTGTTGATTTTACCCTTTTTCTTTAGCGCCCTGTATGCAGTCTCAACACCGGCTATTGTGCTTGCGGCGTTCTCAAAAGCCGTATGTATCCACGGCACATTCCAGCTTGTGTATGGGTAAAGACCCGTGGAGACCTCAAAACAACCGGTGGCTGCTGCAATGACTATGTCGTATTTATCGGTTTCGGCTGCAGCAAACACCTGTCTTGCTATAACCGAGTGTGTACAGCCCGGACACAATCTATGGCCACTTACAAGGCCCTCTTTTTTCTTTGCTAAATCATTTAACAGAGCCATATCTTACCCCCATGCTCCTCTTAGGTTTAGACAATCAAACTGTTTTTCAACCTTACCCGTCTCAACGATTTTCTTTAGCGTCTCATATACGGAGTTTATATGTTTGGGTTGGGTATCCCTTCCACCGAGTCCGTATGTATAGTTGATTATCGGAGCCCTTGTGGGTGTATCATACAAAGCACTCCTTATCTCGCTAAATAGAGGTCCACCCTGAGCGCCGGCTGGTGATACCCTATCCAGAATAGCTATGGCTTTGGCAGACTGCAGGGCGTCTGCAATCTCCTTGAACGGGAATGGCCTGAATAGCCTTATCTTCAACAGGCCGGCCTTTATGCCGTTATCCCTTAGGCTATCCACGACATCCTTTGTTGTGCCGCAAACAGAACCTGCAGCAACGATGACAAAGTCTGCATCGTCCAACTTGTATGCCTCATACAGACCGTATTCCCTTCCAAATGCCTCACCAAACTCCTTTCCTACCTTTTCCACGACATCCTTTGCATTTAGAAGTCCCTTAAGCTGGCTCATCTTATGCTCAAAATACCAATCCGGTGGAGCCCAGGCGCCGTGCGTTATCGGTTCGTCTGTGTTGAGCAATGGGAATAGTGGCTCATAATCGCCTATGAACTCCTTAACAGCTGCATCGTCTTCCATCTCCCAAATCTCAATGGCGTGCGATATGTTGAAGCCGTCAAATGCAGCCAGCGCAGGCGTCATTACATCCTTATTTTCGGCTATCTTTATGGCCTGAATCAAATTATCGTATGCCTCCTGGGAGTTTTCAGAGATTAGCTGAATCCAGCCTGTATCCCTTCCGCCCATTATGTCTGAATGGTCTCCGTGGATATTCAACGGAGCAGAGAGCGCCCTTGCTGCAACGGCCATAACAATGGGAAGCCTCATGCCGCTTGCTATATAGAGCATCTCCCACATGAGTGCATATCCGTTTGCGCTTGTTGCCGTCATAACCCTTGCACCTGCTGCAGCAGCGCCGATGCAGGCACTCATTGCGGAGTGTTCGCTCTCAACGGTGACCAATTCTGTATCCATCTCGCCGTCGGCTATAAACTGGGCCACGGCCTGAGGAATTGGTGTTGAAGGCGTTATTGGAAAGGCTGCTATAACATCGGGATTGATCTGCCTCATTGCATGGGCGGCAGCCTCGTTTCCCGTCAATGCTACTTTTTTACCCATTTATTTCCTCCTAAGCTTTACTTGGAAAAGACTTCTTTTCTTAACTCTTCCTCTGTTTTACCCTTTGCCTGAGCCTCTAAGATCATCTGCAGCGATTTTGGCTTGCTTGGACACTGCTCAACGCAGATTCCGCAACCCTTGCAGTGGTCGTAATCTATACCAACCATCTTTCCGTTTTCATCCACAAGAATGGAGCTGTCCGGGCAGTAAACCCAGCAGAACATACATTGAATACATGTGTCTGGATTCCAGACCGGGCGCTCAACCCTCCAGGAACCGGTTTCATAGCTTTTGGAGTTGCCTGGATCCTTTATAGCTGCACCAATCAGCACCTCATCCCACTTTAACAACTTTTCAGCCATTTACTTTACCTCCTCGTAGGCTATCTCTATAGCCTTTCTATTGCCTTCCATTATCTTCTCTGGGAATTTACCCGCCTCTTCCAATAGCTCGACAACACCCTTTGATACATCCTCTTTGCTGAAAAGACCGGTCACCTTTGCTAAAGCACCGATCATGGGTGTGTTTGGAATGGCCCTGCCCAAGGTGTCTATGCTTATCTTGTTTGCATCGACCACATAGACCTCGTAATCCTCAAGTCCTAACTCCTTTACGACCTCTTCCTTGTCGAATGCCGTGTTTACTATTACCTTACCGTCTTTCTTTAATCCCTCTTTTACATCGATTAAGCCCATCAATGTCGGATCCAGGATCAGGACAATGTCCGGCTCCATATACTCCGAATGATCCCTGATCGGTTTGTCATTAACCCTTGTGAAAGCTACAACAGGAGCTCCTCTTTTCTCTGCACCGTATACGGCAAAACCCTGAGCGTAAATTCCCTCCTCTTGAGAGATTAGCTCTGCCAGTGTTTTGGCTGCCGTAACGGCTCCCTGTCCGGCCCTTCCGTGCCATCTGATATCCATCTTCTTAGACATCTTTAGACCCCCACCAAAATTTGTTTTATGCAACAGTCCTCATTTTGAAGGCTTCGATTAATGTTTTCCTGTTTATATAGTTTATGTCTGCCCCTGCAGGCACGCCTATTGCGACCTTTGTTATCTTTATGCTGGATTGTTTTAGTTTTTCTTTTATATACTGAATCGTCAACTCCCCCTCCGTCGTAGGGCTTATTAGTAAAATTACCTCTTCGATGTGCTCTTCTATTATCCTTTGTGCTAAATGGTCGATGCGCTTTATTATGCTATCTATCCCGTATATAGGTGAAATTACTCCCCCCAGTATAAAGTAGAGCCCATTATACACATTTGCCAACTCGATTTCAAGTATATTTTCTATGGATTCAACGACGCATACTAAACCCCGATTACGGGAGCTGTCTGCGCATATATCGCATATGCCGTCTTCGTTGATTGTTAGGTTATAACACAATTTGCACGGTTTGACGCTTGTGGATATTTCATTAAGAAGCGTTGAGATGGCCCTGGCTTTATCCTTGTGTTCTGCAAGCCAGAAGGCATACTTTAATGCGTTTTTCTCTCCTATGCCGGGTATATTTTTTAGGTATGATACCAGCTCATCCAACAACTTCAAACGAACATTAGCCATCAAAACATGCCTGGAATATTAAGCCCGCCCGTTAAGGCCGAGATCTTTTCCTCCATATTCTGTTTTGCCTTCCTTATAGCCTCATTTACGCCTGATAGGATTAAATCCTCCAGTGTTTCTATATCGTCTGGATCCACGATCTCTTTGGATATCTTTATGTTGACTATCTCGCCCAAACCGTTGGCCGAAACCGAAACCATACCACCACCGACGCTTACCTCAACCGTCTCCTTTGCAGCCTCTTCCTGAGCTTTAGCTATCTGTTTCTGGATCTTCTTTGCCTGTGCCATTAATGAATTTAGGTCCATTCCGCCAAAACCCTTTGCCATTGTATCACCCCTTTCTAAAGCTTAATTAATTATATATTATTTTTTTAATTTTTCAATATTTACTATTTTGCCGCCAAAGGTTTTCAAAATTATATCTATTTTTGACGGCTTTTCTTCATCAATTGGTTGATTATCTATTACTAACTCATTTGCTTGGGGTTTGGAATCCGTTTTTTGCAGCTTCATAGAGATGTTCTCTTCTGTTGAGGATGTGTTTTTGTTGGATGGCGTTAAAGATGCGGCCTGCGGGATATTTGAGAGTTTATTTATTATGTTTTCAATGCTTTCTAAATCATTTACGGCAACTGCCTTGTGCGTTGCAACGATTACGGCATCGAGGGGCTCAATCTTCTGTTTTATATCCTTCAATGCGTTGTAAAATATGTTTATAAGGGCTGTTTTGTGTGTTTTTGATAGGTTCTTTTGCAATAGGCTATCTATGATCTGTCTTACAAACACCTGAAGGTTGGACGATTTTGCGCTCAAATCATCAACAACACCCAGCGCTTTGTCTATTTCGTTTTTCAAGACAGCCTCAAGGTAATTGTCCGCCATATCCCTTGTGGGTATGCCGACAACCATTGAGGCGTCTTCCTTTGTGATGGTCTCTTTGGGCTTGAACGCCATGCATCTGTCTAAGAAGCCCTCTGCAACCCTTAGGCTTCCTGCACTTGCATAGGCTATGAGTTCAACTGCCTCATCGTCTATCTCTATCTTTTCCTTTTCTGCTATGAACCTCAGTTTTTTCTCAATATCCCTTTGGGGGATTCTGTTGAGTGTTAGTATCTGGCATCGTGATAGTATGGTTTCTGGAATCTTCTCTATGGCTGTTGTTGCGAATATGAATTTTACATACTCAGGAGGCTCTTCGATGGTTTTTAGCATGGCGTTGAACGCCTCAAGCGTAAACATGTGAACCTCATCTATTATGTAAACCTTAAATCTTCTCTTCAGGGGAGGGTATTTAACGCTTTCTATTATGTTGCGCGCATTCTCTATCTTTCTGTTTGATGCCCCATCTATCTCTATTACATCCACATCCTTGCCCAAGGCTATTGCCCTGCAGGCTTCGCATTCACCGCACGGTTCTGTTGTTGGGCCGTTTTGGCAGTTTAGGGATTTGGCTATGATCCTTGCTAAGGATGTTTTACCCGTCCCCATGGGGCCTGCTAAGAGTATAGCGTGGTGAAGCTTGCCTGTCTCTATGGCGTTTTTCAGGATTGTTGTGGCTATTGGCTGGCCTATTACCTCTGAAAGCTTGGAGGGCCTGTATTTCCTTGCTAAAACCTTATACATCGCATCTCCCTTAGCGATGCCCAACCTGGCAGGACATTGCACGCTCACACAACCCTACCTACCGTTGCTCCCTTCCGGGCCTGGCGGGGTTCAGCAGGGCGTGTGTCGCACAAGCCCACCGGGCTGGACATCGCTAAAAGAAACATGGCGCGCCCAAGAGGATTCGAACCTCTGACCCCAAGAACCGCAATCTTGTGCTCTATCCAACTGAGCTATGGGCGCCCGTTTGCGTTTAAATTAAAATGGCGGAGAGGGCGGGATTCGAACCCGCGGTAGAGCTTTTCGCCCTACACACGATTTCCAATCGTGCTCCTTCAGCCAGGCTCGGACACCTCTCCGCTTGCGGGATTGATACTAACAGTATTTTTCTAAAATGTCAAGAGAGCGATTCTGCTCATGTTGAGGGGGATTTTTTAGAATAAGAGGGTTTTAAGCCCCCTTATTGATCGTAAGAATAGCACTTAATCGAGGATATCTTGTTGTCGTATCCGTATTCGCTTAGCCTTTCGTAAGATCTGCCAGGAGTAAGCTGAAATAATTGGTGCTTGAAGTCCTTGTCTTTGTAAAAATCACATGCAAACTCCGCATCGCTCTTAATCCTGACGGAGGATATCTTATCATTGAACGCACTGGATAGCTTCTTTATATAGGTTTTGTGGGTTAGTGTTAAGCTTTTGCCGGCATAATGTGCATGTTCATAGGCGGCACTCTCATATGCTGTTGTAAAATAGCCCTCTTTGGCGCATTTTATAGAGGAGAACTTGTCATTCCACCCGGACGGCATCTCTTCTGCCGATGTGCCAGCCTCAAGTATCATCGAGCCACCGCCAAACTTTGAATTCTTTGTAACGACACATTCTGTATCGGGATCGATGATGTATGAGGAGATCTTGTCGTTCCACCCTTTGGGCATGTGGGCATACTCTTTATCTTGAGCAACCCTTAATTTTTTTCCTTTGAAATGTGAATGGTAATAAAACCACCCACTGCCCGCCATAGCAACACCGTTAAACACAAAGATAAAAGCTGCCAACAACAAGAGAGCCCTTATCCTAAATACGCCTCCTTGGGTTTAATTTTGTTTGGTTAACAATAGTTCCCCCTGCCTTTTGGTTTATTATTATCCTATGTGGTGTTTTGTCAAGTTATATTAGATAGATGCTGTCTGAGAACTCTATGGCTTCGAAATAGTATTGATTGATGTTTTCGTTTATCAGGTTGGTTTTTTCTGCAATACCCTGTGCGGTTTCAAAATCCCCGTTTTCGTATGCCCTTATGAAGTCCAAGAGCTTTTTGTATGTGTTGTTTTTTCCAAGGAGTGCGCCTTTTATCTGGCTGTCGATGTAATCGAATTCCTTTAGAATATTCTCCATGGGTTTGTCCAATATGGAATCAATTAAGGAGAACATGCCCATTATGTAGGCTTTGTCCTTGTTTAGGTTGAAGTGCTCAGCAAGCAGAGAGGCAAATTTACCCCTAACGGTGGAAAGCACTATAAGCTCTTGTGGTTTACTCTCTGCCAATTTTGAGACATACAATAGGTTGAGCCATTCCTTGGTCTTCTTCTCACCCAGTATGGATACGGCCTTTTTTATTGAGTTTACCTTTGTCTTTAGGCCAAAAAACGGGGAGTTTACAAGGGATAGGAGCTTTGTGTGCATATACATATCCCCGCTTATCAACTCAACCAAATCGTCCATTGTGCTGTTGGGGTCGTTTATTGTTCTTAGGGCCTTTATCAAGGTCGCCTGATAGGGGGATATATCCCTTTTGGCCTCTATGGTGGGTTTCTGGAAGAAGAAGCCCTGGAAGTAATGGAATCCCAGGTTTAAGGCAAACTCAAAATCCTCCCTGGTTTCGACCTTTTCTGCCAAAAGTTTAAGGTTGTAAGGTCTGTATAGTTTTAACTGCTCTTCAATCTCTTTTTTTGATAGCTCAAGGAAGTCTATCTTTATGATGTCTGCAAGTTCAACGAGCTGTTTTTGATGCTCCAAAAACACAAAATCGTCCAGAGCGATTGTGTATCCCAGTTTCTTTGCATCCTTTAAAGACTCTATTATGTTTTCTTCGGCTATTACATCCTCAAGCACCTCTATTACGATCTTTTCTTTCGGCAAGGCCTCGTATATGCGATCCAGGATGAGGTCTTTTGTGAAGTTTATGAATATCCTTCCCTGCTTTGCTATCTTGTCCAATCCCATATTTATGAATGCATTTATGATTACCCTGCTTGTGGCCGTATTGCCGTCTATGTTTGATCTGGATGTCAGTGATGAGAACTCCTCCCTGTAAAGCAACTCATATCCAAATGTATTGCCGTTTCTGTCCAATATAGCCTGCCTGCCGATAAGGAAATCCATCCTTACACCTCAAGGCGTCGATAGATATTCGTTTATCGACATGGTTTGATATGCCCTTGTTGTTATGTATTTTAAAACCCTCACCATGGTTTTGGGTTTTATGTATCCCGGTATGGTTAGAATCACTTTTCCGTCTTTGTCTGTCAATACTATAAACGGCGTTGAACCCCTGAATCCGAACAGCCTTGCCAGGCTTGCCGTATCGAGCTTAAGCCTTCCTTTGGCTGTCTGTATCGTATAGTAATTATCCTCGTTTATGTGCACAAAGTATAACTCAAACCCCTTTAGCTGTTCTTTTATATCGGGGTTGTTTTCAAGATCCTTTTTTAGCTTTATGCAGTAAGGGCAGGTTGTTGAGTCAAAGACGATAACCATCGGTTTGTTGTTGCTTTCTATATTGATGGTTTTGCCGGGTTTTTTTGAGCAAGCGTATGTGAGAATCAAAATCGTAAAAGCCAGAAAGACAAAAAATCTCTTTAGCAATTCATTCCCCCTTAAGAACATTTTTACACAATCAAGCGCCAAAGTCAAATGTTAGAAGAAATAGTGAAAAATCCAATCGAGCCTCCCCCTCTTTAGGAAATACATGCCGCTAAACTTCATTACCTCCTTGATCTTCTGTCTCATCTGGGGTTTATAGCAGTGTATCTTGCAATGTTTACACTGCGGTTTCTTCTCAAGTGGGCAGTTGTAAAGCCTCTCTAAGGAGTATTGAAGCAGCTCATAACACTCCTTGCAATACCCGTCTTTGTATTCTTCAACCCCCTTCTTTAGGTGGTTTTGTTTGCAATACACCTCTATGAATTTTCTTAGTATCCTTTCGTCCTTCTTTATCCGTTTCTCTTTTTTCACAGATGTCTATAAGCCTTGTTTCCAATATCGGTTCTGTAATGCATCTTATCGAAGTGTATGTATTTTATTGCGTTATAGGCTTTCTCTTGTGCCGTTTTGAACTCCTTATCCATACCTACGATATTCAACACCCTGCCGCCGTTTGTTATAACCTCTCCATCCTTTAGCTTTGTGCCTGCATGGAATACTATGACATCCTCTAAATCTTTTACCTTGTCCAGACCTTTTATCGGCTTGCCTTTTTCGTATTTTGCAGGATACCCGCCACTTGCTAAAACAACACCAACCGCATAGCCTTCCTTCCACTTTAGCGAGTATTGGTTTAGATTGCCCTCAATTGTTGCTAACATGATCTGGACTATATCGGTTTGCAAAAGGGGCAGTATGGCCTGGGTTTCAGGATCCCCGAAGCGGCAGTTGAACTCAAGCACATAGGGCTTTTTGTCTTTTATCATTAATCCAGCATAGAGCACGCCTTTATAGGGAGCCCATTCCTTTTTCATACCATCAATGGTCCTCTTCATTATGTTGTCTATTATGTATTGCTTAAGCGCCTCATCCACTATGGGTGCTGGGGCGTATGAGCCCATACCGCCTGTGTTTGGCCCTTCGTCGTTGTTGTATACCGGTTTGTGGTCCTGAGCTGCTATCATCGGCAGTATATTCTCACCGTCGCTGAATACTAAAAACGATGCCTCTTCCCCCTCTAAAAATTCCTCTATAACAACCCTATTGCCCGCCTCGCCGAATCTCTTTTCTATAAAAATAGCCTCCAATGCTCCTATTGCCTCTTCCTTGGTTTTGGCAACAGTGACACCCTTGCCGGCTGCAAGCCCATCTGCCTTTACGACAATAGGCGCTCCCTTTCTTTCTATGTATGCCTTGGCTTCATTGAAGTCTGTGAATGTTTCATATTCTGCTGTGGGTATGTTGTATTTCTTTAGGAAGTTCTTTGTAAAGGACTTGCTTGCTTCAAGCTGGGCTGCCTTCTTAGATGGGCCAAACGCCTTTATACCTGCCTCAGATAGCCTATCCACTATACCGTCGGCCAGTGGGTTTTCAGGCCCCACAGCCACAAGATCTATGGAATTTTCCCTGCAGAACTTAACCACACCGTCTAAGTCCTCTGCGGATATGTCTATATTTGTTGCGATCTCTGCCGTTCCTGCGTTGCCGGGTAAGCAGAACAACTCATCGCACAAAGGGGATTGCTTTATCTTCCATGCTATTGCATGCTCTCTTCCACCACCACCTATTACGGCTATCCTCATCTTTCCTCCTATACCTCAAACTTATTTACGGCTTCTGATACCCTCTGGGCTATCTCCTTTAGCTCAACAGAGGCCCTTGATACATCCTCTGCCGCCTTTGCATTCTCTTTGGCTGCGTTGGTTACCTCTTGAACCTGTGAATCTATCTCGGCAACCGTTGCAGATATCTCCTCTATGGCGGCGCTTGTTGAGTTTATCTCCTCTATGGTTTGGTTTGTCCTTTCGACAACCTCGTTTATGTGATCCTTGTTCTTCTGTATGGCCTCAGCCTCGGCCAGTATGCTGTCTTGGGTGTTCTTTGTTTTCTCTATGGCCTTTTCGACATCAGCCTGCATCTGAACAATCATATTCCTGATCTCTTCTGTTGAGGATTGGGTCTTCTCAGCAAGCTTTCTAACCTCATCGGCAACAACGGCAAAGCCCCGTCCTGCCTCTCCAGCCCGCGCCGCCTCTATGGCAGCATTTAGCGCAAGCAGGTTGGTCTGGTCTGCTATATCGCTAATTACATCGACGATCTTGCCGATGTTTTTGGAGGATTCACCCACGACATTTATCTGATGCATGGTCTCTTCGGCCAATTTGGCGTTTATATCCATGTTTCTTACGCGCTCTTCTATGTCGTCTATCATCTTGTGGTTGACCTCACCTATTGTGTTTGCCAGGTGTGCGACATTCTCAGCAGACTTGGCTATATCGTCTATGGCTTTTGTTGTGTCGTTAATGGCATGCACAATCTCCTCCATGCTCCTTGTCGTCTGTTCATTTGTTGCAGACATCTCAACGGCAGCCGAGGATAGGCTTGCAGAATGGCTAACCATAACATCGCTGGCCTCTTTTATGTTCTTCACCATAGCCTCAAGCTCTTTTGCCATATCGTTTAGGTCTTGCTTTAGCTTGCCTATCTCGTTGTTTGAGTCTATCTTGAATCTGACATTGAGTTTACCCTGCCTGAACTGGTCTATGATTACAGAGACATCCAGAAGCGGCACAAGCAGGTAATTGTTTATGGCTATGTATCCAAACAGCAATAGGCCTGCCAGGATTATGTATATGATCAAAAGCACCGTATTTGTTGTGTTTAGGCTGGATTTTAAGTTGCTCATCGTATTCCTCATGGTGCTTATCCTTGTGTTTGTCAACTGCGTTATCTGTGAGTCAATAGACATGGTCATCTTATCCACCCTGTGTATCTCATCGGCTATTATCTGACCGCTTGCTATCGATTTTTCTATCTGCTCAATGGCTATGGATAGCTGTTTTTGTATGGCCTCTTTGAGGTTTCTTAGTCTTGATTTTTCCTCTTCAGACAGAATGGCCGAGTATTTGCTTGTGTCGGTATCGATTAAGCGGTTTATGTTGTTGAAATAGACCTTGGCCTCTTTAAGGAGGTTCCTGTCATGGAGCGTATAGGCCTTAAGCAGGAGTTTTTCCCCCTTTGAGAAGTTCTGCTCTATCTGGTGGTATAGTTGAATCTGTGTAAGATCCCTGTAATAGATACCGTCTATCTGGTTTTTGTTTTTGTTTATCACGGAGAATGTGTATATAGTGGCAAAAATAAACCCTATCAGTATCAATCCGAAGCTGCCACGCGTTAGATTCTTAACCGAAATATTCTTCATAACCCACCCCCCGCATCGTTTTTGATTCTAAATTTAAGTTAAATCATCTTCTTTTCAAGACTAAAAACCACCGTTATAGATTAGGTATACACCCGCCAGTATCAACATTATTCCGCTTGCCTTCTGGAGCAGATCCAGCCTCTTTAGCGCCTTTGATACCTTGAAGAAGTAATTTATTGAGAGTGAGAAGATAAGAAACGGCAAACCTATGCCCAATGAGTAAAGCGACAGGAGTATGATACCCTCCCTTACGCTGTTTGAATCGGCAGCGAGGATCAGGATGGATGAAAGCATCGGCCCGACGCATGGACTCCACCCGAATGCAAATATTATGCCGAACACAAAGGATGATACAAAGCCGTGTGAGGGCATGCAGGCTGTGAACCGTTTGGTTTGTGTTAAGAGCTTGATGTTTATTATGCCCGATAGTTGCAGGCCGAAGAATATCAGTATGGCTCCGGATATCTTGGCAAACAACACCTTATTTGTTAGAAGAAAAGCCCCTATACTGCTTGAGGCTGCCCCCATCGTTATGAATATGAGTGCAAAACCGAAAATGAATGCCGTTGTCTTTGCAAATATGAGCAGCGGGTTTGTTTGATTTTTGCTTTTTAGCTCCTCAAGGCTGTGGCCTGTGACAAACGAGATGTAAACCGGTATCAAGGGAAAGATGCATGGAGAGAAGAAGCTCAAGATTCCAGCAAAGAACGACCCCCAGATAAGATTTAAACTCATCTATTTCAACCTCCTCCAAACAGCGACGCAAAGAAGCGTGCAATGGGATTTTCCTTTACCTTGATGTTCTCCTTGAACATCTTGTTTATAAACTTTTTCATCGATATTGTAAAGGTGGAGTTGGGGTGAAGCTGTGCGATGGGCTTTTGCTGCTTAACGGCATTGGGCAGATTTTTATCGATTAGCGCAAAGCCGGCATTCTTAAACTCCTTTTTTAGGAAGTTTTTGCATATCTTGTTTAAGTTGTTGAGCGTGTTTTCTGCCTCCTGGGGTGTTTTTGCCATGTTTACGAATATACTTAGGTTTTCCTTTTTGTAATTGGTGTATGCTATCTTTAATATGGCATAGGCATCCGCTATCGATGTGGGTTCTGGTGTGGCTATGACCACGATCTCCTCGGCGCTTTTTAGAAAAAATGTCACCTTTCTTGAGATGCCGGCCCCTGTGTCTATAAGCAGGATGTCTGTGTCCTTTGTGATCTCTAACATCTCATCCTTTATCTTCGAAAAGACCGGCTCGTTTATGTTGGCGATTTCCTCAACCCCGCTGCCTGCCGGTATGACTTGAAAGTTGTCGTTGACCTTTATCATGATGTCTTTCATCTTTTTGCCGTTCTTTATGACATCGATTAGGGAATATTTGCTCTTTAGGCCAAGCAGTATGTCTATGTTTGCCAAGCCTAAATCGGCGTCAAAGACTATTACCTTCTTTCCTATGCTGCTCAACAGATAGGCTACATTGGCCACTATGTTTGTCTTGCCAACCCCACCTTTGCCGCTGGTAAATGCTATAACCCTGCTTTTCTTTTTGTCTTTGTTCTTTTCACTAACCATCTTTCTCAACTTCTCAGCCTGATCAGCCATTTTTTACCTCTCCTTTTACTATTAAAGAGGAGATTTTCAAAGGTTGGGCTTCCATTATGTCGTCTGGGACATCCTGACCGAAGGAGACATACGATACGGGTTTTTTTAGCTTCACCACCAGATTCAACATGCTTCCGGGTGTTTTTGTCTCGTCCACCTTGGTAAATATGAGATCGTCTATAGGCAGGACGCTGAATCTTTTATAGATATTCAGGCAATCCTCCTCCTTTGTGTTGATGGCCATTACAAGCGATAGGTGAAGCCTGTTTTCGCCTTTGAATATGCCGAAGATCTCATTAAGCCTTTTGATGTCCTGAGGACTCCTTCCCACCGTGTCCACTAAAACCACATCCATGTCTTTTAACTCACCCAAGGCGTTTTTGAAGTCCTCCTTTGTGATGCTGACAATGGCCGGTATGTCCATTATCTTTGCATAATTCAGGAGTTGATCAACGGCCCCTATACGGTATGTGTCTGTGGTTATTATGCCCACCTTCTTATCCTGTTTTAGCTTGTATATGGCGGCTAATTTGGCCAATGTTGTGGTCTTGCCGACGCCTGTTGGTCCAAGCAATACGATGTTCTTTTTGGTGGGTTTGCTCTGTTTGAAGAACTGCGATATTACCACCGATAGGTATTCCTTTACATACTCCTCATCGTTGAGCTTTGACTTGTTTATGTTTCTGTATAGGCCTATGGCGATCTTGTATGCGTATTTTTTCTTTATGCCTATGTCGCACATGTATGTGAAGTATTTGTTCATGCCCAGTGGTATCTTTGAGATGTCTATCTCTTCGGTCTTTTTGACATAGTTGATTGCCGTTTTTAAGTCGTTTATGTCGTTTTTTATGTCGCTTACAAGCCTCTCTATGCTCTCTTTGCCTGCCGATAGTATTAGCTGCTCAAGCTTTTTTATTCTTTCTTCTAATTTTTCCGTCTCATTACTTGTTTTGTTTGTGGATATCTTATTGCCTGTGTATTTCTCAACCACATTCTTGAATTTCTTGTCTGGCTGCGGGGGTTTGTCGTCTATTGCTGCTGTAACCTCATACACCTCTTTCTTGAAAAACGAGAAGAACGAACCCTGCTTGACCTTCTTGTATGAGAGTATTACAGCCTCCTCACCTAAGTCCTCCTTTATCTTCTTTATGGCCTCTGGCATGGTTGGCGCTCTGTATGTTTTTACGATCATAGCTCTATACTACCTATGCTTTTTATCTGAACCCCCTCGGCTATTTCAGCATAAGAGATTACAGGCACCTTGGGGAAGAACCTCTCAATGAATCCCCTAAAGTATCTTCTTATCTTTGGAGATGTCAAGATAATTGGCTCTATTCCGTTTTCTATGGCATTGCTGATGGCTTCCTGCACCTTTTCAAGGAGCTTTTCCGATATATTGGGCGGCAGATCCAGGTATGTCATGCCTCCCTGCTCCTTTAGGTTTGCATTGAGTATGCCATCGACATTGTTGCCCAGTGTTATTACATGAATGGTGTTGTTTTCGTCTTTGTATTTGTTTGTTATGTGTTTGGCCAATGCTGCCCTTACATATTCGGTTAAAATGTCTGGGTCTTTTGTGTATGAGCCGTAATCGGACAGGGTTTCTGCAATGGTTATCATATCCCTTACGGGTATCCCCTCGCTTAAAAGGTTTTTCAGTATCTTGTGTATTACGCCTAATGAGAGCTGGTTGTTTAGCTCCTCTATGATCTTTGGGTAATCGCCCTTTATGGAATCCAACAGTTTGCTTGCATCCTGCCTTGTAAAGATCTCCGAGATGTGGGTTTTTATCAGCTCTGTAAGGTGGGTTATGATTACCGTTATCGGGTCAACCACCGTATAGCCCTTAACTATGGCGTTGCTTTTGTCTTTTGCGTCAATCCAGATGGCATCCAGGCCGAATGCCGGCTCCTTTGTTGGTATGCCCTCTATGTCCTTACCGCCCCCTGGTTTCATAGCCAAAAACTTATCCGGATAGACGGTGTATCTTGCCACCTCAACGCCCTTTATCAAGAATACATATTCATTCCTGTCTAAGTTTAAATCGTCCCTGATCCTGATAGAGGGTATTATAACGCCTAATTCTGTGGCTATCTGCTTTCTCATTAGCTTTATGCGCTTTATAAGCCCTCCGCCGTTTTTCTCCTCAACAAAACTTATCAGGCCGTATCCGATTTTAAGCTCCAATAGATCAACCTTTATGGCTTCCTCTATGTCCTCTATGGTTATCTCCTCTTGTGGCTCTTCTGCTGCCTCCTCCTCAAGCTGCTTTTCCTCCTCCTCTTTCTTCTTGCTTGATGAGATGGAGTATGCTATGGCCGCAAGTATGGCCGCAAGCAGGATTAAATGGAGTGTCGGCATGCCAGGCACAAACGACATAATAACCAAAACAACAGAGGCTATATAGAGCGTCTGGTATTGGTTTATCAGTTGGTTTACGATATTTGTTGAAAGGTTGGCCTCCTCTGAGCTTCTTGTGATTATGATACCTGCTGCCGTTGATACGGTTAAGGCGGGAAGCTGGCTTACAAGGCCATCGCCGATGGTTAAAACGGTGTATCTGCTTGCTGCGGCCGATAGGCTCATGTGGTGTTGCAAAACACCTATGATGATGCCGCCGATTATGTTGATTGCCGTAATTAGAAGGCCTGCGATGGCGTCTCCACGAACGAACTTACTGGCACCGTCCATAGCTCCATAGAAATCGGCCTGCTTTGAAATCTCTTCCCTTCTCCGTCTTGCCTCTTTCTCGTCTATCAGTCCTGCATTGAGATCTGCATCTATACTCATCTGTTTACCCGGCATTGCATCGAGTGTGAACCTTGCTGCGACCTCGGCAACCCTGCCAGCACCCTTGGTGATGACAACGAAGTTTATAATTACCAGTATTATGAATACGATCAAGCCCACGACATAGTTTCCACCGACAACGAAGTATCCAAATGTCTCTATCATTTTACCGGCAGCCTCTGGCGATTGACTCCCGTGCAAAAGTATTGCCCGTGTGGTTGCCACATTCAAGGAGAGCCTAAACAGGGTGATGGCAAGCAGAATAGATGGAAATGTTGAAAAGTCTAAAGGCCTTGGAACATACACGCTTATGAAGAATATAAGAAGCGCCAAGGCAAAAGATGTGGAAACAAGGAAGTCTATTATAAAACCCGGCAGGGGTATGACCAAAACGGCAAATATGATGATGACGGTTAGAACTACACTGAAGTCGCTAAGCTTTATGCCCCTTAAATTCAACTCCTTCTCCATATCCTATCCATTATAACTAACTTAGATAGTTTTTTCCAATACCTATTTTAGTTTAGCTTGCACTGCTTTTGGGATGTATAGGCGTTTAGTCCGTATGAGAAGACATAGCTGGCTATAACGGAGGCGGTTAGTGGTATGATGAGGTCTGTCTGGCTGATCTCCAAAACCAATACAATGGCCGCCAGGGGTGTTTTTGCCGTTGCTGCAAGGAACGCTGCCATACCGCTTAAGGTAAAAAGGACGGCGTTTTCTGAAAACATACCCCCCACTATGTTGCCAAGGATTGCCCCCATCAACAGACTTGGCAGTATCAGACCGCCCGATATGCCAAAGCCGATGGTTAGGGGTATGATGATAAGAAGGAGCAATAGGTATTTGATAGCGTCGAAGGGTGGCATCTGGATGGTGGCTATATTTGTCAGGGCCTGATAGTTTACGCTGGCATTCAACAGGTTTAAATAGTCGTTGCTCAGTAGGCTTATAAGAAACGGCATTGCCAGCACAACCCCAACAATTGGCCTTGCAATAGGGTTTATGGTTAGCGATATGCACCTTGCAAAGTGGAATGATGTTAAGAATATGTATATCAGAAGGGCTGTTGCTATACCAAGAAGCATCAGAAGCGGTATGCTGTGTATAGACCATGGTATGTTCTGCGTGGGTATGTCCATAAGGCTGTGTTTACCCCTCAGAAACGAAAAGACTATATAGCTGAACACCGATGCGATTAATACCTGCGGGAATGAGTCGTATTCCATATCCGATATGTATGAGATCTCCAATGCGAAGATAGCACCGCCTAACGGGGCCTTCAGAAGGGCCGAGGTAAAGGCAGCAGCGCCAATCAGGGCTATCTTCCTTTTGTCTGTTTTGTTAAGCCTTAAGGTTTTGGATAGATAGAGCGATATGGATGAACCCATAAAGAACGACGGGCCCTCCCTTCCTGCTGTAAAGACCCCCGAAAGTGCCAATACGCTGATTGTAAACTTCTTGATTAGAGCCCTTGCAGGCTGGGGTTTTTCCATGTTGTTTAAGACATAGTTTATGCCCGGGCCTGCTATGGATGGGTCTTTTCTTATAAATAGGCCGGTTATTGCTGCAACAAATAGGCTAAAGAGTATTATATAAGGCGTTCTGTTTGGCAGGTGTGCGTTGACCTGAACAACCAGATAATCAAAAACGCTTGCTATAACGCCTATAATAATACCACATATCGCAGAAAATGGAATCCACTTGAGTGCATAGGTTGCTATCTCGACCCAGTTGAAGTGTGTGCATTTTATCGCCTGTTTGCAGTTTTTAAGCGTGTTTTTTAGACTTGTTGGAAACATATGTTTTAACCAGCACATCGCCCACCGATATAATCACAGGGCCCAATATTATACCGATGGGGCCAAATACGATTATGGAGCCGAGTATGCCGAAGAATAGAATCATCGAGTGGATGTTGATCTTGCTGCTGATGATGATGGGCCTTATGTAGTTGTCCACTGTGCCTATGGCTAAGCTCCCCCACACAAAGATGAATATGCCCTTGAAATATAGCCCGTTGATGAGAAGGTAAATCGATACGGGCACCCATATGATCGCTGTGCCGACAAGCGGTACAAAGGAGAACATGGCAATCAAAAACATCCACAGAAAAAATGCATTCAGGCCAACTATTAAAAAGCCGATAGCGCCAATGACGCCCTGAATGAATGCTGTTAATACGCCGCCCAAAACCGTGGCGTTTATGCTATCCCTTATGGATTTTAGGATCTTATAAAAGCTCTCCTTATCGTCTATCATGGATGATATGTATCTTAAGAAGTCCTCAGAATCCCTGATGAGATAGAAGGCTATTATGAATGAAAACAGAAACTCTGCCACGATCGTGTAGGTCTGGGAGAATATTGCGCCCACATTCTTTGTTATTATTATGCCTGTGTTCTTCAATAGGCTGAATATGGCATCGTCCAATTTGTCTATATAGGGTGCAAAGACCTTGAGCTTTGAGAATGTCTGGAGCTTTGCGATGATGGTGTTGAATGAGCCCTTTATGTTTTCTATGTTGCCTATGAACTTTTCCGATTCGTCCACCATGATGTATATACCCAGTGTTATGGGTAGGGCTATAATTATCAAAACGACGATTATGGTAAGAAGCGATGCTAAGTTTTTGCTTTTGAGCCTTTGTTTGAACCTCTCAAATAGCGGATAGAAGACGATTGCTATGGTTATGCCCCAGACAAACGCCTTCCAGAACGGAAGCATTATGGCAAAGAACGCTATGGCCACTATTATCAAAAAGAAGCCTATAAACGCAGATCTCATACTAAATGATACACCTTAGAATAGATTTTTGCTATCGTTGGGTTTGAGTATATCCTTAACCTCTTTCTAAGCCAGGCGGGGTTCTTTCTGACCTCCACCCTGGGCAATAGATAGGGATAGGTGTTTTTCTCCACAAGACCGACATTTAGGGTGAGGGCGGCCTTATAGCCGGCCTTTTGCAGGTGGTATATGACATCCTCGTCGTAATGTCCCCAGGGATAGCAGAAGAAATCTATCTTGCGGTTTAATCTTTCCTCTATTATTCTCTTTGATTGGTAAATCTCACGCTCTATGCGCTCCTCTTTCTCCTTCTGTGTGTCAAAAAGCACCTTAAGGCCGTTTTTTCTTATAAATGTCCTGGCCTTTTTCCTTAAAACGGATAGGGCGTCCTTCCTTTTGAAGAACAGAACGCCCCCTTCGTTTTTTACAAACTCGGCAAGGTAATCCCTTAATCTTGGATCATCCCTCATGCAGAGGGTGGTGCATTCCCATTTTTTGTGATAAATGGGCAGCCCCAGCCTCCTGTCGTTGGTTAGCTCTAAAAACCAATCGTATGAATTGTCCTTGTTGAATGTGTGTATCTTTGGACAGCAAAAACACGCCCTGTGGTTTAGGGAGTGGCTGCCCACCTCAAATACTCCGCTGTCGAGCATCAAGACAAGCTCGCTCCAACTTACATAGGTTGATCTCTCTATTAGCTCCTTAGCCTTGTTGGCTATGTTCATGCCTGCAAGCTCCTCATAGGTGGCCCTCTTTATGCCGTCTGAGACCTTGTTTGCTATGATGAATATGGTTGCAAAAAATCCGTGTTTTTTGAGTATCGGGTATGCATAGATGTAATTGTCTGCATATCCATCATCGAATGTTATGTGAACGGTCTTGTTGGGCAGCGGTTTGTTGTTTTCTATATAGCTGTAAATCTCACTCAACCTTATGGGTTTGAAGCCGTTTTCCTTAAGTGTTATAAGGTTTTTTTCGAATGTATCCGGGTCTATCCTTTTGCCGTAGTCTATGTTGTGATAGCACAAAATCAGGCTTCCCATTTAGTCGTTATCCCCATCAAGCAGCCTTCCCAGTCCGCCTAAGATCGAGCCTTCGCCCTTTTGTGAACCACCTGCTGTCGGTGCGTTTTCTATTATCCTGTCTGCCAGCCTTGAGAACGGCAAGCTCTGCAGGTATACGGTGCCGTGGCCTTGAAGCGTTGCCAAGAACAACCCTTCGCCCCCAAAGAACATCGATTTTAGCCCCTTTACCATCTCTATTGAATAGTCGATCGATTCGTCAAACGCCACGATGCAACCTGTATCAACCCTTAGCCTCTCTCCGTTTAGCTGTTTCTTTATAACCGTTCCTCCTGCATGGATGAATACCATGCCATCACCGGATAACCTTTCCAAAATAAACCCCTCTCCGCCAAACAGGCCTGTTCCGAAGCGTTTTGTAAAGGCTATATCTATGCTTGTGCCGTATGCTGCACATAGAAATGCATCTTTTTGACAAATAAGATCCCCTTGGAGTTTGCTCATGTCAACGGGGATTATCTTTCCCGGATATGGAGCCGAAAATGCAACCCTGCGCTTTTGCGTATCCCTGTTTGTGAAGTGCGTAATGAAGAGGGATTCCTGTGCTAACATCCTTTTTCCGGCCTTGAATAGCTTGCCCAAAAGGCCGCTGTCTGCATCCGAGCCGTCTCCCAACTTTGCCTCGAAGGTTATGCCGTCTTCCATATAGTTCATTGCGCCTGCTTCTGCAATTACCGTCTCGTTCGGGTCTAATTCAACCTCGACTATCTGCATATCATCGCCGTAGATCTGATAGTCAACCTCATGGCACCTCATAAACACCTCCTTTTTGAAAAAGGTTATTATTTTTTGACAAAGAGGTCAACTTTTAATAGGCTTTTTAGCGTTTGGGAGGTTGACTTGATCGGAACACCGGAGCTTATAGTAATTGCCGTTATTGCGCTGTTTATAGTGGGCCCAAAGAGATTGCCAGAGATCCTAAGGGGTGTGGCTTACCTGTATAAGAGCATATCCAAGGCGATGGATGAGCTAAAGAGGGAGCTTGAGGAGGATTTGGAGGAGATTGAAGAGGTTAATCCGAAAAAGCAGATAGAGAAGAAGTGGGAAGAGTTTTTGAAGGATGGGCAAGAGGATAAGAAAAGATCCAAATAACATGACGATCCTTGAGCATATCGAGGAGTTAAGAGTAAGGCTATTGTGGATTATAGGTGGAATTTTAGTGGCTATGGCGGGGACGCTGTCCTATTCGGAGAGGGTTATAGAGATAGCTGTGAAGCCCCTAAAGGAGGCCCTACCAGAGGGCAGTAAGATCATTTTTACAGGCGTCACCGAGGCTTTTTGGGTAAGGATAGAGGCTGCCCTGGCTGCTGCGATAGTCATCAGTATTCCTTTCACCTTCTATCAGATATGGTTGTTTGTCAAACCGGGTTTAAAGGAGAACGAGAAGCGTTTTGCCATACCATTTGTTGTTGTGTTTAGCATCCTCTTCATAGGCGGTGTTTTGTTTGCCTATTATGTGGTTTTGCCACTTGGTTTTAAGTTTCTGCTTAAATACGGCGGCAAGGATCTGTCTGCCATGCCCAGCATAAAGCAGTATATGTCTTTGTTTTTGAAGATGGTTACATCGTTTGGCCTTGTCTTTGAATTGCCTATTATATCGTTTATTTTAGCCCGCATGGGCATCATAAACGGCAGGGATCTGCTAAAGCGATTTGACTATGCATTGCTTGTTATATTTTTTGTTGCGGCTATCCTGACGCCCCCCGATGTGTTTACCCAATTTTTGATGGCTGCACCTTTGACACTGCTCTATGTTTTGAGTATTATCATAGCGTATGTATTTTCAACAAAAGATAGTTCTTGATTTAATAGCCTTTCTGTTTGGCTTGATTATAGGCAGTTTTTTGAATGTTTGTATATACAGGATGCCTTTGGGCAAATCCATCGTCTGGCCTGCCTCGTTTTGCCCAAACTGCAAGCACAGGATCAGATGGTTTGATAATATCCCGATTGTAAGCTATATACTTTTGAAGGGGAGATGCAGGTATTGCGGCGAAAGGATATCCTTGATATACCCAACCGTTGAGCTGTTGAGCGGGGTTTTGAGCCTTCTTTTGGTGGATAGATTTGGCCTTTCTGTGGATACGGTTTTTCTTGCCGTGTTGGTTTACGGTTTGATTGTGGCAAGCTTTGTCGATTTTAAGCACATGATAATACCCGATACGATAAGCTTGGGCTTAATACCAATAGGGCTTGTCTATGGCTATATCAAAGGGGAGTTTCTGTTTTCACTCTATGGAGCTATAGCGGGTTTTGTAATCCTGTATGCTGTGGCTTTCTTGGGCAGGATTGCATTCAAGAAGGAGGCGATGGGCGGTGGTGATATAAAGCTTCTATCTGCCATAGGCTCTTTTGTTGGCGTTAAGGGGGTGTTGTTTAGTCTGTTTTCTGCATCCTTCTTCGGCAGTGTTGTCGGTTTGGGTTTGATTGCTTTGAAGAGGCGCTCTTATGCTGACAAACTCCCATTTGGGCCCTATCTGTCCTTAGGCGCTATAGTCTTTATCTTTGTGGGTAATCAGATCATTCATTACATTTACGGGTAATGGCATGTTTAAAAAGATAGATGTTTACATATTCAAGGGTTTGATTACATCGTTTGTTATCTCTTTCTTTGTTATAACCATAGTTATGCTCATAGGCGATTTGATAAAGCTTTACGATCTGTTGTTCGGCAAGGGTTCAAGCTTGATGGTGTTGATTAAGGTTTTGGGCTATACGGTCGTTTTTCTTTTGGTCTTTATCGTGCCTATGGCGCTTACCGTGGCGATCAATTATGTCTATTCTGAGCTTTCCAATAACTCTGAGATAACCGCTATGCGCAGTTGCGGTATCTCACTGTTTAGGGTCTATCTGCCGGCGTTTATTTTTAGCCTGATTGTCTTTGTCTTGTTGTTCTATTCTACTGCTTTCCTTGCACCCCAGGCTAAGCTTTCCTATAGGGTTGAGCTTGCAAAGACCTTTAGAAACAAGGTCTATGCGGCGCTAAAGCCCAAGATGTTCTATGATAAGATAGGTGGTGTGTTGTGGATAGAGAACATATCACCCGACAAAAAACACCTCGCAAATGTCTTCTTTGCCCAGAAGGATAAGGTGTTTTTGGCAAAGAAGGGGCAGTTTAAGGACATACCCTCAGGCATACTTGCCGAGTTTAATTCTGTGAATATGTATAGTTCAACAAAGGATGGTTGGGAATACGGCAGGTTCAACAAATACGAGGTGGCGTTTTTGACCGGAAAGGGTTATTTTAAACCCGACAAGAACGATACGCGGTTTATGGATTTTAGGCAATTGTTTAAGTATTATCTAAAATCCCACGATAAGGAGGCGCTTTACAGGATAAACAAGACCATCTCCATGTCTGTTAGCGTATTTGTTTTGTCCCTTATAGCCTTTAGCTTTGGTATAACATTCTCTCGAAGTGGCAAAAGCGCCGGTATCGTTGCAAGCCTTTTTCTCTTTTTTATGTTCTATGTTGTTTTGATGCTGGGTGAGTCTTTGTGTGAGACGACATCCAATCCTTATTTTATCTATTTGCCCAATGTGGTCATGTTCGCCTTCGGAGCGTATATCTTCTATAAAAAGGTAAAAATGTAATAAATAGCACTATTAAATAATCGAAAATCCATCCGAACCTATCGTATATGGTTTTTTCATAGATGGGTATGTTTAGCTCGGCCGTTAAGATGCCCCTTTTGTCTGGCATCAATCTTCGAATGATCTTTCCAGATGGACTTACGATGAAGCTTAGGCCTGTGTTTGCGACCCTTATAAGGGTTGTTTTGTTCTCTATCGCCCTGTAGATATCGCTTCGTGGGAATAGATAGAATGTGGGTGTTTTGTCAAACCACGCATCGTTTGTAAACACCGCCAGCATCTCTGCGTTGAGCTTTTTGTAAGACTTAGAAATGGAGGGGAAGTTTTCCTCATAGCATACCATGGGCCCTATGCTGATGCCCTTTGTTTTGAAGATAACATTCCTTTTTCCTTCTGTTAGGCTGTAATCATCTCCCATGTTGAGCATGCCCAAGAGTGGTATGAACTCTGCAAAGGGGACGAGTTTTTGTTTGTTGTAATAGGCTATCTTGTCTTTGGAATACATCACCACTGAGTTGTAATAGTTGTTCTGTTTCTTTCTTACAGCGCCAAAGATGAGCGTAAAGTCGTTTGAATACAAAAGCTCTTTCACCCTTTTTGAGTATTGTTTGCTAAACAGGTATGGATATGCAGATTCGGGCCAGAATACGATGTCGCTTTTTAGTTGATCGGACATCGACAGGTATATGTCTAAATTCCTGCTTAGAAGATCAACCTCCCACTTCTCATTTTGAGGTATGTTGCCCTGAATTAGCGATATGCTTATGTGTTTGGAGGTTTTGGGTTTACCGATTGGTATAAAAAGCGTCAGTGCGATTATGGATGCTATGATGAGCGATGGTTTGAGGTTCTTCTTTAGGGCATACAGTATGGCCATGTTGATGTAGAGTATCTTTAGGTCTATGAACATGCAGCCGAAGATCGATGCGTCTTTTAAGAAGATGGGCATGTTGTATGTTAAGATGTTGAGGTTTCCAAGCGGCAACCCATAGAGTGCCTTGTTTTTTAAGACCTCAAATGCAACAAAGATGGGTGGAAAGAGCCATAAGCTTACCTTGAGTTTTTTGAATGTATAGGCGCTGGCTATCAGATAGAGTAAATGGTATATCGACAGGCCCAAAACCAACAAGACGGCAATGGCCGAATTTAGGCCGTAATAGACATGGGTGCTTTTGTATATGCCGCTATATATGAACACAACAAACGGTAAGAACGCCGCTATTGTTGATTTTATCGGGTTTTTCTTAAAAAAATACAGATACGGAACAAGCCCTATGAAGCTCAACCAGGAAAAGAAGAACGCCGCAATGAGCGGCAGGGATATGAAATAGATAAGCCTATTGTATAACCTGTCCGACATTCAGTTTATATCCGGCCAAGAAGGCCTCAATGGGCATGGCTTTTTTTGACTGCGGTTGGATGGTTTTTATGGATATGGCGTTTTCCCTGCAGCCGATTATGAGTTCTTTTTTCGATACCTTTATGACCTGAGCCGGTTTTTTTATATCGGTTTTTACCTCTTCTGCCTCAAATATCTTAAACAGCTTGCCGTCAAGGTAAAAATAGGCCGTTGGCCAGACATAGAATGCCCTTATTTTGTTTACAATTTCTCTGGCCGTTTCGTTTTCGAAGTCTATTTTACCGTCTTCCTTTTTTATGATTTTTGTGTATGTTGCAAGGCTTTCGTCCTGCGGTCTGGGTTTTAGACTGTCAATGTTTTCTAAGGCACACAGGATCATCCTTGCGCCTATCTCTGATAGCCTATTATGTAGCGTTTCATAATTGTCGTTTGGGTCTATCCTTTCTATCCATTGCATATAGACATCGCCTGCATCCATCCTATCTATAACATCGATCAAAGATACGCCTGTGTATTCATCCCCGTTTAGTAAGGCGTAATTTATTGGTGAAGGTCCCCTGTATTTGGGTAAAATAGACGGATGGATGTTTATGGACATTTTTGGCAGCTTGAGCATCTCGTTGGGTATGAATTTGCCGTATGATACAACGACAAACAGATCGGCGCCAAACGCCTTTATCTTATTCAGGGTTTCTTCCGTTTTTAGCTTTTCAGGCTGAAAAACCTCCAATCCGTATTTTAGGGCTAATTCCTTGGTCGGTGGTTGAATAAGCTTTTTGCCCCTTTTACCCTTTGCATCGGGGGTGCTTACAAGCCCAACGACCTCGAATTGATTGGATTTTATGAGTGCCTCTAACGGTTTCTTTGCAAAGTCGCTTGTGCCGAAGAACAGTATTCTCATTGCCTTTCTTCCCTCTGTCTTTTTTTCCATTGTTTTTTAAATAGCTCCCTTCTTGTTGGTGATAGGTGGTCTATGAAGAGCTTTCCGTTTAGGTGGTCTATTTCGTGCTGTATTACCACGCTTAAGAACTCGTCGGTTTCCAAGATCTGTTCGTTTTCGTTTCTGTCTAAGTATTTCACCTTTATCCACTTCTTTCTGTCCTTAACGACATCGTAATAGCCCGGGACACTTAAACACCCCTCTTCATGCTCCTCAAAGACACCCTCCGATGCTATGATAACGGGGTTTATAAGCTCTATGGGCTGGTTTTTGCCATCAGGCCTTAGGTCGATTACCACCAGTTTTTCTTCCAATCCAACCTGTTCGGCTGCAAGACCTATGCCGTTGAATTTATACATAACCTCTCTCATCTGCTCAAGCAGGCTTATGATCCTATCGTCGATCTTCTCCACATCCCTGGCCTTTTTTCTCAGTATTTTATCTGGATAAACCCTTATCTCCATTTCAACCTCCCGCTGAATGATAAAATTTATCTGTTTAAAAATCAAGAACTCTTAAGCATCTCATAGATAAACCCGAGCGTTCTCTTTGATACGGACTTCCTCATAAAGTTTATATTGCCCATATATCTAAGCGTGTGGGTTGTGGTGTGTGAATTTATGCGCAGCTTAAGGTCGAATTCATTACCCACTAAGTTGCACGGGCAGGCCACTATGTCGGCCTTCTCAAAGGCATTGTCTATATTTGTGTTTGAATCGCTTACAAAACTGCCCACAAACGGCGCCTTATCGAACATCAAAAGGGCTAAATATCCGGCCGTTATGCTCTCTAAAAACGCTATTGTTAAATCCTCCTTCTCAAGCTCTTCTGCAAGCACATCCTCTATGGTTTGGTTTTTTGTTGAATATAACCTATATCCAAATTCGTTGGTCAATATCTCTTTTAGGTTTTGGAGTGAGTTTAGATCCTCAGATAACGCCCTTATAGCGAGTTCCCCCTCCATGGCGTTTAGTATGATCCTGACATCTTTGGGGTTGAGTTTTTTTATGAATTCATCGGCGTCTGATTCAGGCACGCCGGTTAATTTAAAATCGTATCGATACAGCTTTGTTGGGTTTACTATCTCCTTTATGCTCTTCAGAGCGTAATTTTCAAACATGGGTTTCATTTCGCTTGGCACCCCGGGCATGCAGATGAAATGGGAGTGTTCGCAGCTAAGCAGGATACCCGCTGCTGTGCCGTTATGGTTGGGCAAGGGCTTGGCCCCTTCTGGCAGATAGGCCTGCCTTGTATGACTTATCTTTAGTTTAACGCCTTTGACCTTTACCTTGCTTATTATATCAAAATAGGCTTTTTTGTTGAGTTTTAGCCGTCTTCTGCAGTGTCTGGATAGGGCTTCTGTGGTTTTATCGTCGAATGTTGGCCCTAAGCCGCCGGTTGTAATGACGATAGACGGGTCTTTTGTTAGGTATTTAAACAGCGATACGATCTTTTCTGTATCATCACCTACAGAGAATATGCCATCAACCCTCAAACCCTCCTGATTTAGCCTTGTGGCTATGAAGTTTGAGTTTGTATCGACTATTGAGCCCTCTAATATCTCATTACCAATGGAAACAATAAATATCCTCATCTTCTTCACCCTATAATCAACAGTTTTAATGCAAATACAACAAGCAGTGCAAGCACCGCATACCTGATGAACCTATCGCCTTTCTTTATGGACAAGGCTATTGCAAGCCTTGCTCCCAACATGCTGCCCAATCCAAGGAGTATGCCTATTGTGAAGTTTACCTGATGGGAGAGTATGAATATGGGCAGAACCGTCAGCGTATAAAGTGTTATGATGAAGACCTTTATGGCGTTTGCCTCCACCATGCTAAAGCCACCCCACAGAGAGGCTGCAATAATGAAGAAACCGACGCCTGCCTGTATGAATCCGCCGTATACGCCTATTAGAAAGAAGGCGATAATCAAAAAAAGCCACTTTTTTGATGAGTATTGTTTGGCTTTTGAAAACTTATCGGGATTGTAAACGGTTATGAGGCTTATTAGAACCATCAATATGGCTATTATCTTTTTTAATAGGCTATTTGGTGTATGAACAGCTATATAGCTGCCTGAGAGTGCACCTAAGACCGCAGGCAGAGAAACGATAAGGGCAAATTTGGTTTTGAGTATTTTTAGCCTGTAAAATTTAGCCGAAGCGAATGTGTTTTGAAGCAGAAGACCAACCCTGTTGGTTCCGTTTGCGATGTTGGGTGGCAACCCTATGGCCATTAAAAAGGCAAGCGTAAGGAAGGAGCCCCCGGCTGCTAATACATTGATAAAGCCGACAATGCAGCCTATAAGCAGAACAAGTGCGCCTTGAGCAATGTCCATATATCCATTTTACTTCTTAAAGGGGCACATGCAACAAAAATTGACAATCCGAGAGTCTTTATGTTAGGCTTTGGGCGTATAATTTTTTGTTATGGAGGAGTTTTGATGGTTGAAAATTTAACCACGCAGGATTTTAAGGAGAAGATCTTTAACTATGAAGTCAACAAGGACTGGAAGTATGAAGGGGATCTCCCGTGCATCATCGATTTCTATGCCGACTGGTGCGGTCCTTGTAAGATGGTTGAGCCTATTCTTGAGGAATTATCAAAGGAATACGAGGGTAAGGTTAAGTTTTACAGGGTTAATACCGATAACGAACAGGAGCTTGCAGGCGTATTTGGTATAAGGAGCATTCCTTCTTTGCTGTTTATACCCAAAGACGATCAGCCTCAGATGGCCGTTGGGGCTATACCGAAGGAGGCCTTCAAGCAGGCTATTAAGGAAGTTTTGAAGGTTGAAGATTAACAGGAGGGCTTAAGCTCTCCTTTTTTATTTTTTAAACTTTAACGAATAATAACTATTCGAGCTTTCATAACCCAGATAGTATAAAAATATAAAAAAACAATGAAAAATGTATAGAAAGGGCAGGCCAGCTGCCCTTCTTTTAGGTTAGGATTGTTTTAGAATCTGCGGGGTTTTCTTTCCCTTGCCTCGTTTACCTTCAGGTTTCTTCCTCCAAAGTTAACACCGTTCAGAGAATCGATGGCTTTCTGAGCATCATCACTGTTCATCTCAACAAAACCAAAACCCCTGGACCTGCCGGTCTCTCTGTCTGTAATGATCTTTGTGGAGCTTACCTCTCCATACTCCCCAAACAGTTCCTTCAGCTCATCCTCCGTAGTGGAGTAGGGCAGATTACCCACATAAAGCGTCTTAACCATAAAAACACACCTCAACAAAAAATCTATTGCTAAACACCTGTGGCATTTAGCTCTCCATTAACCTATGGTTGTAAGCCAACGGAGTTGAAGCTTTATACCACAATGCACCACCTTTGTCAAATTGTTTGGACAGTTTTGTTTATTTTCGTATAATGGGGGCAGAAATTTGAATCTGAGGGGTGAAGTAATGGAGAAGAAGTTGTTGACGCTTGGCCACAGTCCTGACCCGGACGACGCTTTTATGTTTTATGGTTTGAATATAGAAAACGGGGTGGATACAAACGGTTTTGAGTTTGAGCAAATTCTAAAGGATATACAAACATTAAACGAGATGGCCATTGATGAAAAGCTGGATATAACGGCCATATCCTTGGCTGCCTATCCGACAATCTCCGATAAATACGCCATCCTTTCAAGTGGTGCAAGTATGGGCTATAAATACGGCCCGCTTGTTGTTGCAAAAGAGCAGTTTGACCTGGATGAGCTTAAAAAGAAGCTTATCGCTATCCCCGGCAGGCTAACCAGCGCCTATCTTGAATTGAGGCTGCTTTTGGGTAAGGATATAGCCGTTGAGGTTATGCCATTTGATAAGATATTCGATGCTGTGGTTAGGGGCGATGTGGATGCAGGATTGATTATCCATGAAGGCCAGCTGACATATTCCAATTACGATTTGAAAAAGATTATCGATTTGGGCGAGTGGTGGTTTGATAAAACCCATCTGCCCTTACCCTTGGGGGTTAACGCTATCCATAGAAAGCACGGAGAGGATATGAAGAAGATCTCCCAAATCCTTAAAAACAGTATTCTATTTTCCTTGAACAACAGGGATGAGGCTGTTGAATATGCATTGAACTTCGCAAGGGGGATGGATAAGGGCTTGGCGGATAGATTTGTCGGTATGTATGTAAACGACCTTACGGTTGATATGGGTGAGGACGGTCTTAAGGCTTGCAGGCTTTTGCTCAGTGAGGCCTACGACAAAGGCTTGATTGATAGGCTGCCAGAAATAGACCTTGTTTAGAAGAATCTTTGATGTTGCTATAGTGGGCGCAGGCGCTTGCGGTCTTGCTTGCGCCCTAAACCTCAAAACAGACAATATAATCATTTTCGATAAAAAGTCGGGCGCTAAGAAGCTCTCGATTACGGGGAATAACAGGTGCAATATAACAAACACGCTTCCGTTTGACGAATTTCTATCCTCGTATGGCAGGAATGGTAAATTTTTAAGGGATGTGTTTGGGTGCTGTTTTAGGGATGAGCTGATTGTGTGGCTTAATGGGCTTGGGGTTTTCACAAAACAGGAAGAGGGCAGGGTTTATCTTGATGGTATAACATCGAGGGAGCTTGCAGGGATATTGGTTAACAGGTTGGCTAAAAATGTTGTTTTTAAGAGATTTGAGCCTGTTGAGTTATTAAAGAAGACAGATGGAATATTCAGGATAACAACCAATAGAGGCAGCTATTATTCTAAATTTGTGGTTCTATCGTGCGGCGGAAAGAGCTTTCCTCATACAGGTTCTGACGGTTCGTGTTTTAGGCTTGCCCAATCTTTAGGGCATGATATTGTTCCTCCTAAACCATATGAGACGCCGTTTTGCTGTAAGGGTTATGGGCATTTGAAGGGCATATCTTTCAAGGATAGACAGCTCAGGCTGAATATTGGCAAAAAGAGGTTTAAGGTCAGGGGCGATTTTATCTTTACCCACTTTGGCCTTAGCGGGCCTGCTATTTTTGAATTATCCGCTCACGATTTTGATGAAGGGGAGCTTGGAATATCGTTCATAGATGGGGATAGGCATAGATTGAAGGAAAGGATACATCTTTTTAAGGGCAAGCTGGTGAACTTTTTGGATGGTTTTTTGCCTAAAAGGATTGCGCAGATGGCGCCGTTTTCAAACAAACGGTGTTCGGATTTAAAAAAGGAGGAACTTGAGGAGGTTTTGGATTTTCTATTTGATTTTAGGGTAAAGGTTAAAAAGTGTGGTTTTAATAGGGCTTTCCTGACATCCGGTGGTGTAAACCTTAAACATGTTGACCCCAAAACCCTGAAGTCTAAGATTGTTGATGGGGTGTTCTTTTGCGGTGAGGTTTTGGATATTCAAGGCCCCATAGGCGGCTTTAACCTGCAATTTGCCTTCTCCAGTGGCCTTTTTGTTGCCCGCATCTTGAATAGGCTCTTATTGCAATAGTTGCATGTTTAGCTCTTTTAAGTCCTTTAGATCCGATGTAATATCAAAGCCCTTTGTTGTAAGATAATTCCCAACCATTAGGCCAGAGGCACCGCATAGTAATACCCTTCTTTTTGTTTTTGGGCTGAATACGGTGTTTCTGCCGCCACAGACCCTTATCTGCTTATCCGCAAGCAAGAACCTATAAACGGCTATAATCCTTAAGGCTTCTTCTTCCTTTAAGATTGGCATGTTCTCAAGTGGAGTCCCTTTGATGGGTGTTAAGAAGTTCAGTGGTATTGAATGAACTTTGAGTTTCTTTAGTGTTAAGGCAAGCTCGATTCTATCCTTCCAGCCTTCTCCCACCCCAAATATGCCTCCACTGCATACATAAAAGCCCAACTGCATAGCGGTTTTTACCGTTTCTATATCTTCTTTGTATTTGTGCGTTGTGCAGATGTTCCTAAAGAAGCCTTCCGAGACCTCTAAATTGCGGTGAAAACCATTAAGGGAAGCTTTTTTGAGCCTTAAAAGGTCGTCTTTGTTTAGGATTCCGACTGAGGCGTCGCCGATTAAGCCTGATTTTTCTATTATTTTTAGGCTGCTTTCTATCTTTAGCAGGTCGCTTTTTGTTGGGCTTTTTCCGCTTATTACTATTGATAATCTCTTTACGCCGTTTGATTTTAGCTTTTTGGCCTGCTGTTCTATTCCTTTAATGTCTATAAACGGATACTCCTTGATGTTTGTTTTGTAATGTGCCGATTGGGCGCAGAATTTGCAATCTTCTGGGCATAAGCCACTTTTGGCGTTGATTATTGAGCAGAACTCGATCTTGTTGCCGAAGAAATTTTCCTTTATTTTGAGTGCGGCCTTGCATAGCTCATCTATGGGGCAGCTTATTAGAAAATCTATCTCACTGCGGCTTAATGGGGCTTTCTTTATTGCCTTATTTACCAAATTGTTAAGCATCTAAAACTTCATAATTAACAATTAACCGGGATTTTACAAAAAATCTGCAGGGGTTGCAATGTTTTGCTGCTCAGTAAGGATTATATCCCGTATTTGTCGTTTAGGATGTTTGCCGCCAACGAGAGCAGGTCGATGTCTTTTTCTTCTAATATAATTGCAAATCTTGCCCCGAAATCTTCATTCTTGTAGCGGTAAGTTCCAATGAGAAGGTGGCTTTCTTTTTCTTGAACAACAAAGAACTTTATGCCCTTTCTTATCGATTTTTGCTTGTTGTAATGTGTGTCTTTGCATGTTATTATCCATCTGTTTTCTGCCCAAACCTTATCAACAAACTCCTTAAAACCCCTTGGATAGTGGTGTTGGCTTAAAGAGGGCGCCTTTCTCTTGCTTTCAGGCAAATCTTTTAATGTTTTCTTCTCTTTTAAAGACAGATAGAATGTTTCAAGGTATAGCGTCCCCATTGCGTTTAATTCATACAGCGATTCGCCGTTTTCTTCTATCGAGTCTAAGAATATAAGGATTTTTTCTCTATCGTAGCTTTCTATTTCTTCAATCTCTTTAGAATCGAGTGTTTCGCCTTTGTTTAGTTTGTGGAATAGATGGGAATAATTCCCTATCAAGGTGTAATCCAACGAAACGGGCATTGGAGGGAAGTCTATTATCTCTCCAAAGCTTTCGTGTTTGTAAAATACCGGTATTCCCAGGGATTGTCCGAACAGAACCGCCAATGCAATCTGTGCCTTATACCCCCCTGTCGCATCAATCGCTATATTTTTTGAACCGTAAAGGCGTGTTATGTTTCCTATTTTCCTTATTAGGTTCCTTAATCCGTGTTTTTTAAAATCCTTTGGGTTGTTGGGCTTGAGTTTCTCTATTTTTTCGACCTTGACATTGATTTTTCTTTTGCTGAAGTATTTTTTAAGTATATTGCCTGTTTTTTCACCTTCTTTTGTGTCCGATACAAGGAAAACGATATTCTCGATGTCCAACCACTTTTTCTTTTGTGCTTCTTCTATTGTATTTATTTCAGCGCCGCAGATTCTCTCTGTTGGATTTAGGCTCAGCAATAGGTCGGTTAGTTTCTCGTAATTTTCCGATTGGTAAGCCTTATAGATTTCTGCTTTGGTTTCTGTGTTGTTTTCCGATTTCTTTAGTCCTTCGATATTTGTTATAAGGCTTGTGCCGACGGTGCAGATAAGCGTGTTTCTTTTGTTCATTTAACTTTCCTCTTTTTGAATGCATTTTATGCAATCCCCGTTTGTTGGGTCAAGTTTTTATAAGCAGTTGCTCACAAAAAGTGTTGGATTTTAAATTTAGTCGTTAGTCATTGGCTCTTGGTTTCTTGTGTAAGCGCCGATTTTAAATTTAGCAATTAGCCGCTGGTCGTTGGCTATCGTTCTCAAGTAATCCAAAATTCATAATCCAAAATTCAAAATCTATAAAGCTTTCCTATGGTTTTGGTGGTCTAAACCTTTTGACTTATGCATACAAAGGTTATACAATTTAGTATAACTTTAGCAAAAGGGAGGTTTTCATGCTTGCAAAGGTGTTTAATAAAGGGCAGGTGGTGATACCTGCAAGATTGAGAAGGAAATACAAAATAAACATAGGCGATAAGGTGAATATAATCGAGGAAGATGATGGTATAAAGATAGTTCCTGTTGAATCCTTTGATAATGTGGCGGAAGAACTTGCTGGTGTTTTTAGCGACTATGCAGACAGAGAGATTGATAAAAAAGGTATAAACGAAGCCACAGAGGAATATCTGGTGGAGTCTGTAAAAGATGAGGTATATTGATACGAATGTAATATTGAGATTTCTCACTGATAAAAATCCAAATAAAAGGCTTGTTGATTTATTTGCAAGGATAGAAAGGGGCGAAGAAGAGGTCAGATGCATTGATATGGTGTTTTTTCAGGTGGTTTTTGTGTTGAAGAGTTTTTACAAAATAGAAAAGGGCAAGATAATTGATGTAATGAGAAAGTTGCTCTGTTTTAAGGGATTAAAAATGAAAGACAAACAAACAATAGAAAGAACCCTTGATCTTTGGGAGAAACACCAGGATGATATTGTTGACTGCTACATAGTGGCCAGAATGGAGGAAGAAGGGGCAAGTGAAATTTATAGTTTTGATAGAAAAATAGAAAGGTTGGGAGTGAGAAGGATAGATCCGTGAGTTTTTTGGCAAACAATTACCAATAAGCAATTACCAATAAAAGTTCTACTATAGAACTAAATACTTAGCTTTTCGTTCTGATATAGAACTTTTTTATTGACTTTTTGTAAAAATGGTTTTAGTATAGAACCATAATTTTTTGTGGTGCGGGAAAATGATGGATAAAGTTATCGAACAGTTTGAACTAACTTTAGAAAGGCTAAAGACCTATCTTCCAGAGAAGAAACGCCCGTTTTATAAGAGCATTCAAATAGACGAGATTAGGGGAGCGCTTGTTTACGGTTTAAGGGGTGTAGGCAAAACGACTTTTTTAATTGATAAAATCACAAGCTCTAAGAAAAACTTTTTATATTTTAGCGCCGATCATCCATTAATCTCATCACTGCCGCTTTACGACATTGTGAGTGCGATTTTTAAAAAAGGATATGACGGTGTAGTTATTGACGAAATTCACCATGCAAACAAATGGAGCGAGCATGTAAAGGCTATTTATGATGACTATCCCAATAAAACAGTCTGGATTAGTGATAGCAGTAATTTGATATTGAAGAAATCTGTGGCAGACCTATCCAGAAGATTTGTGCAATTCCGCATACCCCTTATGTCTTTCAGGGAATATATTTTTCTTACACAGGATATACTTATCGATCCAACAGATCCATTTGATATGGATAGGAGTGTGCTTATAAAGCTAAAAGACATGAACATCTTAAAACTGTTTGCCGATTACATTAACGGTGGCATTAGGCCTATTTTTACAGAGGGTGAGTATTGTTCCAGATTGAAAGGGCTTTTAGAGAAGTCCATCTACTACGATATACCGTTCTATGTTTCATCCATACAGGATAATCATTTAAGGGTAATGAGCGCAATTATAGGACACCTGATAAACGCACCCATTCCAACGATAAGTGTTTCTAATATGTGTAATGAATGGGATTTAGGGAAAGAGAAGCTTTACAGTCTGCTCTATGTTATGGAGCGCTCCGAACTGATAAATATCGTCAGAAAACCGGGTAAATTTACTTATACAAAGGGAGCGAAGATCTTTCTTTCGGACCCTTCTATATACAGCTGTTTTAAAGGCAATTTGGGGAGCGCAAGAGAGGCATTTGTGGTTATGTGTTTAAAAGAGAAATACGAAGTTTTTGCATGTAAGTATGAGAAAGAGTGCGATTTTGTTGTGAATGGTATAAAGATAGAAGTTGGCGGCAGAAGCAAAAAAAGTAAAGATGCGGATTTTGTGGTCAGTGATGAGATTGATTTTCCTGTGAGAAACAAAATCCCTCTTTGGATGTTGGGTCTGCTGTATTAATGATGCTGTGAAATTTTGATTGGTAATCGGCTCTTGGTTTCTTGTGTAAGCGTCGATTTTGAATTTAGCAATTAGCCGCCAGTCGTTGGCTATCCTCCTCAAGTAATCCAAAATTCATAATTCATAATCCAAAATTTGAAGAAATTTTCCCTTCAAAAGCGGGAGCGACATAAGAATTTTGAATTCTAAATTATAGATTTTAGATTGGTCGTTTGTGCAAGGATAAAACTAATTTAACCGTAAATCCAAAATCCAAAATTTATAATCCAAAATTTAAAGAAATTTTCCCTTCAAAAGCGGGAGCGACATAAGAATTTTGAATTCTAAATTATAGATTTTAGATTGGTCGTTTGTACAAGATAAAACTAATTTAACCGTAAATTCAAAATCCAAAATTTATAACCCTCATTCCGCACCTCTCCCTCCATTTATACCATAAAACCCCATATAAGTTCCACCCAACAGCTCCAGTATTAGCCTATGCTTATCTTCCAACCCAACAATTTGTTCTTGGTTGTTTAGAATAAGTAGGTGTATGGCAAAGAAGTTCTCAAACACCCACCTTGCTGTTGGGTTCTGAATGGGTTTCCCAAGCTGATTGGGAAAGGTCTTGTTTTTATTCTTAAGCTCACTTCTTATTCTGTATTCCAAGGCAGCATATACAAGTAAGGATATAGTCATTATCATAAGCATTGCTTCAATGCGTTTTGGATTTTTCAAAAACATGGCATCACTTAGAAACTCCGGTGATTTTAGAAACCTAAAGCCCCTTTCTATCCTCTGTTGTGATTTGTACTCATCAAGCAGTTCTTTTTCTGATAGTTTCATGTCATTGGTTGCAAGGATAAAAAGACCACTCTTTTGGTTCTGCTTCTGTTCTATGTACCCTTTGTTTGGTTTGGTATCTATAACCCAGTAGTATTCATAGTAATCCGGTTTGGCATCCGATTTTGGTCTTCCTTTTGTCTTGTATTTGGGCTTTGATATGAGTTTAGCTTCTGTTATGGTTAGGCACTCTAACTTACTTGTTTTTTCTTTAAGTACCTCTTTTGCGTCAGCTTCGCAGAAAAATCTTCTCCTCTGCAGTTTCTCAATGAGTTTCATTTCCTGTTTTTCTTTTTCTTGATACTCTCTCTTTATCGTTTTATCCATTTTTGATTTAGCATAGCTGCTTTTATACAGAACCCATTTCTGTCTCATTCCCTCATAATCTACTATATATGGGATAGCTTGATAGTTCTCATCAAGCTGGATAAATTCCCCTTCATTGTGGTTTCTGAGTATCTCTTTTGCCTTCTTTAGTTTAGATGGAACCCTTGAGATAAAAAGCATACCGTTCTTTTTAAACTCCTCCATTGTTTTAGAGCTAAAGAGAGCAGCATCGGCTATTACCTTTGTTTTTGTATCGTTTGCACTTCTTAAAGAGTTGATATGCTCCTTTACTATATTGGCAAATGTCTCTGCATCTATTTGATTGCCATCTGCTGGTTTCATCCACACAGGAATGCCTGCTTTGTGTTCCACTATTAGGTTAAGCACCACCTGGTTGAGCTCTGGGTGGTGGTCTCTGCTGTAACCCTGGGTGATAAAGACTGGGGTTGGTTCATAGTCTTTTTCTTCTCTTCCCTTCATCTTTTGGTTAGGATATTTGCCATCAAGATGAAAGCTTGTGCTGTCTAAGTGTATGGTTGACGGTTTAAGGTTCAGTATCTTAACTGCTTTGGCTGCTATTTTCTCATATAGCTCACTTACACCGTATTCAAAGAGTTTATCTAATGTTCTGCCCAGTGCATCATCGTTGAACCACGAAGAATCAACATCCCTTCCGAATAACCTCTTTAGCGGTTTATCCTTGAAAAAGAGTGGTGTTAGATAGAGCTGTTTGTTGACATAACCAAGACCGTTAAGGATCATTGCCTTTGTTGCTTCACCGTAGCTTGGGTTCTTTGATTTACTTGATGATGGTATTGCTTCATCTATGGTTTCTTTAATCTTCAGTTCATCTATCATACCGGCTATCAGTCCTAAGTGATCCATGTTCTTGATAACTGCCTTTTGCTGTGTCATTTGAATACCCCCTCTTTTTAGGGGTAGGTGAAAGCATTTTCTGTTCCATTTGTTTTACAACCCTTTTCATTATTTTTCGCTCTGTGCGTTTACTGTGCATTTGGGTTTGGTTAAAATGGAGGTTTGGGTGCGGAAGGGGGGATATAATCCAAAATTTAAAGAAATTTTCCCTTCAAAAGCGGGAGCAACTAAAAATTTTGAATTCTAAATTGTAGATTTTAGATTGGTCGTTTGTGCAAGGATAAAACTAATTTAACCGTAAATCCAAAATCCAAAATTTATAATCCAAAATTTAAAGAAATTTTCCCTTCAAAAGCGGGAGTAGTGCAACTGATTACCATTCTTGGGGTTCTTGAGTTAATTTTGTTTTGTCGTAATTCCCTTCAGAAGCGGGAGTAGTGCAACCTTGTCAGGAAATGGCTTAGAGAGGCAAAAGAGACAATCCCGGGTGTGAAGTCGTAATTCCCTTCAGAAGCGGGAGTAGTGCAACCTGTTGGTAAAGCCATACACAAGGTTTACAAAGGCGTAAAACATGGTCGTAATTCCCTTCAGAAGCGGGAGTAGTGCAACTTCCTTATATCTTGATTAGGTTAAAGGAGGTAAAAATGAGAGTCGTAATTCCCTTCAGAAGCGGGAGTAGTGCAACAAAATATAAAAGGAGGATAAGAAATGGTTAAACTAGTCGTAATTCCCTTCAGAAGCGGGAGTAGTGCAACGGCTGCACGGATGAGAATGAATGATGAGGACTCAGAGTCGTAATTCCCTTCAGAAGCGGGAGTAGTGCAACAGGACTTCCAAGAAGCCTATTTGAATAAGGATAAGACTTTATAGTCATATTGTCAACTTTTTGTAAAGCCTTATAAAAACAGCCTTTCCCGCTGTATGAGAAAAAGCCATCATTTTATTGTAAAAGACCACTTTTTGACAGGCTTTTTAACAATATAAAAAACCTGCCTATTTGCGCTTATTCCCATCTTTATGCCATTTATGTTAGAAAGTCAAGGAAAAAATAATGAAAACCAAGCTATACAAAAATTTTTGTTAAACAATAAAACATGTCAAAGATATTGCACACTATCAATTTGCTATTTACCCCTATCTTTACCTTGCAAGCTTGCTCAATATCGGCACAAACGCTTCGATGGGTTTTGGTCAGGTTAGACTAAACCTTCAGACTGGCTAAGTTAAAGACCTTGAAGTAAGAAGTCTCTAAAGGTTCGAAATTGTAAACCTCGATATCGTCGAAGGTTTCAACAGCAACACCCAATCCGAACGCCAACAGGACAGGGCAGGCGAAAAACATTAACCTCTTTTTAGTTGTTATTTCCTTTAGCTTGTTGTAATGCGAGTAGATCTCATTTACATAGATAGCCCAGTCGCTTTCCTCTAAATTGCCCCTATCTTTGGCCTCGCACGATGCCAGGATGTAATTTTCAAAGTTATTTTTCAAGAATTTTCTTATGTCGCCCTTTGGATTGTGTGATGCAGCGTAAATGGAAATGGCAAGGATGTCGGTTTCCTGGGTATCTGTGTCCTTTTCGCATTCTATATGTTCTGGGTTTTTATTAGGCGATTTCAAGAGTCTTAAGTTCCTTTTGGAGAAGTCTAAAACGACTTTGAACTCTCCTGATGTGTAATGGTAAACAACAAAAGGTTCTTTACAGCCAACCATTGCCCCAAGGCCAAAGGCGAATGTAGCAGGCCCAAGCAGGCATAAATGCAATATGCAGGTTTTGTCCTTTAGTTTTTCTTTTAGATGCACGATTTTTCCATAAGCCGTTCGTAATATGCCTTCCCAGTCTCTATTGGGTAAGAATTTACCATCTATATAAAAGGTGAAATCGTCGTCTTTTAAATCGTATAGCCGTTTGGCAAGCTCAAAATCCGTGTTTTGTGCGATTTGATAGAGGTTTGTCAAAGCCGCCTGTTTTGGTGTTGTATCCTTTTTCGATTGCTTTAAGGCAATGCTAAAGGGGATATTTATTGTGTCTGAGTTTAAGAGTATATCGAGCTCTTTTAGGTTTTTTATGATTTCTGGATGGATGAGCTTTTTTGGGTAAGCGGCTTTTATTTTTTCTTTTAAAAAATCCACCTCTATTACCTTGCCCTCAAAATTTAAATCCCCCGTGAATGCGTAATCTTTTAGTTTTTCGTCATTTTTACAAATAAGCGCTGAAGATAAGGCAAGTAAGAAGGATTTTCCTGTAAAATCGCCGTAGAATCCGACAAAAAAGTGTTTTCCCGTTAATTTTTCGACCACTTTAAGCTCATTTTCAATGCCCTTTTTGAATGAGAGGGTCAAATTTTTTAGCTCTATGACGAATAGTTTTATCAATTCTTGTTTATCGTTGTTGTTTGGGCTTACAGCAGGAAAGAACGCCTCTTTAATGTCGTTATTCAACAGTTCCTCTGCAGCTTGAGAGTCCATGCCTAAAGCCTCTGCCAAATCTTTAGGGTTTATTTGGTGCCTGTGTTCCCTTAAGAAAATCACTATCTTGCTTTTTAGTGTGTGTGGTGTGTTGTCATCCGATAGGGTGTTTAGTAGAAGTCTTTTGTGGTATTCATCAAGCGGCTGAGTGGTTGTTGAAATGTATTTTTCTATTAAGCTTTGATTCATAAGGGTTCTATTTTTAGGATCTCTAACAGGGTTTGGGGGTGTTCTAATGTTGATTTTAGGATTAATTTTTTGGGCAGGAAGCCCTCAAATACAACTGCGTCTTTTGCATAGACCCTTGAAAGTGTCCCTGCATACTTCTCGTTGAAATAGATAACGAAGTTGTCATTCTCTTTTGTTATGTCGCCGTATTCTGAAACTATCAAGGCGTCAAATGATGCAGCGGCAAGCCTTTGGTTTAGGGTTTTTTCTAACCCCTCTATGTATTGGCTTAAATTAACGGTGGCCTCTTCTGCAATCTCTGGCTCATATCCCAGATCGGGCATGAGGAATAGGCTTCGCTTTCGTTCGTTTTCTTTGAAGAGTTCTTGATACGACCCGCTTCCTTTGATATACGAAAGCCCCGTTCTTTCTTTGGGCAGCCTATCTCCTTCGTTTATAAACCTCTGCATTATCCTTACATCATCTTCGCTTACCTGGTCTATTTTTATGGATCTGTCTAATACATCTTCTTCCACATATCTGATCAGGCTTTCGATAACCCATCTATGCTCCTTGCCGTCGACTATCAAGTCCTTATCCGAGGCAAGCTCCCAATAGGGTGAGGCTATAAAGACCTCATAGGGGCATTCTTCTGTGTCCGATATGACAAAATAGAGGCTTTCAAATTGATACACATCCCCGACCATTGCCTCTTCCGATTCTTTGGATTTACCCTCTATTAGAGCCTGCGCTTTTTTTAAGTGTTGTATGTTGTTTTTGTTGATTTCTGTGTCTATGTTTTTTTGTCTGAATTCTAAGTCTTTTAGGTATTGCTCATATACGAATTTTAGCCATCTCATCCTCTTCCCTCATAAAGATTAACGAATTCTGAGCATATTTCCGACAAAAAGAAACTCTTTATTGCCGCATCGACTATGTCTATAGAAAACCTTTCTTTTTCAATAAACTCCTTTATTCTTTTGTGAGCCCTGCTTTTTGCCTTCTCAAACGAGGCAGCCGTTCTGTTTTCTGAGCCTTTTTGCAGAAGCTCCAGGCATAGGGCCTCTTTTTCTGTCTTTGTTAGCTCCTTTTTGCAGAGTTTTGCAAATTCTTCAGCTTCTATGCTGATTAATTCGTTCTTGGGGTGGGGCTTCTGTGTGTTTTCAAACTTCAATCTGTTTTTTATGAGCGTTTTTTTCCTTAATTGGTCTATTAGGTGGTTTTTTGCTATTGATTTTATATAGGCTTCGATTCTTGCCCTGTTGTTTATGGCCTTTATGATTGTCTGCCTCTTTTTGATTATGGTCATTACCGTTTCATTTACCAGATCGTCTATATCCATAACATCTGCAAATGGACTGTCTTTTAGGTCTCTGATTGCGCAGGCTGCCTGGGTTTTTATTGTTTTTATAAGCATCTCTTCCTCGTTGGGTTTTAATGCTTCCCCTGTTAAATACCTTTTTAGTATCTCTTCCACCACTTCTTTTTCCTCAACAGCTTATCTCTGATGTTTTCCATATAAACGCATGAGCAGATACCGCAGAATGTCATCATCTCATGTAAGTCTTCCTCTTTTATGGTAAAGACCCTTCTTGATTTTTTGCCCTTTTTCTTATGGAGTGCTAAAACCTTTGATGTGCCGTTCCAATCAAAATACTTAGGACACGATTTGTAATTGCAGTATTCTATATCAAAAAGCAGATTGCCGCCCCACTGGGATGTCGTTAAGAATATAACCTTGTAATTCTCGCCGATCTTATCCAGGATTATGGCTGGCCTGTGCTTTCTGGCCGGTGCATTGTTTTTCCTCTGGTATCCCAGATTCAGGTTGTATCTCTCATAGAGCTTTTTACATCGGCAAGCCAGATGGTGTTGATGTATGAATTCTCCTCAGCCTTTCTCTTTTCCTCTTCGATTATCTGGAATTTGATTTGGTTGAGGGTTGACCATTCCATAGGCTAAATTTATCAAAAAATCCAGAAAATTCAACAATCTGTTGTTTTGCTAATGTGTGTGATTACAGATTCTCCTCTATCAGGTATATCAACTCCTCCGCCGTTGAACCATCCTTCGGGTATTCGACGCAGTAAATCTTGAAGTCTATGTATTCGGTTATGCATTCGTTGTTTTTAGATGTAAATTTACACTTATTGTTTGGCGCCAACCTCTCCTTGATTGCGTTTTTTAGCTTTTCTTTTGAAAAACGGTCCATGCAGTCTATTTTTTGGTTTTCCTTCAGGCTGCATGCCACATAGAATACATCGGCATATGCCCTTGAGGAGATGCATTTGTCTTTGGATAGTGTCTTTATAACCTCAGCCGTCTCTGTTATGAGTGTATTGCCTGCTTCTGTGGAGAATAGATAGTTGATTTTGCTTATGCCCTTGATGTTTATGCCGATTATTACAAACGGCTCATTCTTGGATATAAACTCCCTGATCTTGTTTATAAATGCCGTTATATATAGCAGACCCGTCATGTAATCGGTTTTGAAGATCTCCGAACGGATGTTGTCGATCTGCTCAGACATAAACTCAGCAATGGTTTTGTGTTTGGTTTTGAACGACTCTATTAAAACATCCTCAACCTTCTCTAACAACTCCTGATCGATCTTTTCTTTTTTCAGGATCTCTATCGCCTCGTGGGGGCTGAATGCCTTTCTGTATGGTCTTGTTGTGGTTAGTGCATCGAATATGTCCGCTATAGCCAATATGCGAGCCTCAATGCATAGCTCTTTGCAGGTTAAGCCATCCGGATAACCACTGCCGTCGCATTTTTCGTGGTGGTGCTTCACGGGTTCTGCAAGATCCTTGAAGTGTTCAAGGCGTTTTAGTATTTCATAGGAGAGCAGGGAGTGGTATTTTATGATGTTGTATTCGTTTTGGGTGAGCCTCCCGGGTTTTAGGAGTATGTTGTCGGGTATGCCGATTTTGCCTATATCGTGAAGGAGGCCCGCTTTGTATATCTTCTCCTGCATCTTCTCATCAAGGCCTATGGCTTTTGCTATCCTTTTTGCATAATATGCAACCCTCTGGGAATGCCCCTTTGTGTATATGTCTCTTGCCTCTAAAACGCTAACAAACGAAACCAGGAATCCCTTTTCGTATTCCTTAAACCGCTTGATGGCCTTGTTGAGGTTTTTCGTAACCCATCTTAACTGTTTTATCTTAAGTTTGGACTCATCGAGGTATTCGGATCTATTTAGGGCCTGTTCGAAGCTTTTGAATACATGGGAGATCTTTCTCTCAACAAAGTTGGACAACAGCACATAGGCGAGCCCTAAAAGACCCAGCGTAAAGAGCATTATGCCTGCTATTGTCCTTTTGATTGAGTTAAATTCCTCAAGCGCCTCCTGTCTTTTTGCCGCCAGTGTAAAGTTCATATCGCTTATATAAATTCCTGTGCCTATGAGCCAATTCCACTCCTTAAAGAGCTTTATATAGCTAATTTTCATAACCTTTTTGTCTGTCTGGGGGAGTTTGTAGTAATACTTAACAAAGGAGTATCCCTTGTTCATTATGTCGTTTAGGTATTTTTTCCTGTAAAAGAAGCCAACATAATCCGATTTGTTTAGATTCAGGCATTTGTTAACATTGTTCGGCATATTTGGATTTACAAGCTCAATGCCGAAGCAGTCGTTGGATGGTTCTTTGGATAGCTCTATTACAAATATGTATCCGTGGTTGTGTTTTCCGTATCTATATAACGATAGCTGCCTGACCCATTTCTGTTTTAGTTGGTATATGACAGGCTCAAGCTCATACCTTCCTATTATCAACCAGTGCATGGGTCTGAATTTTACAAAACAGGTTAAACCGTCCCTGCCCAGATCCTGTTTCGATAAAAAGTTCCAGTTGTATGGCCACTTTTGCCTGTACATGCCGAAGTCCTTGTCTTTTGAGGCCTCGATGAGTTTTAAGAAGGGCTTTTTATTATCCGTTGATGTCAGCTTTGTCAATTTTACATTTAGCGGTTTGTTATAAAAGGGGTTAAAGACCATCCTGCCGCTTTTGTCTATTACATAGAAACTAATGTTGTTGCTTTTGAAGGTCGCCTCTGATAGGTAAAAGAAGGCCAATTTCTCAAAAGCGCCCTTGTCGTTGCGGTATAGCTGATAAAGATAGTTGAAAGCCCTATTTACATTGTTTGCTAAGATGGTCTTTTTGTTTTCTATTGTGCCCTTTTCGTCCTCCTTTATCTGCTTTATGAGGTTTTCTATTGTGTATTTTGAATAGTTTTCGGCGTTTGTTATGTAAATCTCCCTTATGGTTTTTAGGTTTTTGTTATAGGATTTCTCGGCATACCTATACCAGTATGCGCCTATGGTTATGATCAGCACAAACGCTATGAATAAGGGTATACCAAGAAGCAGCGATACCATCGAAAAATTGTGTTTCATCATCTCCGAATGGTTAAGTTATCCCTTTTTAGGTTATAGTCAATGCTTTTTATAAGCTTTACTTTTTGCTATTTTTTGTTTTCTCTAAATACTTAATTTTTAAATCGTAAAGCACCTCATCCAATAGGTCCTTCTCTTCCTTTGTCAGGTTGCCCCTCGTTTTTTCCTCTATCATATTAAGCATATCGATGGTGTATTTGGCCTGTTTTAGGTCAACTGCTTTCTTCTTTGTGAACGGGTCTTCTATTACCCCAAGATAGCTATAGGCCGCCTCGGCCATCGATACTATCAGGTGCACAAAACTGGCCTTTTCCTCTGTCATTTCTCCCCCTTTTTGCTGTTTTTTAAGGCAACGGCTATACTAACCAAAACCACAGCCATGCCCGTAAGTTTTAAAAAACCCACTGTCTGACCAAAAAAGATATAGGCCAGGATAGATGCGCCGATTGGCTCCCCCAGCGTGGATATGGCCACGGCGTTTGCCTTTAGGTGTTTTAGTGCCCAATTAAACGATGTATGCCCCAAAAGCTGCGGTATTAAGGCCAAAAGCAGCATATAAAAATAGGATATAGGCCTGTATCCTGTAAATCGTTCTCCGCTCAATATGGCAAATATCAGGGTGAATATAGCCGAAAAACCATAGACCAGTGTGATGTATTGGAATGTATTGATGTTTTTTCTCAAAAAAGAGCCTGCCAGGAAATATACAGCCACAGCAATGGCGCCTATGGTTGCAAATAGATCCCCAAGCAGGGATGTCTTATCCAGCTTGCCCATAGCAAAGCCGCTGTCTGAGAAGGCTATAATGGCGCTGCCTGCCACAGCCCCGACAGTTGCCAGAACGGTTTTTGCATCCTGCTTTTCTTTAAAAATAAAGAAGGATATGAGCAAAACAAAGATGGGGCTTGTGGATACTAAGGTGACGGAACTTGCTATGGATGTAAGCTTTATGGATGCTATCCAGCTTATGAAGTGTATGCTTAGAAACAGTCCGCTGATCGAGGCGATAAACAGTTCCGATTTTGTTTTTGGGAGTATCTTTGCCGATTTTGCAAACGATAAGCCAAGCAGGATGAGGGAGGATATGCCAAGCCTGTATGCGCTCATTATGACGCTTGGCACATCGCTTGTTAGTTTTATTATGACGCTGGCTAAAGAAACCGAGAGTATGCCCACAAGCAGAACCAAATAAACCCTCATCATCTTTTTATCACCAGAGGCCCTAATTCACTGATAAACAGCCCTATAAACATGATGAAAGCGCCTGCATACGCTTTGGCTGTTAATACCTCATTGCCAAGCAGATAGCCGAATATGGCCGCAAACACCGGCTCCATAATGAATATTATAGCCGTTTTTGTGGGTGTTGTGTATTTTTGGGCTGTATTTTGAACGACGAATGCATACACCGTTGCAAATACAGCCGTTATGAGGAAGGAAAATATTAAATACCCGGATATTTTGTGCGGTATGATGTAAGGCTCTCTTAAGACTGATACGACGGTTGACAGCACGGCAAGCACGGCGATCTCTATTACCGTTAATAGATATGTATCGTTTCTCCGTGAGTATTTATCGGTCAGAACAATCTGTATGGCAACAAAAATAGCGCAGATAATTGCCAGTATATCGCCAAACGAGGGTGTGAAGTTGTTAAACGACATCATGGCCATTCCAACAAAGGCCAAAACGGCACCGATTTGGGAGTATATGGTTGGTATCTTTCTGATGATGATGGCCGATAGAATAGGTGTAAAAATCACATTAAGACCCGTTAGGAAGCCAACAATGGTGGCCTTTGAATACTCAAGCGCCACCGTTTGGAATGCATAGGCCAAAAACAGCACCACGCCCAATATGATGCCGTCTCTTAGTGTTTTTTTGTTTAGTAATTTGAGTTTTCTGTGGAATATGAGAACCAGAAGCAGGGTGGATATCCAGAACCTTATAGATAGAAAGGCAAATGTCGGCATGATCTCGATGGATCTTTTGACGACAATGAATGTGCTCCCCCAGAAGATCGTAACCGATAGAAGCAATAGGTCTGCAATGTATTCTTTGGGTATCTTAAACATCGCTGCTCCTTTTTAGGTGATAGGCGTTTGCAAGGAATACACCGATGATTATCAGCGCCCCACCAATGAGTTGGTTTTCTGTTAGTGTTATGCCTAAAGCTATATAGCTTAGGGCTATTGTAATTAGAGGCTCTATCGAAGAAAAAACGCTTGTCAAGGCTGAACCTATGTTTTCGATTGCCATAAATAAAAACATTATGGCCATGAATGTGGGTATGAGACCAAGCAGTGCACCTATAAAGAGCCTGTTTGCATTTAATTGTGGCAGGCCTGTGAATAGGTTTATAACAAAAAAGCTTAAGAAGGCGAACACAATCGTATAGAAGCTGAAGGTTATGGCGTTTTCGTCCCTAACAAAGAACTCTATGCTTATGAGGTAGAAGCTGTAGATAGACATGGCCAATACGGAGAATAGAATGCCCAAGAGGTTTAGCTTGCTGTAAAAGGCCTCTTGGAATATAAAACCGAAGCCAGACAGTATAACGGCTATGTAGAATAGCTTGAATAGGTTGAGTTTGTCTTTAAAGAAGAAGTGGGAGAGTATGGAGACGGCTGCCGGGTATAGGTATAGAACAAGCTCAACGACATTGGGTGATGTGTATTTTACACCACTAAAGAAGCTGAACGCCTGGGCTGTATAAAGGATGCTGCCGGTAAAGAAGGCCTTTTTCAGTGTGCTTTTTTCGGCTTTTAATAGATTTCTTTTGAATATGAAGAAAAAGCCACCCATTAACAACACGGCAAAGCCAAACCTTAAAAGCAGCATGTTTAGTGTGGACAGACCGCTATTGTAGCCAATTTTTACAAGCACCACCAGGCTTGCAAATGAAGCTGCCGATAGAACAGAAAAAAGACTCCCTTTTAGAATTTTTTCCATAAAACCACTTCCATAATAGTCTAAGTTCTGATATACTAAATATCAAAATACATTACAAGGGTAAAAAAATGTCAATTAACACAAAGTCTTTGAGAGAACAGGTTTATGAGTATTTGAAGGAGCAGATCAAGTCGGGTGCACTCAAAAGGGGCGATTTTTTGGATCTTAACGCCATAAGCAGAAGCCTGGGTATAAGCAAGACCCCGCTGAGGGATGCCCTTTTGAAGCTTGAAAGCGATGGGTTTGTTGAGATTAAACCCAGGAAGGGGGTGAGGGTTTCCCCTTTGACGCTTGAGGACATCAGGAAGTGTTATCAGACCATTGGAACGCTGGAATTTGGTATAGCGGTCGATGTGGGCAGGTATTTGGATAAGGAAGATTTGGTTAGGATGAAGAGGTTGAACAAGGATATGAGGCTTGCCCTGGATAGGAAGAGCTTTGAGGATTATTACAGTCTGAATGTGGAGTTTCATAATATTTATCTGAATCTGTCTGATAACAACGAGATGTTGAGGATGATCTCCATTATAAGACAGAGATTGTATGATTTTCCGCCAAAGGATGAGTATTTGCCAGCATGGGAGTATAAATCGTTGAAGGAGCATGACATATTGATTGAGCTTTTTGAAAAGGGCGATTATGTTGCGGCGGGGTTGTTCTTGAAGAATGTCCATTGGTCGTTTGAGGTTCAGAAGAAATACATATTGCAGTATTACTCCTTAACCTAAGGAGGGGGGTAATTTTGAGCTTGACAAAAATGGCTAAATGTTATAAAAATCGTTGCCGTTTGCGGCTGGGCTTGCCCCGATAGCTCAGTAGGATAGAGCACAGGATTCCTAATCCTGGTGCCGCAGGTTCGAATCCTGCTCGGGGCACCATTTAAAGCCTGTAATGAAGCCAATCTTGAGAGTGACCTCAAGATTGGCTTTTTTAGTTTCTCTCAATTAGTCCGCAAAAAATAGAACTGATAGCCTCTTAGACTCAGATAAAACATAACCATCAGATAAACGGAATATGCGTATTTTTTAGAATCAACTGCTCAGTTGCAGAGCACTGCTTTGATTCTTATTTGACAAACCTATCTTTTGGTATTACCCTTAAGTTGGAGGTGTGCAATGCCTGTTGTTAAAAAAACCGTGTCCATACCAGAGGATTTATACAAAGAGAGCAAAGAATTCTCCAACAACTTCAGCAAAATTATAAGCGAGGCTTTGGATGAATACATAAAGAGGAGAAAGAAAGAGAGGCTCTTAAGTCTCGCTGGAGTTTTGAATAATGGAGAAGATGGTAAAGAATTTGTCGATAAAATAAGAAACGAAGACTTGAAACTTGAGAAAGAAAAGGAAGCAAATTGGGATACATAATAGACACCGATGTCTGTATTGATTTTCTAAATGGCAGAGATTTTGCTGTAAGGCTTTTTGAAGATATACTCAAAAGCGACAAGTGCTATATTAGTATCCTAACCCACTTTGAACTACTCAAAGGAGCCCAGAATAGAAAGCAGGAAGAGATAATTCAAGAGTTTGTAAGTCTGATAGATGTAATAAACCTTGATGAACTCATAATAAAAACCGGTGCTAAGTTTTATAGAAACTACAGAAAGAAGGGTATAACGCTATCGACTGTTGACTGCCTCATAATGGCCACGGCAAAGGAAAAGAATCTAAAAATCATAACTCGAAATGTAAGGCACTATCCAGAAAAAGAGCTTTTGTCTGAGTTTTCTTTGGGGTTGGTTTAAATGATCTTGAGATACCATCGAACAACTCCTGTATAAATAGAACGCAGAAAGAATAAAAAAGCCAACCGCAAAAACTTGAGAAGCAACAGCATAAATGGTATAAGTTTAAAAAATAGAGAGGGGTTAATAAATCCGATAGATGGGTTTTTATTAGGAAGTTGTTGAATTTATTTGAAAAAAGCGAGTTGAAAATGTTTGAAGGAGGTAAAAATGTCTTTCGTTCATCTAAATGTATGCTCTGAATACAGTTTCTTTGAGAACACGATAAGGATACCAGATCTTATAAATAAAGCCAAATCTCTGTCAATGCCCTCCCTTGCCCTCACAGACCACGGCAACATGTTCGGGGCATTGGAGTTTTACAAAACGGCAAAATCAAATGGCATTAAACCCATCCTTGGCTTTGAGGGCTACATATCACCCACAACTTTGGATGATAGAGATGTAAAAGGCAACTATCACATAACACTCCTTGCCAAGAACAAGAAGGGCTATGAAAACCTCATGTATCTTTGCAGCATGGGTTTCTTAAAAGGCTTCTATTACAAGCCAAGAATAGACAAAAACCTACTGAGGGAGCACTCAGAGGGCATTATAGCTGGCAGTGCCTGCCTGCATGGAGAGGTGCAGCTTAGGCTATTGGATAACGACTTTGAAGGTGCAAAAAAGGTTGTTCAGGAATACAAGGAGATATTCGGCAAAGACAACTTCTTCCTTGAAATCATGAGACACGGCCTTGAAGACCAAGAAAGGATAGACAAAGACATAATAAGGCTGGGTTTGGAAACAGACACACCCATTGTTGCAACAAACGACTGCCACTATCTAAACAAGGAAGACGCTATAGCACAGGATGCGCTCCTGTGTGTTCAGACAAACAAGCACTTAGACGATGAAGACAGGATGAGAATGGGCTCAAATGAGTTCTACTTCAAAACCGAAGAGGAGATGCTTGAGCTTTTCAAAGACAACCCCGAGTTTGTCTATAACTCCAAGACAATAGCTGACATTTGCAATGTTGAATTAGAGCTTGGCAAGCTTGCTCCGCCCCACTATCAGACACCAGACGGCTCAGATGAAAAGGAATTCTTAAGAAGACTTGCCTATGAGGGATTGGAGAAAAGAACACAAGGCTTTGATAAAGACAAAAAAGAGCTTTACAAGAAGAGACTTGAGCATGAGCTTGCCATAATAGAGCAGATGGGCTTCTCAGGCTATTTCCTCATCGTTTGGGACTTTGTCAACTATGCAAAAAGAAACGGAATACCCGTTGGTCCTGGCAGGGGCTCTGCAGCAGGCAGCCTTGTCTCATACTCCATTGGCATAACAGACATAGACCCCATAAAATACAACCTGCTCTTTGAGCGCTTCCTGAACCCAGAAAGGGTAACAATGCCTGATATAGATGTGGACTTTTGTGCAGAAAGGCGTGATGAGGTCATACACTATGTGAGGGAAAAGTATGGGGAGTATAATGTGGCTTGGTTGACATCATTTTATAGTATGTATCCGAAACATGTTGTAAGCAGCGCATCTAAAGTTCTGAACTTTTCTGAAAAAGAAAGAGAAGAAATACTTCAAATGGTACCAATGGAGTACAGCTTAAGTGAAGCAATAGAAAAAAATCCCACTCTAAAGGAAAAAATAGAAAAAAACAGTAAAGTGAAGATGCTTTTTGATATATCAAAAAAATTGGAAAAAATAAAATTTAGCCCTGCAATACACTCTGCTGGTTTGATTGTTTCAACGACGGATCCTCTGTATAAAAAATGCCCATTGTATAAAGTACCCGACAGAGAAGTAGTGGCTATCCAGTACGACAAAAAATTTATCGAGGATTTAGGTTTGCCAAAATTTTATTTTTTATCCTTAAAAATATTGACCATCATCGACACAACTGTCAAACTCATAGGCAACGGCTTTGATATATCCAAAATCCCCCTTGATGATGAAAAGACCTATAAACTTCTGCAAAGGGGCGATACATTGGGCGTGTTTCAGCTTGAGTCATCCGGTATGCAGAGGCTTATAATGGATTTAAAGCCCACAGTATTTGAAGACCTAATAGCCCTTGTTGCACTTTATAGACCTGGTCCCTTGGGCAGTGGCATGGTTCAGGACTTCATAGACAGAAAGCACGGCAAAAAGCCCATTGAATACCCGCTGCCAGAGCTTGAGGATATACTCAAAGACACATACGGCATAATCCTATACCAAGAGCAGGTCATGCAGATAGCAAGTAAACTTGCAGGATATTCACTTGGTGAAGCAGACATATTGCGAAGGGCAATGGGTAAAAAGAAGAAAGAGGTCATGGACGAGCAACGGGTTATATTTGTTGAAAGGGCAGTAGAAAGAGGCATACCAAAGGATAAAGCAGAATACATCTTTGACCTTATGGCCAAGTTTGCAGAATATGGCTTCAACAAATCCCACTCTGCTGCCTATGCCTATATTGCCTATCAGACGGCGTATTTAAAGGCGCATTATCGTGAGCAGTTTGAAAGAGCCATAAAGGTTGTTGATTCTATGTAATTATCAGTATTGTAGATTTGTAAAAGTTACACAATTTGATATCTAATTTTGGAGGTAAGTAACATGATAAAAATCAGTAAAGGGTTTGAAATAATTAAAAATCTTAGCGAAATCTTGCAAAGCAATGTCCCAGATATGAGTTTTAATTTTAATATAGTCAAAAAAAGAAATGCCCCGTTTAAAGATTGGTATAAGATGGAAGTTCCGGGAGAGACAGCATCAAAACGAAGTGGAGTATATTTCATAGCGGACTTAGAAGAAAATACTTTGTATATTGGCAAAGCTGGAGCTGATAATCTTGGGGCAGAGATATGGAGTAAATTTCGTGCACCGAATAAGGAAGGTAAATTTGTAAATAGTCCTCTTGCTAAATGGTCACCAGACGATGCTTATCGTAAACAAATTGTGGATGGCCAAGTTTTAATTGCAGCTGTTGTTATTTGGCCAAAGGAATTCGTATCTCTAGTGGAGGTATATCTTCATATTTGGTGCTCGATGCACGGTGGATTGCCGCCGTTAAATAAGAGAATAGGGTAGTAGTAAAAGCTACTTTAACCGCTATTTACTTAGGGTTGTTTCAATACATGTCATCTTTAATATATCTGAGGTAATTTATGTGCTGCTTAATCGAGGTCTCGTTAGATATTTTATCATCAGTTAAAAAGAAATCATTGAAAGGATTATAGGTTCTACTGTAAAATGTAGTGCACACTTCGAACTCTAAATCTTTATATTTCTCAAGTATCCCTACGCCTTTGATAGATGACTCGTCAAAAATGGAGATTGAAAGTTTAATATGATTAAAAGAAATATCTTTAAGGATCCCGTATAGATCATCTAATATTTTAGGATGAATAACCCTGTAAAGCTCTAAATAATTACTTTTTAGCGTTTTTTTAATTGTATCTGGTAATCGCTCAAGGAGTTTTTCGCTTTTTAAAATGAAAATAGCTGTAATAAGAACAGCATCTTTTATTAATGTATTAGGATCACACACAAAAACCTTTTGAAAATCTGGTCTTGAGAGGGAACGTAAAATCCATGCTGATCTACTATTTTCAGAAAGAAACAATACATGATTTGGAGTTATCCCGCCCTGGTAAATATGTGACCTACCTATAAGTATTTGGGCTGTGTAAGTAGCCATACTGCCATTGCGTAAAATTAACTTAAAATAGCTTTGTTCAAATGCTTATTTGCCTTTCAAACCATTTACAACATTTTTGGTTTATATCCTTTATCTCTTCCCATGAAACCCATCCCATTCTACTTGATAGACTTGTAAAATCATAGTTTCTGTAGGGTAAATCCCTACTTATTGACTTAGGGTTGTTCTTATACTCAAGGAATTTATATCCATAAAATCTGTAATGAGGATTATCTTTAAAAATCTTTGGGGTTACAAGCAAAAACAAGGTTTTTTCTGGATCCCGTTTACTCAAGGGATAACATAAGGAATCATTTCTTTCCAACATTACATCAAGCAATCTTGCGATTTGGTTGCGACTTATATCGTAAGTTATATCACAAGAAATGTCAGATAAAACTTTAGCCTCAATTAAAACAGAGAAACCGTTAGAAGGGTTTACAATTAAAGCGTCTATCACCGAGGCTCCCTCTAATGTGTTCTTTATGACAAACCCATCTTTTTTATGTAGCTTACCCGAGCTGTTTATAACGTACGGAATTAAGTGTACAGGGCAATCTGCGTACCTACGAGATATATTATAGCAATATGAATATTGTTCCTGTAGCCATTTTTTGTAACTCTGAGACGATGGTAAATTCGCTTCAAAATAAAGGTGTAGTTCTCCTTCTAAACATTCTTCCCAAGATTGTACTGTATCGATTGGTGGAACTTTTCCATAAGCCTTTGTCAGAATTTTGGACAGTTCATCTATGGTATTTGTATAAGGACTATGAAAAATTGTCATAAAGGTCGCCGCCGTCCAAAATCTTTCGTCTTTTTCGATTTGACAAGGATATCTTACTTTACTTATTGGGAGTCCAATATGTTGTAAATTCCTCTGTTTAAACTCCTTGTATCTTTTTAAACTTTTTCTGTAGTAATCCAGAAATTTTTTGTTTTTCTCGCATTTTCCCTTATTGTTTTTTACCTTTGCACAATGCTCCAAAAGATCACTTTCAGTAAAGGGTAAATAAGTTTCTTCTAAAATCTCCATAACTACCACCTTTCTCACTAAAATCCGTTTATCTACCACATTTACTTCAAAAATACTGGTCTGTCAACCTTTTTTATACATCCAATTAGTCATGTTTTTAAAACCCACTTTTTAATCATATAATGCCCCCGCTTGTCAAGTCAATTCTCCCCATTTCCCATTTCTCTTTTCCCTCTTTCTAACCCTCAGTTAACAGGATTACTCCACCTCCTTTTCAAAGCAACTATGTTTCCTTTTTGTTTTAAAAAATTGATTAGTGTAATTATGCCTACTTAACAGAAAAGAGCTGTAAAGAAGGCTTTGTATCATTCTAAATCTAAATGAATTTTAATGGCTGTGTCTAACTTTTTCATTAAATCTTTTGGCAATTCTCCAAGCTCTGAAACTATGCGTTTTTTATCGATTGTCCTTATTTGATTTGCTTTGGCTTTTGAGTCCTTATCTAAATTTGCTGTGCCTTTCGGTATAAAAATCTCAAAGGGATAAACTTTATCTATCTTTGACGATGTTATTGGAACCACAGTTATAGTTTCTGCATATTGGTTGTTTATGTCATTTGACACAACAACAGCAGGACGCACCTTATTGATTTCAGCGCCTATTGTAGGATTCAAGTTTACAAGATAGACAAAACCTCTTTTAATCTTATTAGATTCCGTCATTTATGGCTACTTCCCACTCTTCTGAGAGTTCCAAATCCTCTTTTGTTGTTGACATATATCCTTCTTTGAGTTCAGCAATAAGTTTTTCTTTATCTTTTTGTCTTTTATATTCCCTTACAGCTTCAGCGATAAAAGCAGATTTGTTTTTCACGCCTTTTAGTATGTCCGCTACATCTTCAGGGACAGTTATATTAAGTCTCTTTGCTGTATTCATAATACACCTCCTTGTCTGTATTAATATACTAAAGCTTTTGATTATGAAAATCAAGCACGATTATTACCTAACCAGATAGGTCTCAACATACTTACCACCTAAGAGAGGTAATATATATGCCTGAGAATGAGAACCCTCCTTGTGGTTATTTCTCTTTCAACCTCCGTGTCCTTTGAAGTATCCTTGTTAGCCTATACAGCGTTTCATTTATCGGCACATCTATATTAAACCGATCGGCCAGCTTGACTACATATCCGTTTAGGTAATCTATCTCGGTCTTTTTACCCTTTTTTAGATCCTCGCCGACGCTTGCATTCCACTGTTTGGGCCTAAAGTTCATTGCATACTCAAACACCTCTTCCTTAAGCCTCTCTATGTCAAAACTCAAATCCAGATGTTTACCCACTTGCTCTATCTCATCCAGGGAGTTTTTTACTATCCATCTTTCGTCTTTTTCATAGAGGCTTAAGGTTGCCGTTAAGCTGTTGAGCGTGGCCGATGAGCAGTAAAACATAAACTTCTTCCACTTATCCCTCTCGATATTGTCTGAGATTCTAACCTTTATGCCCACGCTTTCGAACATATGGGCAATGTCTTGTGTTTTATTTGAACTGTTCAGGCTGCCCAACACCATACCCTCGTTTAAGAACTCCTCTATGGTGGAATCGTTTATAAATCTCGAGCCTATCATTACGGATGCTGGAAATAGCTGGCTTTTATTGAATAGCTCTTTGGCCACCTCCTCTGTGTATATGCCGTTTTGAATCGTTATTATGTCGGCTTGAGGGTTGATGTTTTTTATGGTGGTGAGGTTTTCCTTGCTATCGAAGCTTTTTGAAGCCAATATAATTGTTTTGCAGGCTGAGATGGCCTTTACCTGGTCTGTTATGTTTATGTTTTTTGTTTTGGTTTTTTTGTTTAATAGGAGCGTTAGCCCTTTATCCTTTATTGCATCAACGAACCTCTTTTTGGATACACAGACCACATCGTATCTATCATGAAGCTTAAAGCCAAACCAAAGCCCTAAGGCGCCGGCGCCAAAAATAGCGATTCTCTCCATTTGCTTCCCCTTTTTGTTTTGATTAATTTAGCAAAAGTTAATATAATTTTCAAAAATTAAGGGAGGTTTTTGGAATGTATGAAACGATAGAGGTTGCGATTGATAACCATATTGGCACTATAACCCTTGCAAAACCGGAGAGCCTAAATGTCTTCACAAGCCAACTCGCCAGGGAGCTTAACGATGCCTTGAAGAAACTGGATAATGATGCCGATGTTAGGGTTATTGTTATCAAAGCTAAAGGCAAGGGTTTTTCGGCCGGTATAGATGTTTCTGAGCTAAAGGATAAGACCCATACGGAGCTTTTAGAGACCACCCGCCTGATGGAGGAGATGAATATAACGCTGACCTCGATGAAGACACCAACAATAGCCTCTGTTAAAGGCTTTGCCGTTGCAAACGGTTTCGGCCTTGTGGCTCTGTGTGATTTGGCCGTGGCAGAGGAGGGCACTAAATTTGGTGCGACAGCTATCAATGTGGGTTTATCCTGCATCGGGCCTGCCGTTGCTCTATCAAGGATTATAGGCAGAAAGAGAACGCTTGAGTTGCTTTTAACCGGCAGGATTATAATGGCTGAGGAGGCCTTGCAGTGGGGCTTGATAAACAGGATTGCTCAGAAGGGTAGGTTGGATGAGGAGACGATGAAGCTGGCTGAAGAGTTGGCTCAAAAAAGCCCACTTGCCCTTCAGATAACAAGGGAGGCGTTTTATAAGATGTCCGATTTGCCGCTTGAGAGGGCAATAGAGGTGGCAAATTACGCCTTTGCGCAAATATGTGCACTCGAGGATGCAAAAGAGGGTATTGATGCCTTTTTAGAAAAGAGGCAGCCAAATTGGAAGCTTAAATAGACTTGAAAAGCTTAAAAAGTCGTATATAATGGGGGGGTGGTTTTCGGGGCGTAGCGCAGTTTGGTAGCGCACCAGTTTCGGGTACTGGGGGTCGGCGGTTCGAGTCCGCCCGCCCCGACCACTCTTACATGGCCTCTATAAAAGGTGCAAAGGCCAGCACTTCTGTATCGTTCTCGTGGGTCAAAACCATATGTTCAAGCCTTATACCCAACTTGTTTGGTATGTAAATACCCGGTTCTATGGTGAAAATCATATTGGGTTGGATTATCATGTCGTTTGTTGGATTGATAAAGGGGAATTCGTGCACATCTAATCCGACACCGTGCCCTGTGGAGTGGATAAAGTATTTGTCTAAGTTGTATTTGGCAAGCTCCTTTCTTACCCTTTCATCGATCTGTTTTGCTGTGGTTCTGCCTGGTGCTATCATCTCCGTTGCAAAGAGCTGTGCGTAAAATACGGCGTTAAATAGCTCCTTCAGTTCATCTGTTTTTTTGCCTATCAAAAAGGTGTATGTGGTGTCTGAATTGTATCCGTCTATGTGTGCACCGAAGTCTATTACGACAAACTCACCCTCCTGAATCCTTCTGTCTGTTGGCCTGTGGTGTGGGTAAGCCGCATTTGGCCCGCTTGCCACTATCGTATCAAAGGCTTCTTTCTCTGCCCCGTTTTTCCTCAATTGATAGACCAGCTCATCGGCCAATTCCTTTTCTGTGATTCCTGCCTTAATGGTGGGATAGACCTTAAGCATGGCGTTCCTTGCAGCAAAGGCCGCCCTCTTTATCTTGTTTATCTCTTCCCTTTCTTTTATAGCCCTAAGCAATAGGGTTTGGTTGGAAAAATCGACTATGTCAAACATGTCAAAGGCCCTTAACTGCTTTACGGTTGTCTTTGCAAAATCAAAACCCACGCTTTTTAGCTTATTTGTCTTTAGGTATTCGATTATATCGTCTAAGCTTTTTGAGAGTACGGTGTTTTCTTCTAACTCCTCCTCAGCTTTTTGAAAGTATAGGCTGCTCACAAATAGCCTGCATTCATCCCTTGTTATAACCAAAGCGCCTTCTATATCCACATCGCAGAAGTATCGGATGTCTGAGTTGGAAAACAACACCACGCAGTCGATCTGTGCCTCATCCATCCTTTTTCTTAGGTTTTCTATCCTGTCTGTTCTCATAATTGCGTCTCCTTAACCGTAATGTTCCTTTTTTCCTTTGCCTTGTAAAGGGCTGCATCGACCCTTTTGATGAGCGTTTCTATCTTTTCGTTTTCCCTGTATTGGGCAACGCCGAAGCTCGATGTTATGGAGAAGGTTTCATTTTTGTATTTGAACTTTAGCTTTGATATGGCGTTTCTGATTTTCTCTGCCACTTCATAGGCGCTATCCAAATCCGTATTAGGCAGTATGATTATAAACTCCTCACCGCCGTATCGTGCGGCTATGTCTGTGGCCCTTATGAGCGATTTTACCATTTTGCAGAAGCCCTTAAGCACTATATCACCTGCCAGGTGGCCGTATGTGTTGTTTACCCTGCTGAAGTGGTCTAAGTCTGCCATGATTATGGACATGGGCTGCTTGTATCTATTTGCCCTGTTTACCTCTATGTTTAAGAAATGGAGCAGGCCACGCCTGTTGTATACACCGGTTAGCGGATCTATGATGAGGTTCTCCTCCGCCTTTTTGAGCTTATCCTTAAGCTCCTCTATCGTTTTTTTGGCCTCCTCCATCTTTTTGGAGTATTCCTCTAACTCGTTTTTCATGTTTATTGTTGTATCTTTTATTTTTATGGCTATGCCTATGAGCCTTTTGCTTAACTCATCGACATCTATGTTGTCGCTCTTCATGGCGTTGTTTATCTCTTCTATATGCCCCTCAAATGTGTTGACATAGCTGTTTGATGATGTGGTGAATGTCGTTATGGTGTAGATCAAGGCCTTAAGGGCCTTATCCAGCTTCTTCTGCAGGCCCTCTATGTATTCCTCCTCAAGCCTAATCTTCTGTTCTATGATCTGTTTTATCTGGTCTCTGATTTCCTTCTCATCCAGCCTGTATGGACTTGAGGATAGCTTGGTTTGAAGCTGCTTTACCTTCTCTAAGTATTGCTTGGCCTCGGGATTGTCTGTCTCTAAACCCAACAGCTCAAATAGTATCTCTATGATATCCCTATAGACGACATCCTTTGAGTCTTTGGTGGCTGTGCCTAACTGAAATAGTATCTCTTTGGTTTTTTTAAGCTGATCTATGTCGATTTTCTTTTTTAGAAGCTCCTTTACGGCGTCTAAGTTCTTTTTCCAGCGGGCATCAGCCTCTGAGGATTTGGCCAGCGTGGTTAGGATGCTTATGTTGTTTAGGATGAGCCTGTTGAATTCATCTTTTTTCTGCTGCAGGTATTCGTCGTATTTGATTACGAAGTTTGCTATGTTATCCCTCAGCGATACAACCTTGGATATGTCCTCTTCGAATTTGATCTTTTTTACCTGTTTTTTTAACTCATCTATCTGCGCATCGATTATAAGGTCGTTTGTTTTTAGCGCTATAAGCAGGTGGACAATGGCGGTTGAGAGGTTTTCTATGTATGTGGAGCAGTGGGTTTTGTTTTTTGCCTGTTTGAGTTTTCTAAGCATCAAAAAGTCCTTTTACCCTTTAACAATTAATTTGACAAAACAAAAAAATCCAACTAACTTATACTATAGCAAAATGTCATTTTTTGTCCAATTTTTAGGTGTTATTTAATGGTTAAAACCGATTACTTCGCAGAGACGCTCAAGACGAATCTGCTGATCCTTTTTGTTAGGCTCTTATCCGTATCCGGTGCGGTTATATGGGTTACCTATCCAAATTTGTATATAGCCAACCTGAATAAGCTGCAAATTATATATGTTTACAATATCATCATATACATCTATACAGCCCTGTTTATCATACGGTTTTTTATTCCCAAACACACCACAAAGTCGGAGATATTCTGTTTTTTTAGCTTTGTATTCGACCAGATTGTAATATCCTATTTCACATACAACACAGGCGGTTTCTCAAGTCCGTTTTATTCGGGATACTTTGTTGTTATAACCCTATCGGCGTTTGTGCTTGGAACAAGACTCTCTTTGCTTGTTGCTTTGTTTGGTGCGGTTTTTTATGTGCTGTTTAATTACAGCTATGGAATAGGTTTTTACAATATCGTTGAGGTGCTTTACAGGATAATTCCGTTCTTTGTTATAGCGTTTCCTACGGGCGTGTTGAGTGATCTTGCAGAGAAGAACTTGGAGGAAATCAAAAGCCTCAATGAGGAGCTTAAGGATAAGAATAAGAAATTGGGCGACTCTTTGTTTAAGATAGAGAGGATGCAGAGGCAGCTGATAAAAAGGGAGAAGGAAAACGCCCTGCTTGAGCTTACAGAGAGCGTTGCACACAGGCTAAGGAACCCCTTGATGAGTTTAGGCGGTATGTCTTCGATTTTGGAGAAAAAACTCAAAAAGGGTGCAAAGGGCGAGGAGTTAATGAAGTATGTGGAATACATAAAGAGCGAGAGTAAAAACATAAGCGAGATCATAAACAACCTGCTTGAGATGAGCGACAGGGAAGTGGAGTTGAAATTTGTTAAATTGGATGTTTTAATAGACGCCGTGTTGAGCGAGTTTGACGGTGATATTAAGAAAAACAACATAAAGGTCAATCTGAATATAGAGAGCATGCCCCCCATAAGAACGGATGAAAAGAAGCTAAAGATCGCCATTCACAACATAATAGACAACTGCATAAAGGTAATGAAGAACGGAGGTGAGCTCTCTATAAGCATTGTGCAATCCAAAAACCTAAGAAACACCATCGAGATAACCATAAGCGATACAGGCCCCGGCATACCAAGGAGTGTGCTTAAAAACATCTTTAAGCCGTTTGAGTCTGGCGGCACGGTAAAGAAGGGTGTTGGCCTGCCCATAGCCAAGCATTCCGTTGAGATAATAGGTGGTGAGTTGTATATAGAAAGTGAAATAGGTAAAGGAACGACCTTTAAAATACTACTGCCGATGTGAGGGAGGATATGAAGAAAACGATCTTAAGCGGTATGAGACCCACAGGAGAGCTGCATTTGGGTAATCTATATGGGGCTTTGAAGAACTGGGTTAAGCTTCAGCAGGACGATAGCTATGAGAGGTTTTATTTTGTTGCCGATTGGCATGCCCTGACAACAGGTTTTGATGCATCAGAGGAGATCCCCCAAAAGACATTAAACATGGTTATAGACTGGCTTGCCTTTGGTCTTGATGAGGAAAAGAACACCATATTTGTGCAGTCATTGGTTAAAGAGCATGCAGAATTATTCTTGCTGTTGTCTATGATAACACCCGTGGGCTGGCTTGAAAGGGTGCCTTCGTATAAGGATCAGATTGCACAGCTTGGGAAGGCCAAGACTTCGAATTACGGATTTTTGGGTTATCCCGTGCTCATGGCAGCCGACATTATCATCTATAAAGCCCATCTTGTGCCTGTTGGTCTGGATCAGGTTGCACACCTTGAGTTCACCAGGGAACTGGTCAGGCACTTCAACCACTTGGTCGGCAGGGATGTGTTTATTGAGCCTCAACCGTTGTTGACCGAGGTGCCGAAGATATTGGGGCTTGATGGCAGGAAGATGAGTAAATCTTACGACAACGCCATCTATCTGTCTGATAGTGAAGAGGAGACGCAAAAAAAGATAAGGGTGATGTTTACCGACCCTCGAAGGAAGAGAAAGACAGACCCCGGCGTTGCCGAAGAGTGCGGTGTATTTATGCTCCATAAGATATTCACACCAAAGGATAAGCAGGAGGAGATAAAGGATGCCTGTTCAAAGGCGCAGATAGGCTGTGTTGAATGCAAGAGACTTCTTGTCAAGAACCTAAACGAAGCCCTATCGCCCATAAGGGAAAACAGGAATAGGCTTTTGAACGATAAGGATACCGTTAAGCAGATATTAATCGATGGATCAAAGAAGGCCTCCCAGAAGGCCAAAGAAACGATGGAAGAGGTGAGAGATGCAATTTTTTCAAACTCAAGACTTGGATAAGATAGAGAAAGACCTGAAGAGCGAAAATGGCTTAAACAATAAAAGTGCCCTCTATTTTCTCATAAACCACATCTTAACCCAGCACCAGAGGTATGAGGAGAATTACAGCCTCATCATGTTTGAGTGCAAAGTTGGGGAGAATGTGGACTCTAAATGCTCTGAGCTAAATCAAAAAAGGCTGGATGGGCTTGTTGCGGATAAATTAAGATCCATCTGCAGGAAGAGCGATGTGTTGTTTCACTGTTCTGATGGTTTCTTTTGTATATTAACGAGGGTTTTTGAGGGTGATGACACCATAATGTTCTGCAAAAAGATAGATAAAAACCTCTCGAGCCTCAATTATGATGATGATTGCAAAATCAACTTGGATTTAAAGTTCGGCATAACATTCTCAAAGGATAAGGACACCGTTGAGAGTTTCTCTCAACGGGCCTTTGAGGCTCTTAAGAAGGCCAAGGGAGTCTCTGAAAAGGTTATAGTCAAGGTTTAGTTTTTATTTAGGAACTTCTTGTCTATAAAGTTGGTGTCGTAATTATTGTTGATGAACTCCTCGCTGATGAGGAGTTTTTTGAAAAAATCGATGCTGGTCTTTACGCCCTCTATCACAAACTCATCGAGGCACCTGAGCATCCTCTTGCGTGCCTCTTCCCTTGAATTGCCCCTGACTATGAGCTTTGCTATCATAGAATCGTAAAACGGCGATATGTTTGAGTTGCACCTTATTGCCGTATCCACCCTTACACCTGGCCCTCCCGGGATGAACAAGGAGGTTATCCTGCCCGGTGATGGATAGAACTTGATCGGGTCTTCTGCGTTTATCCTGCACTCTATAACATGGAACTTGGGTTTGATGGCCGATTGGGTAAAGCCTATCTCCTCTTTTGCTGCTATCTTTATCTGCTCCTTGATTAGGTCAACGCCGTATGCCATCTCCGTGACGGGGTGTTCAACCTGTATGCGGGTGTTTATCTCGATAAAGTAGAAGTTTTCACCATCAAACAGAAACTCAAGCGTTCCTGCGTTTTTGTAATTCAATACCCTTGCCGCCTCAACGGCAACCGATAGGAGCTTCTTCCTTGTTTCTTCTTTTAGAACAACGGAGGGTGCCTCCTCCAATAGCTTTTGGTGCCTCCTTTGGAGTGTGCAGTCCCTCTCACCAACATGGATTACATTTCCATACTCATCGGCCAGCACCTGAACCTCTATGTGTCTTGGATGCTCGATGAACTTTTCTAAGTATATATCCTCCTTACCGAACGATGCCTTGGCTTCCATCCTGGCGGCCGAATATGCCCCGATAAGCTCTTCTTTGTTCCTTACAACCCTCATGCCCTTGCCGCCACCGCCCCATGCAGCCTTAAGCAAAACGGGATAGCCGATTCTTTCTGCTGTCTGAATGAGGGTTTCCTCATCCTTTATCGAGCCCCTGCTGCCCGGGACTGTCGGTATGCCGTTATCCTCCAAGATCGATTTTACGATCGATTTATCGGCAAGCCTCTCCATCGTCTCTGCATCTGGGCCTATGAATGTAACGCCTAAATCGTTGCACACCCTAACAAAGGCCGGGTTTTCCGATAGGAATCCGTATCCTGGATGAACGGCGTCGCATTTGGAGTTTGCTATGGCCTGGGCTAAATTGAATAGATGGAGATAGCTTTTGGAAGCCTCTGCAGGCCCTATGCATATGGCCTCATCGGCCAATTTGACATGCATGGAGTCTCTATCCTCTGTTGAGTATACGGCAACGGTCTTTATGCCCAACTCCTTTGCCGCCCTTATTATCCTTACAGCTATCTCTCCCCTGTTTGCTATGAGGATCTTTTTAAACATCAATCCAACCTCTTGACAAGGAATAGTGGTTGATCGTATTCGACCTTCTGGGCGTTTTCAACCAATATCTTCTCGATTCTGCAGGGGAATTCTGCCTCAAGCTCGTTCATTATCTTCATAGCCTCCAATATGCACAACACATCGCCCTTTTTGACCTCATCACCCACCTCGACATATGGAGGGGATGTTGGGGACGGAGCCCTGTAAAATGTTGCAACCATCGGGGATCTAATCTCAACAAGATCCGATCTATCCTCTGTCTGTTGTGGTTGTTTTTCCTCTGCTTTTGGCTCCTCCTTTGGTTTTTCCTGCTCAACAACTATAGCCTGTGGCTGCGGTATGACATTTTCAGCCACAAAGGCCTCTTTCTTTTTTAGGATAATTTGAACCTCTTCGTCTTTGTATTCGAATTCAACAAACTGGCTTTTTTCAACGAAGCGCATGAGTTCCTTTAAGGACTTCAAATCCATGACAAAACCTCCCGTTTCATAATCGTGAAAAATATACCAAAAACGGCCATCGGTTTCAAATTATATTAAAATTTTAACCTATAATTGCCTATCTTAACAATTCCTGGAATGTCTCTTTGTCTAAGGGCTTTGAGAAGAGGTATCCCTGAACGAAATCACAACCCATCTGCTTAAGGATCTCTAACTGCTGTTTTGTCTCGACACCCTCGGCGACGGTTTTTAGGTTGAACTGTTTGGCTATATCGATAATGAGCTTGACAAGCCCCATGTCTTTTTCGCTGTTTAGCATGCTCCTGATAAATGATATGTCTATCTTTATGATGTCTATAGGCAGCTCCTTGATGTATGTCAGCGATGAATAACCGGTGCCGAAGTCATCAACGGCTATCTTTATGCCTAAATCCCTTAGGCTTTCCATTATGACCTTTGTGTATTCGGCGTTCTCTAAAAACACCCTTTCTATGATCTCTATGGTCAGAAGGCTGCCGTCTGTATTGTATTCGGCCAGCGTTTCCTTTATGAAAGGCACAAGATAGTCCCTTTTGAAGCTTTTGGGTGATATGTTGACCGATATCGGTATCTTTTTCTTCAAGGAGGCCGCCGTTCTTATGGCTTCCCTTATTATGCGTTCCTCCACATCGACTATGAGATTGGAGTTTTCTAAAACATCTATGAATTCAAGCGGCGGTATGATTTTGCCGTTGTGAATCCATCTTAGGAGGCTTTCTGCCCCGGATATCGCCAATGTTTTAGTATCGTAATACGGTTGATAGAACAGTGTGAACTCGTTGTTGTTTAAGGCCTGTTGTAGTTGATTTCTCAGCTTTACCATCTTTACGGCCTTTTGTTGGGTTTTCTCTCTGAAGAAATCTATCTCGTTTTCTCCTGCCCGTTTGGCATTCATAAGCGCCGATTCTGCCTTTATGAGGAGTTCCTCGGCGTTTTCTCCATCCAGCGGGAAGAAGCTTGCCCCTATATAAAACGATGGTGTTATGGTGGTTGTGTTTAGCTTTATGGGCTTTGTTATCTCGTTTAGTATGTTGTTGAGTCTGATTAGTGCATCCTCCTCTGAGGGTAGGTTTTCTATCAAAACGGAGAACTTATCGCCCTCCAGCCTCCCTGCTGCATCGTTGTTTTTTAAAAGACTCGTTAGCCTTATGGCTGTTTGCTGTATGATGGCATCACCGCTTTTGTATCCATAAACTTGGTTTATGTATGAGCAGTTGTTTATGTCTATAATGGCCATGCAACAGATGGCGTTTTCCTTGTTTTGCTTGAGTATTGTATTTGATAGCTTGAGAAATTCGTCCTTTTTGGGTAAGTGCGTTAGGCTGTCGTATTTTGATAGGAAGATGAGTTTTGCCTGAAGCTCTTTTTCCTTTGTGATGTCTTTACCCACGGCGATATAGTATTGTATCTTGCCTTTTTCTTTATAGGGTATGATCGTTGTGTATCCCTCAACGAGCCTGCCGTCTTTTGTTCTGTATGTGAATATGTCGCTGAATATGTTTCCCTCTTTTAGTGTTTTGGCAAGCTTTATGAGAAACTCCCTATCGTGGGTTTTTGATGAAAAGACCGAATGTCTCTTGCCCATGATCTCCTTTAAAGAATATCCGTGCATCTTTAACGCTTCTTCGTTCATGTAAACAATCCTAAAGTATCTGTCCATTATGACGACATAGGAGAAGCCTGAATTTAGAGCGATGGATATGATTTTATTCCACTTCTTCTGCCTGATGCTGCTTAGGGCTGCTGATATATCATACTTCATTTGAACCAGAAGGTTGTAGGTATGCTTGTCTATGTTTAGGGGTGAGTCAAAGATGGCCACAAGAGCACCTATGGTTTTTGATTCTATGCTTACGGGTATGGCAAAACAGCTTTTTAGGTTGAACTGCTCTGCCATCTGCTTGAAGATCTCCGATATGTTGCCGTCGTCTTTTATGTTTTTGGATATCTTGATGTAATTCTTCTCTATTGCCCTTAAAAACGGTGGTTTTAACCCTCTTAGGTATTCGACCTCTTTGTTGTCTATGCCGCCTTTTAGGGTGTTTATGAACTGCTCAAAACTATCATTTTCAAAGGCTGCATGTGTTAGGATTATCCTGTTTTCATTAAGCACGATGGAAAATGAAACCGATGCCTTTAGGTTTTCAACCAATACGCCGCACAGCTTTGCAAGGACTTCTGCCTCCTCCTTTGCTTCTATCAATACCTCGTTGATCCTGTAAAGGGCCTTATACAGGCTGCTTAGCTGCTCGATCTTGGCCAGGTGTTTCTTTTTTATCGTGATGTCTTTAATGAATGCGACAAACTTGGTCTCATTGCCGTTTTTGTTTATAGGCACAAGGTTTAATTCAACCGGTACCCTCGTTGAGTCCTTCCTTGTGATATAGGCCTCGGTGCTGAATTTACCATTTTTCAAGGCCTCTTGTTTTGCCCTTAGGTTCTCTTCAGTGCATTCGTCTTTTCTGTCTGTTAAGAAGGAGGGTATCCTGCCCTTGATCTCCTCTGCTGTGTATCCGGTTATGCGTTCTGTGGCCTTGTTTATGTATTCTATCTTGCAGTCGTTGTTTGTTATTATAACACCTTCATCTATCTTGTTTAACACGCTTTCTATGAGGTTTAGGTAAAAATCCTTCTCTATCTTTTCAAGGGCAAACTCAAGATCGCACTTTAGCTCCTTTAGAAGCTCTAAATCCTCCCTCCTGAAGGCGTTTTTCTTATCCGAAAAGATTAAAAGCACATACTCTATGCGGTTGTGTTTCTTAATGGGTATGGCGCAGTTCGATAGGAAGTTGTATTTAAGCAGATCCTCTCTCCAGAACTCCATTATAGGATTGGTTTGCGTATCGGGGTTGATGATTATCTCATCCTTTTGAAAGGCCAGTGCTGCAGTGCCCTTTCCATAGGCCTTTTCCCCATCGACGGTGGCCATGACCCTATCAAAGAACTCCTTTGCCTTCCCTGAGTGGTATTGTATGTTAACCCTTTTATTCTCATCTATATGCGCAATTACGGCTGCCTGGTATCCAATATTTGCAAGAATAGAGCACACCTTCCTGAATAGGTTATCCTCTTTCGGCTCTTTTATGATTAGCTGATTGATGTCCTTTAGGGCTGTATAGATGCGCTTTAGGTTTTCCTCTTCCGTTTTGTCTATGCATATGACTATTCCCGTTGGCTTAAAATCCAAGAGTATGGTGTTTGTGTGTATGTTTAATTTTATGGCGTTGCCCGTTTTTGTGATGAGTTCTATATTGGTGTATGATGCTGAGAACTTCTGCCCGTTTAGCCTCTTTCTTGCATTTTCATAACATATTTCCCTGTATGGTTCTCTTATGAGCTCGCAGATATGGGTCTTTCTTAGCTCTTCTAATTCAAAGCCTGTAAGTTGCTTAAGCGCCTCGTTGGCAAATACTATGCGACCCTCTTCTTGATATAGCGCAATGCCTGCATTGCCTATGCTGTTGAGCAGCTCAAATACGAATTGCTCATTAAGCATTCCATCCCCCCTTGCGAAATTCTATTCCTATACAGCATGCCTTGTCAACCGTTAATGTTAAATATTACCGATAATGTTTAATTTCATATACATTTTACCTTTGAGGCTGTGGCATTTTATGCTATCCTTTTTGGCATGAGAACGGGTGTTGCGAATCTGCCCCTGCACGGTGGCAGGGCTCCGCGGTGGTTATTTGATAAGATGGTGGAGCTATCAAAGCAGCTTGTATATCTTTTGGTGCTTGAGTATTCGACCGATGGATTTTTAGAGAGGCTCTCCGATCCCTTCTGGTTTCAGTCTTTTGGCTGTCTGCTTGGTTTTGATTGGCATTCAAGCGGCCTTACCACAACCGTCTGCGGGGCTTTGAAGGTGGCGCTTAGGGATATGTCGAACGAGTTGGGTCTGTTTGTTGCAGGAGGCAAGGGTAAAGTGGCCCTTAATACGCCGCAGGAGATAGATACCGTCTCGGATAGGTTCTCATTAGACGGCGATAGGCTTAAGTATGCAAGCAGGATGGCTGCAAAGGTCGATAACGCCGCCGTGCAGGATGGCTATAGACTCTATCACCATGTTATGTTTTTTAGCAGGGATAACAAATGGTGCATTATACAGCAGGGGCTTAACGAAAAAAACTCATTTGCCAGGCGGTATCACTGGTTGTGGGATATAGAGGGGTTTACGCTAAAGCCCCATAGGGCCATATGTTCACCCACAAGGGAGAGGCTTGTTCTGGATTTAACGGCACAGGAGAGCCTAAGCACGCAGAACCACAGTGTTGAATTTGTGAATATGCCGCCAAATAGCATAGAGAGTGAACTTGAAAGGATAGCTTGCCTGAACATGCCCAGGCGGCATTACATAACCAAGATGGATTTTGATGTTAAAAGGCTTAAGAAAACCCTGCTTAAGGTCTCTTCTTCCTCGCCTGATACATTCGAGGGGCTTTTGGGTATTAAAGGAGTGGGCGAGAAGACATTGCGGGCGCTGAGCTTGATCTCTGAGGTGGTTTACGGCGATAAGCCGTCTTTTAAAGATCCAGCTCGATTTTCGTTTGCCCACGGCGGCAAGGACGGTCATCCCTATCCGGTTGATTTGAGGACATACTCAGAGAGCATAGAGACACTAAAAAGCATCGTATCCAAAGCCAGGATAGGCCATTACGATAAATTAAGGGCACTAAAGAGGCTAAACAGGCTGATTTAGCAATTTTTCTCTTGATAAACAGATTAATTTTTCTATAATATCCCTTCAAAGTTTAAGGGGGGAGTTTATTCTTAATCCATAACTCAAATTTTTAAGGAGGGGTGATGAAACTTACAGGGTCTCAAATTTTTATAGAAAGCCTTAAAAGGGAAGGCGTGGAATACCTATTTGGCATTCCCGGTGGAGCGATAATAGATTTGCATGATGAGTTGTATAAGCAGAACGATGTTAAGTTTGTTTTGACAAGGCATGAGCAGGCGGCTGTCCATATGGCAGACGGTTATGCAAGGGTTACGGGCAAACCGGGTGTTGTTTTGGTGACAAGCGGTCCTGGAGCAACCAATACCGTAACGGGTATTGCAACGGCTTACATGGATTCCATTCCACTGGTGGTTTTTACAGGTCAGGTACCGACGCATCTGATTGGCAATGATGCGTTTCAGGAGGCAGACATTGTTGGAATGACCCGCTCATGCACCAAATACAACTTTTTGGTTAAGGATGTTAAGGATCTGGCATACACCATAAAGAAGGCGTTTTATATAGCAACAACGGGCAGGCCTGGGCCTGTTTTGATCGATTTCCCCAAGGATGTTCAGGTTGCAACGACCAACTTTGAATATCCAGAGAGCGTCCATATAAGGGGATACAACCCCACATATCACGGCAATCCCAAGCAGATAAGGAAGGTGGTAAAGGCCATAGCGCAGGCCAAGAAGCCGCTTCTCTATGTGGGCGGTGGAGCCATCATGTCAGAGGCTCATGAGGAGATTTACAAGCTGGCCAAAAAGCTGCAGATACCCGTCTTTACAACGCTTATGGGTATAGGCGCATATCCTGAGGATGATGAATTGAGCTTGGGTATGGCCGGAATGCACGGCACATACAGGGCAAATATGGCCATTCAATACTGCGATCTTTTAATATCGGTTGGTGCGAGGTTTGATGATAGGGTTACGGGCAAGGTTAGTGAGTTTGCTCCTCATGCCAAGATCGTTCACATAGATATAGACCCGACCAGTATCAGTAAAAACATAAAGGTTGACTATCCGTTGGTGGGCGATGCCAAGCTGGTTCTGAAAGAGATGCTTCCGTTGTTTGATGAGTATTCCTCTGTTGATTGGAGAGAGGTTAGAAAGCCGTGGCTTGAGCAGATAGAGAAATGGAAGAGCGAACACAGACTTGCATACAACACAGAAACCGAGGAGATCTTGCCTCAATATGTCATAGAGTTGCTCGCAGAGATGACTAAGGATGACGATCCTATAATATCCACAGAGGTGGGTCAGCACCAGATGTGGGTTGCCCAGTTCTATACATTTAAAAAACCCAGAAGGCTTCTGACATCGGGCGGACTCGGCACGATGGGATATGGTTTTCCTGCTGGAATCGGTGCGACATTTGCAACCGATAAACCGGTCTATGTCTTTGCCGGTGATGGGTCTTTTCAGATGAACGAGCAGGAGCTTGCAACGATTGTGGCATACAACAAGCCGGTTAAGGTTATAATCTTGAACAACGGCTATCTGGGTATGGTCAGGCAGTGGCAGCAGCTGTTTTACGGCAGGAGGTATGCAAACACCGATATAGAGGTTCAGCCCGATTTTGTCAAGCTTGCAGAGAGCTATGGCATTAAGGCAAAGAGGATTAGAAAGAAGGAAGAGGTCGAGGATGCCCTTTTGGAGCTTAAAAACCACAACGGGCCGTATATCTTGGATGTTATCATAGCCAGGGAAGAGAATGTTTATCCGATGGTGCCTGCTGGAGCACCACTTAACAATATGCTATTAACTTAAAGGGGTGGGGCGATGAAGAGAATATTTTCCGTTATAGTTGAAAACCAATCCGGAGTGCTTTCAAGGATAGCAAACCTCTTTGCAGCAAGGGGTTATAACATAGAGTCCCTGACCGTTGCTCCTATCAATGAGAAGGGGCTTTCGAGGATGACCATAGTAACGGAAGGGGATGAGCAGATACTTGAGCAGATAGGCAAGCAACTGAACAAGCTTATAGATGTCATAAAGGTTATCGAATACGGTGATGAACCGTTTGTTGAGCGTGAGATGGCACTGATTAAGATGCATACAGATATGAGCAGCAGGGCAGAGGTCTTAAGGATAGTCGATATATTCAGGGGTAAGGTGGTTGATGTCTCCCATAACTCCTATACGATAGAGGTTACAGGGGATTCTGAGAAGATCGATGCCATCTTGAGCCTGCTTGAGCCTTTGGGCATAAAAGAGCTTGCAAGAACGGGAAAAGTGTCTATGATTAGAGAGAAGAAGAGATAAGGAGGAAGTGTAATGGCTTTGAATGTTTACTATGAAAAGGATGCAGATCTATCGCTGATAAAGTCCAAGAAGGTGGCTGTAATAGGATACGGTTCACAGGGTTATGCCCATTCAAATAACCTGAAGGATTCCGGATGCGATGTGGTTGTGGGCCTGAGGAAGGGTTCAAAGTCGTGGCAGAAGGCGGAAAAGGCCGGTTTAAGGGTTTTGCAGACCCACGAGGCGGCTGAATGGGCCGATGTCATTATGATTTTGGCACCGGATGAGTTGCAACCCGATATATACAAGGAGTCTATAGAGCCATACCTAAAGGATGGTGATACAATCGCCTTTGGTCACGGTTTCAATATCCACTTCGGCCAGATCGTCCCAAAACCGACGATAAATGTTATGATGATAGCACCCAAAGGCCCTGGACACCTTGTCAGGAGGGAGTATGAAAGGGGCATGGGTGTGCCGATGCTTATTGCCGTTGCTCAGGATTACTCCGGTAATACAAAGGAGTTGGCTCTAAGCTATGCAGCCGCCATAGGCGGTGCGAGGGCCGGTGTTATCGAGACCACATTCAAGGATGAGACAGAAACCGATCTATTCGGCGAGCAGACGGTTCTGTGCGGAGGCGTTACTGCTTTGGTCAAGGCCGGTTTTGAGACGCTTGTTGAGGCCGGATACCCGGAGGAGATGGCCTATTTTGAGACATTCCATGAGCTTAAGCTTATCGTCGATTTGATGTATGAAAGCGGTATTCAGGGCATGAGGTATTCTGTATCCAATACAGCCAAATACGGTGATATTACAAGGGGTCCGAGGGTTATAGACGACAGTGTAAAGCAGCGGATGAAGGAGATTTTGGCAGAGATACAGAACGGCAGCTTTGCCAGGGAGTGGGTGCTTGAAAACAAAAGCGGCAGGACGGTCTTTAATGCCCTGCTTGAGAAGGACAAAGACCATCCGATTGAGAAGGTTGGTCAGCGCTTAAGAAAGATGATGCCGTGGATTGAGGAGAATAAGGCCATTGATGAGTCTAAGAACTAAAGAGGGTGATGTTATAGCAAGGGAGGGCTATCCGTTTATCGCTTCCGGTATAGCCTCATCCCTGTTGTTCTATAAGATGGGCTTGAAGCCTTTGGCTGCTGCTGGTGCTCTGTTTGGGGGATTTAGCCTCTATTTTTTCAGAAACCCAAAGAGGCAGCCTCCTGTTTTGAAGAACGCATTGATAAGCGCTGCAGACGGTAAGGTGATTTTTATAGGCAATGCCTATGAGCGCTATTTTTTTAAAAAGGAAACAAAGCGCATAAGTGTGTTTATGTCTCTGTTTGATGTGCACATAAACAGGGCTCCAGCGGATGGGGTTGTTTTGGATACGGTTTACAACAAGGGTAAGTTTTTGCCTGCAAATGTGGATAAGGCATCAACGGATAATGAGCAGAATGCCTTTTTGATAGAGACCGCATGCGGCAAAAGGATAGTGCTTGTTCAGATTGCGGGTCTTGTGGCAAGAAGGATTGCTGTATACAAAAAACCCAAGGATGCCATAAAGAGGGGCGAGATTATAGGCCTTATACGGTTTGGCTCCAGGGTTGATATATACATCGAGGATGAGTTTGAAGAGGTTGTTTATTTATCGGAGAAGGTCAAGGCGGGTAAAACGGTTTTAGGGCTGTTCAAATGAGGCGCAATAAGGCTGTTTATATATTGCCAAATCTCTTTACAAGCATAAATCTGGCTGCCGGTTTTTATAGCATACTGCTTGCCCATTCGGGTAGGTATCTGCTTGCCGGATGGGTTATTATGTTTGCCGTTTTATTTGATAATTTAGACGGCAAGGTGGCCAGGCTTACACATACAGAAAGCCAGTTCGGTGTGGAGTATGATTCGTTAAGCGATCTTGTAAGCTTCGGTGTTGCACCGGCCTTTCTGATGTATGTGTTTGTTTTGAGGGATTTTGGGCGGTTGGGCATTATTGCATCTTTTCTGTTTTTGATATGTGGTGCATTAAGGCTTGCCCGCTTCAATGTGCAGACGACCCACAGGGATAGCTTTATAGGCCTGCCCATACCGGGTGGTGCAAGTGTTGTTGCCGCCTTTGTGCTGATATTTGTTAGATTTGGCATAAATTCGCATAAGTATAATGTGCTATTTCTTGTTGTGATGTATATATTGGCTTTTTTGATGATCAGCCCGCTGAAGTATAGGAGCATGAAGAAGGCGAGCACCAACAAGACCATATCCATCAGGGTTTTTGCCTTGATAGTGCTTGTAATTTCCCTTATGGTGTTTAAGCCGTATATATTCATACCCGCGGTTGCTATTGGGTATATGCTTTCTGGGCCTTTGGAGTATGCATATAAATTAATAAAACCAAAGAGGGGGGTGGCTTATGAGCAGGAAGATAATAATATTTGATACCACTTTAAGGGACGGTGAGCAATCGCCCGGCGCAAGCATGAATATACATGAGAAGGTGGCGATAGCCAAACAGCTTGAAAAACTCGGCGTGGATGTTATAGAGGCCGGTTTTGCTGCGGCAAGCCCGGGTGATATGGAGGCCATATCTGAGGTTTCAAAATCGCTGGAAAAACCGATAATAGCATCGCTTGCCAGGGCTGTTAAAAAAGACATTGAGGCTGCCGCAGAGGCTTTAAAAGACGCCAAAAGAAAGAGGATTCACACCTTTATAGCAACAAGCCCCATACATGTGGAGAAGAAGCTGGGCATGAGTTATGAGGCGGTGAAGGAGGCGGCGATAGATGCCGTAAAGTATGCAAGAAACTTTGCCGATGATGTGGAATTTTCCGCAGAGGATGCAACAAGGAGCGATTGGGACTATCTGTGCGAGATATTTGAGGAGGTAATCAAGGCGGGTGCAAGCACCATAAATATACCCGATACGGTTGGTTATACAACGCCTCAGGAGTATTATGATCTGATTAGCTATATACTAAACAAGGTGCCCAATATAGACAAGGCCGTTGTCAGTGTTCACTGCCACAACGATCTGGGTATGGCGGTTGCAAACTCCTTGTCTGCTGTATTGGCCGGCGCCAATCAGGTGGAGTGCACGATAAACGGCATAGGCGAGCGTGCTGGTAATGCGGCGCTGGAAGAGATTGTTATGGCCTTAAAGGTTAGGGCTGATTTCTATAAGGATTGCTATACCGATGTCAACACCAGGGAGATCTATACAACAAGCAGGCTGGTTAGCAAGCTGACTGGCTTGAAGGTTCAAAGGAATAAGGCCGTTGTTGGAAAGAACGCCTTTGCCCATGAGGCCGGTATCCATCAGGACGGCGTGATCAAGGAGAAGAGCACCTATGAGATAATGAAGCCTGAGGATGTGGGCATAGATACAAGCAAACTCGTTTTGGGTAAGCACTCAGGAAGACACGGGCTTGAGGAGAGGCTTAAGGAGCTTGGGTATAGCTTAAACAAGGAGCAGATTGATGAGTTGTTTGTTGAGTTTAAGAAGCTTGCCGATAAGAAGAAGGAGATCTATGATGAGGATCTAATAGCCCTCGTTGAGGATAAATTCAAGCTTACGCCGCAAGTGTATGAGCTTGTATCGCTGCAGGTTGTTGCCGGCAATGCTGCATCACCCACAGCAACGCTCAAGCTTGTAAAGAACGGTGAGGAGTTTGAGGATGCAGCATTGGGTGATGGCCCTGTTGATGCCACATTCAAGGCGCTTGAGAGGATCACTTATGTTAAGGGCAGGCTGATTAGCTATGACATACAGGCCTTAACGGAGGGTAAGGACGCTATCGGAGAGGTTGTTGTTAAGGTTTACTTCCCCAGCATCGATACGACCATAATCGGAAGGGGTACATCAACAGACATCATAGAGGCCTCAGCCAAGGCCTATCTGGATGCAATAAATAAGGCTTTGATGAGAATGTAAGATGCCGGAAGATAAAATAGTATCCTGCAGTGTGTGTGCATGGAGGGCAACATGCGCCAAGAGGTTTTCCTCGGGCGATAGCGTTGCCCTCCACTGCCCCGATTTTACATACGATATTACCTTGAAGGAGAAAGAGGAGAAGGATGATAACGCCAGAGGCGAGAAAGACGATTCTAAGCAAGGCTCTTGAGATTGCAAAAAGCCTGCAGAAGATGACGCTTATTGCCTATTACCAGGATATTGCCGATTATTTAGAGGAAGATGAGCTGTTTGCCGCTGAAAACGGTGTGAAGAAGATCATAGTGATGAAAGAGGATGAGTATGAGGAAAACAGCGACATAGTTGAGCATATAGAGGGTATAGGTCAGATAATCAAGGTTCCGTCCATAAGTTTCAATAGGGTCAACAAAATCAAGATTGCATTGATGATGTGCACATCCTCTGGCATACTCTCAAAAGAGGACGATGTTATAGCCCTATCAGGCACCTCAGGCGGTGTGGATACGCTTATGTTTATAGATATATCGAAGGAGAAGGAACTGTTGAGCTTTAAAGGGGATATAGACCTTGAAAAGTCCGTAAAGCCTGAGGTATTTGAGAGGGTCTTGAGGATTGCCCTTGAGCTTGCCAATCAGGGTAGGGAGGGCAAAAGCGTTGGGGCGATATTTGTCTTGGGCGATAAGGAGAAGGTGCTTGAGAATGTTAAGCAGATGATCTTTAATCCATTTAAAGGGTATGACCCGGATGAGAGGAATATACTAAAGGCCAACCTTGACGATACATTAAAAGAATATAGTTTACTTGATGGTGCTATTGTGATAGATTGTAATGGCGTTGTGGAGACTGCTGGTGCTTATATCTCTGTATCTGCATCGCCTGAGGATCTGCCCAAGGGGTTGGGTGCAAGGCATATAGCAGCAGCCTCTATAACAGCCGTAACCAACGCAGTTAGCATAGTGGTATCGGAATCGACAGGTGATGTTACGATCTTCAGGAACGGTTCTATAATAACAAGGATTGAAAAGGTGAGCTGATGGTAATATTGGATGGTAAGGCGTTATCCAAAAAGATAAAGGAGAACATAAAAGAGGAAGTCAGGCTGCTTAAGGAAAAGGGCATTATACCCGGTCTGGCCGTGATATTGGTGGGTGATAATCCGGCAAGCCAGGTTTATGTCAACATGAAGACAAAGGCCTGCGAGGAGGTGGGTATATACTCGATCAACCACAGGATGCCGGCCGAGATTACAGAAAAGGAACTCATTGATGTTATAAAGATGCTCAACGATAACCCGATGGTTCACGGCATATTAGTCCAATTGCCGCTTCCCAAACACATCAGGGAGGAGCGCATAATAGAGGCTATAGATTACACCAAGGATGTGGACGGTTTTCATCCGTATAATATGGGGAGGTTGGCCAGGGGTAATCCACTCTTTAGCTCATGCACGCCCCTTGGAATAATGAAGATGTTTGAGGAATACCACATAGACCTTGAGGGTAAGGATGTGGTAATGGTGGGGGCTGGAAACATAACGGGGAAGCCCATGGCCTTGATGTTGCTTAATGCCAATGCCACCGTTGAGGTGTGTCATATCTATACAAAGGATTTAAAGGAGAAAACCAGGCAGGCCGACATAGTCATATCGGCCGTGGGTAAACCATCGTTGATTACGGAGGATATGGTAAAAGAGGGTGCTATTGTCATAGATGTGGGCATAAGCAGGGTTAATGGGAAGGTTGTCGGTGATGTGGATTTTGAGAATGTCTCCAAAAAGGCCTCCTATATAACCCCTGTGCCCGGCGGTGTTGGCCCTATGACCATAGCCATGCTGCTTTACAACACCCTTCTGTCGGTTAAGTTAAAAGAAAAATAATTTTTGTTGCAAAATTACTAATAAAAGGTGCAAACCATGCTGAGCGATGAACTGAAAGAGGATATTTTTGTGGTTGTTGAATCCTTAGGGTTTAGTGTTTATGACATAGAGGTTAGCCAGAAGAAGCTGACAATTTACATAGATAAGCCCGGCGGTGTTTCTATAGACGACTGCGAACTTGCAAGCAGGAATATATCAGCCCTATTGGATGTGAAGGATCCATTTAGCAATAGTTATGTTCTTGAGGTTTCAAGCCCGGGTATAAACAGGAAACTTAAGACCAGAGAGCATTTTGATGCGGCAAGGGGCAAAAGGTGCCTTGTGCATACCCATTTTCCTGTGAATGATTCAAAGATGTTCAAGGGCGTACTAACAGAATGCGATGATGAGGGTATTGTTATAGGTGGAGTGAGGATTGAATTTGATAACATAAAAAAGGCGAGGATCGATGAGATTTAGGAGGTAAGTGGTGAGCGAGATACTGCAGATAGCAAAGAAGATATCCGAAGAACACGAAATAGAGTTGAGCAAGGTCGTTGAATACTTGGCTGAGGCTTTAAAGATAGCCATACAGAAGAAGTATGGGGATGAGGCGGATGTCAGGATAGAAACGGATGTGGATAATGAGATATTTGATGTTTATGTTAAGAAGAAGGTCACAGAAAGGCCTATGCTCGATAGCCAGATAAGCATAGAGGAGGCAAGAAAGATAAAGCCGGATGTAAAGCCGGGTGAGTATGTTGAGGAAAAGGTCGATGCAAAGAGTTTGGGAAGGATAGCCGTAACGACGATAAAGAATGTAATAACGAAGCTTTTGAGGGATATTGAGAAACATAAGGCGTATGAGGAGTATAAGGAATACATAGGCAAGATCATAGTGGGAGAGGTCTGGAGCATAGGGGCTAATAACAATGTTATCATAGATTTTAAAAACGCCATTGGAATCCTGCCCAAAAGGGAGCAGGGCATCAACGATAAATATGTGGTTGGTGAGCATATTAAGGCCTATGTTTTGGATGTAATTGAGGAGCCTAAACAGGTTAAGCTGATACTCTCAAGAACCCATCCAGGCTTTGTTAAGGAGCTATTCAAGAAAGAGGTGCCTGAGGTTAGGGAGGGCAGCGTTGAGATCAAGGCTGTGGCCAGGGAGCCTTCAAGGAGGACGAAGGTTGCCGTCTATTCGAAAGACTCCCGAATAGACCCGATAGGCACCTGCGTCGGCTCAAAGGGTGTCAGGATAGCCGCTATCGTTAGGGAATTGGGCGATGAAAAGATAGATGTAATAAAGTGGAGTGCAGATCCGTCTATCTATATCAGGAACGCCATGTCGCCTGCAAAGGTCATATCGGTTGAGATTGACGAGGAGCTTAAGAAGGCTAAGGTTTATGTGGATGATGCTGAATACTCAATGGCAATAGGTAAGGGTGGCGTTAACGCAAAGTTGGCGGCCAAACTTACAGGATACAATATAGATATAGCCAAGATTTCAGAGAGAGAGGATAGCAGCGATGGCGATGCCACCTTAGAGGATGGAGGTAATCAATGAAGAAGATAAGGGTTTATGAGATAGCAAGAAGGCTGAATACCAAGAGTAATATTGTAATAAAGAAACTCAACGATATGGGTATTGAGGTAAAGAGCAACTTCAGCGGTGTGGAAGAGGATAAGGCGGAGAAGTTTATTGAGGAGTGGAATAAGGCAAGAAAAGAGGCCATAAAGGAGCTCAAATCGAAGAAGAAAGAGGATAAGAAGAAAAAGAAGAAAGAGGAGCAAACAAAGCAGGAGCAGCCTAAATCCAGGCCACATAAGAAGAAAGAGGAGAAGTTCAAGAAGAAGGAATTTATAGAGGATGTGCTCCCTCAGAAGTTCAAAAAGAGAAAGAAATATAAAAAGACGACAAAGGAAGAAGAGCCCAAAGAGGAGTCCAACGAGATTGAATTCCGCAAGGGCATGACGGTCTTTGAGTTTGCAAACGAGCTTGGCGTCGATTTTTCTGAGGTTCTATCCAAGCTGTTTGAACTTGGGATTTTAGCCAGAAAGAACGACATTATTGAAGAGGATGCGGCAAAACTCATAGCCGAGGAGTATGGCTTTGAGCTTAAGGAAGAGGCCGCCTCCAGCGAGCTTGAAGAGGAGTTGTTAGAGATTGAGGATAGGCCTGAGGATTTAAAGGAGAGGCCCCCGATAGTCACCGTTATGGGCCATGTCGATCACGGAAAGACCTCCATTCTTGATGCCATAAAGAAGACGAATATTGCAGCAAGGGAAGCCGGTGGTATAACGCAGCATATAGCCGCCTATTCTGTAAAAGTTGACGGCAGGTTCATAACATTCTTGGATACGCCGGGGCATGAGGCATTCACCGAGATGAGGGCAAGGGGAGCCCAGATCACCGACATAGTTGTATTGGTGGTTGCAGCCGATGACGGTGTTATGCCGCAGACCGTTGAGGCTATAAACCACGCAAAGGCTGCAGGTGTGCCTATAGTGGTTGCCGTCAACAAGATAGATAAACCCAATGCAAACCCCGAAAGGGTAAAGCAGGAGCTTTCCAATTACGGCGTTGTGCCTGAGGAGTGGGGCGGCAACAACCTCTTTGTCAATGTCAGCGCCAAAAAGAGGATAGGCATTGATGAGCTGCTTGAGGCGATTCTATTGCAGGCTGAGATGATGGAGCTTAAGGCCAATCCAGACAAGAGGGCAAAGGCTGTTGTGGTTGAGGCCAAATTGGATAAGAACAGGGGGCCTGTGGCAACGGTTGTTGTAAAGGAAGGGACGCTAAGGCAATCCGATGCGTTCATCGTCGGTGTCCAATACGGTAAGGTCAGGGCTCTTATAGATGATAAGGGTAAAAAAGTCAAAGAGGTTGGCCCGTCGTTTGCGGCTGAGATTTTGGGTCTTCACGGTGTTCCAGAACCGGGCGATACTTTGATCGTTGTAAGCGATGAGAAGAAGGCTAAAGAGATCGCCGAAAAGAGACAGGAAGAGCTCAAGCAGACCATGCTGTCTCAGAAGACGGTAAGCCTTGAGAATATATTTGAGCAGATAGAGGGTGGAGAGATCAAGGAGCTTCCCATCATCCTCAAAACCGATGTGTATGGCTCTGTTGAGGCTATAACCAATGCATTATCCAAGCTCTCAACAGAAGAAGTCACGGTTAAGGTTATACATTCAGCCGTTGGAGCCATAACCAAGACCGACATCAACTTGGCCAAGGCCTCAGGTGCTATAGTGATAGGGTTTAATGTCAGGCCGACCCAGGAGGCGTTAAAGCTTGCCAGTGATCTGAAGGTTGAGGTTAGAACCTATAAGGTTATCTATGAGATAGTCGATGATGTTAAGAAATCCCTCTCCGGTCTGTTATCGCCTGAAGAAAAAGAGGAGATCCTTGGAAGGGTTGAGGTTAGACAGACCTTTAAGGTGCCAAAGGTCGGTGTCGTGGCCGGCTGCTATGTGACATACGGCAAGATAGCAAGGAATGCGAAGGTTAGGGTGTTAAGGGACGGTGTCATCATCCACGAGGGCGATATATCGTCGCTTAAGAGGTTTAAGGATGATGTCAGTGAGGTTCAGCAGGGGTATGAGTGCGGCGTTGGCATTGAGGGCTTTAACGACATAAAAGAGGGTGATGTTATAGAGGTTTATCAGATAGTCAAGGTTCAAAGGGAGCTGTGATTGTAGGTATAATGGAAGTGGACTTCAGGATAGATAGGAGTTTTTCGCTAAAGGAGAAGAGGCGACTAATTAGAAGCCTTATTGAGAAAACGAAAAACAACTTCAATGCATCTGTTGCCGAAGTTGACAACAACGATGTGTTGAATATGGCGACTATAGGTGTTGCGGTTGTCAGTAATAGCTCTAAGTTTGTGGATGCCGTATTCAATAAGATGCTGGATTTTTGGGAGTATGGTTTTGACTGTGAAATAATAGATGTCAGAAGGGAAGTGCTATGATCGGCAAAAATAGCGGCTTCAAGAGAAAGGATAGGGTTGCAAGCCAGATTAAAAAGGCCATCTCTGAGATACTTGAGTTCGAAAGCGGCAACGAAAAATTGAGGAGCATAACGCTTACAGATGTGGAGATGACAGACGATTTGAGGCTTGCAAAGATTTTTGTCAGCTCTAACTTAAGCAGCATGACGCAGAAGGACACATTGGCGGTTTTGGAGAATGCCAAGGGTTTCATTAAAAGGAGTTTGGCTTTGAAGGTCAGGCTTAAATACATGCCCAAGATCGTTTTTGAGTATGATGATTCCATTGATTACGGTTTTAGAATTGATGCTATCTTGAAACAGATAAAAGAGGAAGAAGATGGAGATAAAAAAGAAGATCGGTCAGATATTGAAGGATAGGGATTCTTTTTTGATTGTATCGCATAAAAATCCGGATGGTGATGCCATAGGCTCATCGCTTGCCCTCTATAGTGTGCTTAAGGAGATGGGCAAGGAGGTGTATGTGGAGAATCCAACAAAACCGGCATACACCTATGATTTCTTGAAGGATTATAGGGTTATAGAGTCGATCAGTAATTGTAAGGATGTTGAGGTGGTAATCAGCGTCGATACAGCGGAGTTATCCCGCTGCGGATTGGATAGGGATTATTTAAAGGGTAAGCTCTTTATAAACATAGACCACCATAAAACCAACCCGGGGTTTGGGGATATAAACCTGATTGAGCCCGATGCCTCGGCGGTTGGTTGTATTATTTGGGATATATTTACGGTGTCGGGTATACCCATATCGAAGACAACGGCTGAGTATCTCTATTTGAGCATATTGACCGATACAGGCTCGTTCAGGTATTCATCAACGAGTCCAAAGACATTCAGGATAGCTGCAGACCTTTTGGAGAGGGGCGTTGAACCATGGTTTATTTCATCCAACATCTATGAATCTGAAAAGCCCGAGACATTCAAGCTTTTGAGCCTGGTTTTGGATACGCTTGAGCTGTTTTACAACGGCAGGCTGGCTTTAGTCTATGTAACGAAGGAGATGTTTGAGAAAACCAACACAAATGCCGATAATACCGAGGGTTTTGTGAATTATGCACGCAGCATTAGGGGTGTTGAGGTTGGCGTTTTGTTGAGGGAGGATGAGCCTAATAGGTTTAAGATAAGCATAAGGTCTAAGGGTAATGTGGATGTCAGTGAGGTTGCCGGGCATTTCAACGGCGGTGGGCATAAGAACGCAGCAGGCGGTATGATAGAGGCAAGCCTAAACGATGCAAAGAGAAGAATAATAGAGGCGTTTTCTTTCCTTGAAAATGGAAAATAGTATAATACTTGTTGATAAACCCGGTGGTTTGACATCGTTTGATGTCATAAGGAAGCTCAGAAAGATAACGGGTATAAAGAAGATTGGCCATGCGGGCGTTTTGGATAAGATGGCAAGCGGTCTTCTTGTGTGTGCCACGAATAAGGCGACAAAGCTTTTGAGCCTGTTCGAGGATGGTTATAAGGTTTATATCGCTGAGTTTAGCTTTGGTATAAAAAGCGACACATACGACATCTGGGGCAATATTATTGAGAATAATGAGGCGGTTGAGGTTGAATACGATAGGTTAAAGGTCGTAATGTCTGATTTCATAGGAAAGATAAAGCAAACCCCTCCGCCATTCTCCAATGTTAGGGTCAGGGGTAAGAGGCTATACAGGTATGCCTTAAAGGGAGAGGTTGTGCAGCCTAAAGAGAGGGATGTTCACATATACGCCATGGAGATATTGTCTTTTTCTAAGAACAAGGCTGTTTTTAAGATTACCTGTTCAAAGGGCACATATATAAGGTCTTTGGCGCATGATATAGGTGAGCGTCTCGGTGTTGGGGGCGTTGTCAGTAATCTAAGAAGGGTGTATATCCACCCCTTTAGTGTGGATGATGCGGGCGATATATCCAATCCTAAGATATTGTCTGTATCTGAAGCCTTATCGTTTATACCACAGATCGTTGTTGAGTTGAATGCCGTAAAAAAGATAAGCAACGGTGTGCCTATCTGCAAGATATTGAGGTGTTTTGAATTAAAGGATAGATTTTACCGCATTGTTGGTCCTTCGGATGAAACCCTGGCTTTAATAGAAAGAAGCGGGGGTAATTACCTCTATAGAGCGATATTTACTTAAGTTAATTTCAAAAACTTGTTTGATAATTACCTATTGACTTTACGACCATAAGGGATTATTGTAAATAAAAAAGAGAGGGGGTGCTGTATGAGCGAGGTCAATGTTAAGATAAAGGGTTGGTGCAAGAATTACCCCGGCGATAGGCCTCCAAGGTTCTTAAGGGCCTTTTTGCTGCTGTTTTTGGCAGAGGGTGAGGCTCACGGTTATGAACTTATTGAAAAACTGAAGGAGATGGGTGTAAAATACGAGACGCACGAGTTTGGTTATGTTTACAAGACATTGAGGAATATGGAAAAGGAGGGGTTGCTTAGCTCAAGGTGGAATGTCAAGGAGAAGGGTGCGGCAAAGAGGATTTACAGAATTACCGATAAGGGCATGTCAAATTTAGATGAATGGGCGAGGGTGCTGGCCAATATAAAGGAGAGCATAAACAGCTTTCTTAGGGCTTACAATAAGATAAAAGAGGAAAAAGACGGATAATGTATAGGCTCAGCGTTGATTCCCTAAAGCCCGGCATGGTGTTGGGCAGGGCCATAATCAGCGATAGCGGAACGGTGCTCCTTAATAGAGGGGTTAAGCTTACCCAATTTTACATAGATCAGCTTAAGAAGTTGGGCTATGATACGGTTTTCATTGAAGATGCAGACACATCGGACATCGTTGTTGAGGACGACATCAACGAAAAAACCCGCAGAAAGGCCATACAGCATATCAGGGCGCTCTTCAGCGTGCCTGTCAGCGAGATGAAGGGTCTTAAAAAGACCACGGTCAGCGAGATTAAGAGGGAGATAGAGAGGGGCAGAATCAAGGATAAGCTGGTTAATTCAAGACTAACCAAAAACATCGCAGCCGTCTCTTATCAGATTGTGGATGAGGTTTTGGATAACAAGATGTTGAGTGGCCTTGTTAGCTTTAAAAGGCATAGCGATTTTACATACAAGCACTGCGTCGATGTTACCGTTCTGTCGGTGGCCATAGCAGATAAGTTTCTCTATGATAAGAATAAGTTGGTTGAACTTGCCAAAGGCACGCTTTTGCATGATATCGGCAGGGTGTTGATAAACAAGAGCCTGTATGAGGAGCCCAGAAAGCTCACAAAAGAGGAGTTTGAATTAATAAAGACCCATCCCACACTGGGTTATATAACATTGAAGGATATAGCAGAAATAGGCATTATTGCTGCCCATATAGTCTATCAGCACCACGAACAACAAAACGGTCAGGGATATCCGAGGGGCTTAAAGGGTGATAATACCATGCCCCTGCCCAAGAAGGAGATAAAGAAGGGCTATATAATGCCCCTTGCAGAGATTGTCTATGCGGCCAATGTGTATGATGCCTTGGTTTCGCCGAGGGCTTATAGGAGCGCTTATACGCCGGATCAGGCGTTCTTTATTATGAAGAGGATGGCAGGCACCCACATAAACAAGGAAGTTTTAAAGATGATGTTCGACATTATACCGGCATATCCCCTTGGCACGACGGTTATCATATCGACCGGCAGGTTTAAGAATTATATAGGAGTTGTTTCAAAGATAAACGAAGACAATCTATCAAGGCCGGTAATCAGGGTGCTGTTTAACGATAGACGCAAGAGAATAGAACCCTTTGAGATAGATCTGTCTGCCAATCCGCATATCAACATAAGCGGTATAATTATTTAGAGCTTCTTTTCCGCTTTTATTATACCGATGGATAATACGACGATAATGATGATGCCAATTACCAGCGATAGGGGTATGGAGTGTATGCTTGGGCCTGTTCTGAATGCCAGCAGTATGGATACGCCTATGATGATGGAACTGATGATGAGGCTTATGCCAATTTGCCTTGCCACATATCTGAATGTATCGATCATTCGAGGGAATTCATCCACACCGACCTCAACCCTTAAGGAGCCCTTCTGGAGTGTGTCTATGAGGTGTTTGGTTGTTGATGGGAGCTTCTTTGCCGCCAGTATGTAATCGGGGCTGGGCTTTAGAAGAATGCTCAGGATTCGGATGGGTGAGTAGAACTTCTTTGCAAACCGCTTGAAATACGGGGCTGCTATCTCTGTGAAGTTGAAATCGGGGTTGAAATCCCTGCCGACACCGTCTGCTATGATTATGGCCCTCAATAGCCTTGATGAGCTCCTCTTTATCAATATGTCGTGTTTCCTTAATATGGAGAAGATCTCCCTCAGCATTCTCGATAGATTCATCCTCTTAAGCGGCAGGGAGTGATACATCTCTATGAGCTCATCTATGTCGTTTTTTAGCTCCTCCTGGTTTGTGTTTTGCCTTGAGCTTGTGAAGTTGTCGATCGAGTATATTATCCTGTCTGCGTCTTTTTCTATGAAGCCTGAGATCATCTCAATGAGCGACATCCTGTCGTCGTCGTTGATTTTACCCACCATGCCGTAATCGATATAACATATCCTTCCATCCTCCATTATTATTATGTTGCCCGGGTGTGGATCTGCATGGAATAGCCCTACATCGAATATCTGATACCAGAAGACCTTTGCCCCCTTTACGGCTAAATCCTTAAGGTCAAAGCCTTTTTCTTCCAATAGCTTCTTGTTTGTTGCTTTATAGCCGAATATGTATTCCATGGTGATGATCTTTTGTGTTGTATATTCCCAGTAAACCTTGGGCACATACACATAATCGAACCGTGAGAAGTTCTTTTTGAAGACCTCTATGTAATGCGCCTCCACTTCGTAATCCATCTCCCTGTGTATGGTCTTATCGAACTCATCGATCAATGGCATTATATCGAAGTGGAAGAATTGTTTTATCCGTTTGGATATGAGCAGGCCCAGTTGCCTTAGAAGGAACATGTCGGATGAAATTATCTCCTCGATATTTGGCCTTTGTATCTTTACGGCCACATATTCGCCGTTTTTGAGTCTTGCTTTATGAACCTGTCCCAATGATGCGCTGGCCTCAGGTTTTTCGTCGAATTCGTCGAATATATCATCTATGCTTTTGCCTAATTGTGATTCTATTATGGATTTTACCTCTTCAAATCCGAAGGGCTCAACATCATCCTGGAGTTTTTTTAACTCCTCTATGAACGATAGGGGAAGTATGCCCTCCTGTGTGCTCATCAATTGGCCGAACTTTACGAATGTTGGCCCCAGATCCTCAAGGAGCTTTCTAAACCTCTGTGCGACGGTCTGCTCGTCGATCTTCTTTGTCTTTTTAAGGTGTGTCCATTCAAGCAGCTCGGATAGTCCGTATTTGGCAAGAATAAAGCCTATCTGATTGAGTCTCTTTAGGCCTCTAATGGCCGTTTTTCTTCTAATCATCCCCAGCGCTTAGTTAGGTTGTTTTCTATATTTAAATGATCCAGCACCCTGCTGATGACGAAGTTTACCATATCCTCTATTGTTTGTGGTTTATGGTAAAACGCAGGGCAGGGCGGCATGATCACGGCCCCCATCCTTGATAATTTTAGCATGTTCTCCAAATGTATGGCAGATAGTGGCATCTCACGCACAAGGAGTAATAGCTTTCTTTTTTCCTTTAAACTGACATCGGCACATCGGCTGATAAGGTTATCGGCATACCCGTTTGCTATAGCCGAGAGGGTTTTTACGCTGCAGGGGGTAATTATGCAGGCGTCTAACTTGTAAGAGCCGCTGGCTATGGGTGATGTAAAGTCGTTCTCCTCAAACAATCGCACAGAAAACCCCTTTATGAAATCATCAAATCCGATGCCTATCTCCTGCTTGAATATAAACCTTGCGTTCTTTGATATAACCAAGAACAGCTCATGGTCGTCAGATAACTCCTCTATCAATCTTTTTGCGTATATCGCACCGCTTGCCCCGCTTATTCCAATGGCTATCCTCATTGCACGAGCACTTCCTTGTTTCCTATGATCTTTGCCGGCAACACCCTTTTTGAACTAATATACATTATGGGTATGATGTCGCCGTTGTATCCCCCTTTTAGGGCTTTTGCTATCGTTCTGATTACTATGTTGCCCGATACAACCTCCACCTTTACTATATCACCCAACCTGACCGGTTTAAATCGCTTTGTGTTGGATAGCGTGAACGGAGAGCCCTTCTTTATAAACGATGTGGTTATACGGCCTGTGATGGATGAACTGCTGAGTATGAATGTAGGCAGAATGCGTTTGACCTTTTTGAATGTTATATCCCCCTGGCTTATCCTTTCGCCCAACGGTATATCCCTGCTTGCGACGGGAATGAGCCTTTCTCTTCTGTTGGATTTTGCCGTTATGGTTAGTGTTTTGTATATCTTGTTGTTTTTGATTAATGCTATCTTATAAAGGCGCAGGTTGCCACTTGATGAGGTGGATAGCAGCTTTAGTTTATAGGGATAGAACTTAAACCTTATAGGAAGGGCCGTAATGAATACAATGTCTCTGTCTTTTATGAGATCGATGAGTTTCTCTTGAGTAAGCAGATAGGGTTTTGATATTACCTTTACGGTGTCTGACCCGCACAGTTTTAGGTTTATACCCCTTCTTTTTAGTATGGATTCAATGTATCTGCGTGTTAGGGTTATGGAGTTGTTTACATAGGGCGAGGGGCATAGTATTAGATTGGCATACTTAGAGGGATAGCTTTTGGCTATATCCGAAAGCCTGACCTGCTCTTTTGATACGGTTGCACTTTTCTTTAGAACGACATCACAGGCCTGGCTTAAGCCTGATAGCAGAAGTATCAGGCTAACGCTTAACATTATTAGCTGTTTGAAGCATCTCATCGGATGTCTGTATAGCCTTTGCATTGGTTTCATAAGCCCTCTGAGCAGCTATCATTTCAACCATCTCTTGGACTACGCTTACATTACTCATCTCAAGCACACCCTGCTCAAGCGTGCCAAGACCGTTAGAACCCGGATTTCCTATTGTTGCCGTTCCTGAGGCTGTCGTTTCCTGATAGAGGTTGTGTCCTATGGCTTTTAAGCCGGCTGGATTTACAAAGTAAGCCAGCTGTATTTGGCCTATCTGGGTTGGCGTCTGCTGACCTGCCTCCAAAACCGAAACGGTTCCGTCGTTTCCTATGTTTATGGCGACCGTGTCGTTGGGTATGGTAATCTGAGGCACAAGCGGATAACCCTCGCTGTTTACTATTCGTCCATTGTTGTCTATCTTGAATGCACCGCTCCTTGTGTATGCCGTTGTTCCGTCTGGCATCTGGATCTGGAAGAATCCATGTCCTGCTATGGCCACATCTAAGGGGTTGCCTGTCTCTTTGAAGTTTCCCTGGGAGAAGTTCTTAACGACAGCAGCAGGCTTTACACCCAGGCCTATCTGTATGCCTGTTGGCTCCACTGTGTTGGCCGTCGATGAAACACCGGGTTGTCTTACCATCTGATAGAGCAGATCCTCAAAATCTGCCCTGCTTCGTTTGAATCCCACCGTATTTACATTTGCTAAGTTGTTGGCTATGGTATCGACATTGAGCTGCTGGGCCTCCATTCCCGTTGCAGCCGTCCATAGGGATCTAATCATCGCTTACCTCCAAATTATCCCACCTTGCTCAGGTTTCTTGTAATATCCGATAACAGTTCGTTGCCCAATGAGTCTATGATTTTCTGGTATCTTTCGAAATTCCTTTGAGATTCGATCAGATTTACCATTTCTTTTACTATGCTTACATTGCTTAATTCTAAATAGCCCTCTTTGAGGTATGTATTGGGGGCTGGTATGGGCGTTTCGCCGTTTATGGGAATAAACATGCTGTTTGGTGCCTTTTTGAGGTTTGCATAGTTGTTGAAGTCCCTTATTGCTATCTTATCCAGCTTGACTCCGTCTGAATAAACCTCACCGTCGCTTCTTATAATCAAGCTTTTGCCTGTTATTTTTATGGGTTTGTTGGTTCTAAAGTAATCCTCGCCCACAACCGGATACCCAGTGCCCCTTTGAACCAAAATACCGTCTTTGTTGATTTCGAACTGTCCATTTCTTGTATATTGAATACCGTTGGGGGTTAGGATTAGAAAGAACCCCTTTCCCTCCAAAGCGAAATCGAGCTTGTTTCCTGTGTGTCTTAAAGGCCCCGATGAGAAGTCTATGTAATCGACATCTAAATGTGGTATGGAGTTTTTCGTCTCGTTAATGAAATCGGCTGCGGCTTTTGTATTGGGTGGTATCGGCAGGGATGCATTTGCAAGCCCCCAGATCCTTGACCAGCTCTTTACATTGATGCCTTCTTTCTTAAAGCCCGGTGTGTTCAGGTTGGCGATGTTGTTTGTTATGTTATTAACCCGCTGCATCTCAATCACCATGCCACCGGCAGCAGTGTAAACCCCACTGAACATAACTCCACCTCCTTGTAGCTGTTTATAGCAAAGTATGTTCCAATCAGGGTTGCAGTATGGACGATCTGATATTCTAAATGGAAGGATCTTTAATTAGCAGAGGATTCTAACCCCCATCCCTTTTTTGCACCTCGCAAGTGCAAAAAAGGGGCATTCTAAAATCCCATCTTCCCATCCTCCCATCCACTCATCTACTCATCTACTTTTTCAACTTCCCACTGACTAATATTCCTCTCTCTTGAGTCAAACACCATCCCAATGAGGTATATCTCTTTGTTCTCATCCAAGTATTTCTCATAGTATCTTCTCTCTTTTATCTGCTTTATCGGTTTGTCTTTCTCTTGATCCACTTTGAACTCTAAGATGAGGATCTTATCCTTCATCTTAACTGTTAAATCAATCCTTCCCTTGTTTGTTATATCCTCAGGTATCACATCATAGCCCAAAGCCATTAGGTAGACAAAGATAACACTGCTATAGTATCCCTCATACCTGGATATGATGTTGTTTGCATAGTTCTGATAGGGAATGGTTGCAAAGATGGTCTTTAGGTGGTTGATGAAGGAGGGAAAGTCGTTGGTCTTTAGGGCCTCATAGAGGTTGTCCTCGTATCTGTACATCTCCTGTCTCTGGTTTGTGAGGTAGAGTATAAAAAGTTCATTCAGGGAGTATTGGATCTCTAAGTTTGGTATCTTAAGCTTATACTTTAGTCTTCCTCTTTCGTCCGTTATCCTCTCATCTATCGTCAAATACCCCGTCTGCCACAGGAGTGCCCTAAAGTCAATGTATTCCACATCAAAGGCCTCTAATGCCTCTTCTGATATGAGTGCATTCTCAATCTCTGGTATGTAGTGGTTTTCTTCCTTTAGCTTCTCTATCAAGAAAGATGGGTTTCCTGTCTGCCACCAGTAGTTTCTAAACTCATGGTTTTTGGAAAGAAAGAGCAGTATGTCAAATGGGTTGTATAGTGGTTTGCCAAAGTAGTTGTAGCCGTTATACCATCTCTTGACCAACTCTAAGTCTATTCCCTCTATTCTGTCTTTGAAGACAGTCAACAGGTCATCATGTGTATAGCCGCAGATTTCTGCATAGTTCTCATCAATTGTAATATCCTCTAAGTTATTCAAACCACTGAATAGGTTGAGCTTTGAGAACTTGCTTACTCCAGTGATAAAGACAAACCTGATGTATCTGTCGCTGTCCTTTATCACAGAGTAGAAGTTCTTTAGTATGTTTCTTGCCCTTTTTGCCATATCCTTGTTTGTGATGTTGTCAAGGATGGGTTTGTCGTATTCGTCTATGAGGATGGCGACATTTTCGTTGTATTTTTTATAAGACTCCTTAATCAATGTGGCAAAACACTCCTCGTTGGATAGATCACCGCAGTCAATCCCTAAGTCTTCCTGGTTTTCCTTTAAAACCCATTTTAGTCTTTTATGGATTCGATTCTCATCCAAAGAGTAATCCCCACTGCCAAATGATATCCTTATGACAGGGTGGGGTTTGAAGTCATACTTGTCATAGATGTATAGCCCTTTGAATAGTTCCTTGTGCCCTAAGAATATCTCTGCCAATGTGTCAAGGAAGAGTGATTTGCCGAAGCGTCTGGGGCGTGAGAGGAAGTAGTATCCACCGCCCTGCAAGAGTTTTAATGCAAAGTGGGTTTTATCCACATAGTAGCAGTTTTCCTCTATGATCTTGCTAAAGGTCTGGATGCCTATTGGGAGTTTTTTCATGGTGCCTCCTTGTTTTACTGCTCTATCAGTTCAACCCTTCTGTTTTTGGCCCTTCCTTCTTCTGTTTTATTTGTGGACACTGGAGCCAATGGCCCGACGCCAAAGGCCTTTAGCCTGCTTGGGTCTATGTTGTATTTGTTGATTAGCTCATCAACGACGGCCTTTGCCCTTCTTTTCGATAATTCCATGTTGTAGTTCAAATTCCCAATGTTATCTGTGTGTCCAACAACATACAGTTTCAAAGACGGGTTTTCCTTTAAGAGCTTGGCGATTTCCTTAATGGTGGGCTCTGAGGATGGTTTCAGGGTTGCTTTATTGAAGTCAAAGTATATGCCATAGATGGGTATGTGGCCGTTTGCCTCTATCTGTCTTTTCATTGTTTTTGCATCTATTATTCTGACAAGGCCCGTTTCCATCTGTTTTGGTTTGATTACGGCTATTGCTGCCTTGCCCGGTCGCCCCCTGTATCCCTCACCGACATACACCATTACATACTCGCTTTTGTCTTTGGATTGTGCCGATATATAGAAGTGATCCCTGTCGTTTTCGCTGCCAAAGCCGTTTATATCGGGAAACCCGCAATCCTTCTCAATGAAGTATCGAATCTGCTTGGTTCTGAGTTGGGCAAGGATTTGGAAATCGGCCCTTTTTATGGCCATCTCAAAGTTTTTATACACCTCTAACGCCGTCCTGTTTTGCGGCAGTCTATAGACGAATCTTTCTATTTTTCCATCTATTGTTTCCTTTGAGCAATCGTTTGGTCTTTTGCATTTGGCATTGTTAGACTTTAGAATCGCTATCTCATCAAAGTTTTTCTTTGTGTGGTATATGAGTTTTGAGCCGGGAAACTGACTAAAGATAAGCTCAGCCCTAACTGTTAAGGATAACACCATCACAATGGCAACGGCAACCTTTATCCACCTCATCTTATCCCCCTTTATAAAAACAGCTTATACACAAAGAAACAGTAAAAAACCAAAAGGGCTGCCCCAACCCACCTCGATGTCTCCTTATTTTGCACTATGAAACCCAACAATATGCTCGATGCAATCATAAACGGTATGCCGTATTCGGCTGTCGATGCGTCTAATTTTAGTGATCCAAACAACGATGCAAGACCAACAACCCCGAATGCGTTGAATATATTTGAGCCTATAACATTACCTATGGCAATCTCCAATTTGCCCTTTCTTGCCGCGGTTGCGCTCACCAACAACTCCGGCAGGCTCGTTCCTAAGGCTATAACCGTCGATGCGATAACGCCTGTGCTTATGTTTAGTATTTTTGAGATCTCTATTACGCTCTTTATTGTGTATTTTGACCCAAAATTCAGCAAAATCAAGCTGATTATGAGTATAATCGGCTCTTTTGGTGTAAGTTTTTTGCTCTCTTCTTCTATGTCTATCTTTTTGGAGCTTGTTGCATAGAGTATGTATATAAACAGCGCAAGGAGGGAGAATACCCCTTCTGTAAACCCAAAATTGGAATTCTTGAATGCAAGATAGATGAAGAATGCGCTTAATATTAGTATAGGAAGGTCAACCAAGGCGGCGTTGTGTTTTAGCGTTTTGTTTTTTGTGAATAGGATTGAAACACCCAATACAAGCAGTATGTTGGTTATGTTTGAACCCACAACATCTGCAATAACTATCTCTGAATGCTTCTGTAAAACGGCCGCTATGCTTGTAACCAGCTCAGGCAGACTTGTGCCTATGGATAGAATTACAGCGCCAACTATAAAGGGCGATAGTCCAAAAAACAGGCCAACCCTTTCTGCCGATTCTGTGAAATAGTCTGCGGATTTAACAACCACAAATAGGGAGATGATAAAGATAACGGTCTGTTCGGCTAACATGGCTGCCATTTTACCATTCAAAGTTAAACTTGACAACTTATAAGAAATAATATATTGAATATGTGCTCATCTGCCGAGGTGGTGGAATAGGTAGACACGCCATCTTGAGGGGGTGGTGGGAGCAATCCCGTGCGGGTTCAAATCCCGCCCTCGGCACCATTTTTCCCCTTTTATTTTCTAAAGATAAAAAGTTGGTGTGAATATTTATTTTTATTCGATTATTCTTTTCCCAAATTGTAATTTTTTTCCTTGATAAAAAATTATCTTTGATGTATATTCTTAACCGAAGCTTTTAGGAGGTGGAAAGATGGCTTGCGAGAAAGAGATTAAGGCAATCGAAGAAAAGCAAGAAGAAAAAATTGAGATTGAGGAGGTAGAAAAGATGGAAAGGACACAGGCAGGCGTATTGGTAATGAGGAAGGTTCCAGAGTTTGAGATGGATGCCTATGATGCAAAAACAGGAAAATATGTAAGGGTATCGAGCGAGGATTATAAAGGCAAGTGGCTGGTTGTTTGCTTCTATCCGGCCGATTTTACATTCGTATGCCCAACAGAGATCGCTGCAATGAACGCAAAATACGATGAGTTACAGAAGATGGGTGTTGAGGTTTTGGCCGTATCCACAGATACAAAGTTCTCCCACAAGAGGTTTGCTGAGACAGAGCCGCTGTTGAAGGATCTAAAACTGACAATAGGCGCAGATCCAACCGGTGAGGTATCAAGGAAGTTTGGCGTATTGATAGAAGAGGAAGGACTGGCTTTAAGGGGCAGGTTCTTGATAAACCCAGACGGCGTTGTTGTTGCAGAAGAGGTTCAGGGCCCAAGCGTAGGCAGGAATGTCAATGAGTTTATAAGACAGATTCAGGCATGGCAGCATGTATATAAAACTGGAGAGGTTTGTCCGGCAAACTGGAGACCAGGCAAGAAAACGCTTCCGGTGAATACAGACATCGAGAAGATGACCGGTAGGGTAGGGGACTATGTAACGATTGAGGAACTCCTCTCATAAAGCCCAAATTTGCCCACCTTTTCCCTGTGCGGGGGCAGCATTAAGCTGTCCCCGTATTTTTTTATTGAATAATATATAAATTGTTGATATAAGTTTAAAAAAAGCAGGGGTTTTTCTATGTTTGGTTTAGTTTTACTAATTGTCGTTTTATCGATACTCCTTTTGGTTGTTTACTATTACAACAGATTTGTAAAGCTGAAGAACCAGATAGACAATGCATGGAGCGACATCGATGTTCAACTAAAGAGGAGATACGACCTCATACCCAATTTAGTTGAAACGGTAAAGGGTTATGCAAAGCATGAGAAGGAGACATTGGAAAATGTCATAAAGGCCAGGAATATGGCCATGAATGCAAAGAGTGTTCAGGAGAAGGCAGAGGGCGAGAATATGTTGACCAATGCCTTGAAGACCATCTTTGCTTTGGCTGAGAGCTATCCGGATCTAAAGGCCAATCAGAACTTCTTGGACCTTCAAAACACACTATCAAAGCTTGAGGATGATATACAGATGGCAAGGAGGTATTACAACGCCGTTGTCAGGGATTACAATGTTCTTTGTGAGTCGTTTCCCTCTGTTTTGATAGCAAAGCAGTTTGGCTTTACCAAGAGGGAGTTCTTTGAGATAGCAGAATCAGAGAGGGAGAATGTTAAGGTTAGCTTTTAGGCTGCTAATACTTCTTTTTCTTGCACTGCCTGGATACGCTAAATCCGAATCCTTCTATATAAAGGATTACCATTCCGATATTTACATAAACAAAAACGGCGTTGTGGATGTGGTTGAAACGATTAAGGTGTATTTTACAACCAAAAGGCACGGCATCATAAGGATCATACCTTACCGCTATAAAGTGGATAATTCCTTAAGCGGCAGAGGGGCTTTTGGAAGGGTTTATAAGATATCCATATTCAACATAAAGGTTGATGGGTTTGAGTATAGCGTTAGAAAAGCCGATGGAAATGTAAGAATACGGATAGGCTCCCCCGATAGGTATGTTAAGGGTGATGTGGTCTATAAGATTAGATTCAGTATGTTTGGCGTTATCAATAGGTTCTCAAAACACGATGAGTTTTATTACAATGTGATTGGCACTAAATGGCCTGTTAGGATTCTGAGGTCGTCCTTTAATCTAAATCTGCCAACAGAGCTTTCAAAGGATAAAATCAAATACAGGGTTTTTAGCGGACCGTTTGGCAGCAAGCATCAGGAGCCTGCCACCTATTTTGGCGGAACTGTCAGCTGCTATGTTGACCATCCCCTTGCTCCCCATAACGGCTTGACCGTCGTTGTTGCCTTCCCCAAAGGGTATATAGGCAGCGGTGGGCTGTGGTTGAGGCTTAAGCTGTTTATGTTGAATAATTCCATATTTGCCCTGCCGTTTTTTGTGTTTATAGCGCTCTTTGGCCTGTGGTATGTGGTGGGAAGGGATAGAAAGAGGCCTATAGCCGTTTACTATAAGCCACCTGAGGATATGACACCGGCTGAGGCCGGTATGCTTATAGATGATACGATAGACAACGATGATTTGATAGCCCTTATATTCTATTGGGCAAGCAAGGGTTATATAGAGATAGAGGAGGTTGAGAACAAGAAGGCCCTGTTTAGAAAAAGAGACCTTTTGCTTAGAAAACTCAAGGATTTACCTGAGACGGCAAAGGAGTTTGAGAAGATAATATTTTACGGGTTGTTTGATAACCGCGATGTTGTTAGGGTTAGCTCTTTGAGGAATGGGTTTTATCAAACGATGAACGATGCCAAATCCAGCCTGGATAGCTATATAAAGGAATTAAGGCTTTATGAGAAAGGCACAAGGAAGCTGGGTTTGATATTAAAGATGGTTGCTATGGGCTTTTTTGGTTTGTCTTTTGTCTTCTTTATTCAATTTGAGATGAAGTATTTTACAGCATTTGTCCTTACCGGCGTTATATTCTTTGTGTTTGGCAAGATCATGCCGAAAAAATCAAGCAAGGGCACGGATAGATACTTTGCCATCAGGGGCTTTAAGGAGTTTATGGAAAGGGCAGAAAAGGACCGCTTGAAGAGGTTGTTGGATGAGGACCCTGATTACTTTTACAATACGCTATCGTTTGCCATTGCATTCGGTGAACTAAAGAAGTGGGCGAGGAAATTTGATGATCTGGTTAGTCAGCCGCCCAATTGGTATAGAACAGACAGACACGGAGCATTCTCTGCATATACCTTTGCGACCATGATGGATAGGGATATAACCATGATGGGACAGACATTTACATCCCAGCCCTCATCCAGCGGATCATCTGCGGCCTCTGGCTCGAGCGGTTTCGGGGGTGGCGGATTCTCAGGCGGCGGCTTTGGTGGTGGTGGCGGCAGCAGTTGGTGATTATGCCATCAGTTTTTCTATAGCCGCTTTCCATTTTTGGGGATCCTTAACCAACCATCCTACTTCATCTGTTGCAGTTGAGATTGTGAGTATTTTTCTAAAGACCGTTTTGCCCAAAAACGATAGCCTCAATTGAACGGTTTTGATTTCCTTTACATTGATGAATATGTCCTTTTTAAAATCATACGGTCTGAAGATTAAAGCTTTTTCTGTCAATATGAGTTTGCCGTTTCCCCTTACCTGAAACAATCCCTTTGATTTAACCCCAAAGAGGTTTGCTTCAGCCTCCATTAAAAACACAGCTTGCCCCTTATGGGTTTTTTAAACTTAATCGGCTTTGTGGGGTTTCTCTTGCGCATCATGTATACCACGCCTTTCTTATTTGATGAGTCCTTCACAGTTTCTTGTCTGTATATGCGCATATCCTCATATCTGTCTATTGCGGCGATTTTATCCCTTCTTATTGAATAGCACTCTATTACAACCCTTCCTTTAAGATACGGTGGGCATCTCTCTGTAAGGTATGGGTATAGATGAAAACCCAGGCAGAAACGCCCCCTTGTTGTGCTCTTGCCGCAATATCTAACCTTTAATTTTACAAGCAGGGCGTTGTTTTTGTATCTGCTCTTTAGCGTCCCATACACAAACAGGCGCATATCATAACTGGTCTTCTCTAAGTTGCATATAGAACAGGGTGGTGGCTATTGGTGATAGTGTGCCTATTATCAGCGATGCTGCGGCAGGGCCTATAATCGGTATGAATTTTAAGATTATGGAGATGGGCAGTGATATGATAAACATGATCAATAAAAACACAATAACGCTGCCGAATTTTTGCTTTACCAGCTCATAGCTGCCCATGATGGCTTCCTTAACATCCTTATTTAGAAGCACAACCTCCTGCATGGAGAATAGCGTAAACAGGATTACGACTATGCCGGGTAATACAAATAGCACTATGCCTATAGCCGATGCTATACCGATAATCGTTGAAACCAAAAAGATAATACCAAGTTTGTTCATTACGATGTTGAAGCTTTCGGATAGGTTCAGTCTGTTGTATGCTTCATATTCGTATGCCATGTGTATAATAACGGAGTTGGCTATGAGCATTGCCGTGAATGAAAGCGCTATGCCTATAAATACTATAACAAACCCTATAGCCATTGATGTGTCCGTCTGGTTATACATAAAGCCTATACCAAGCAAGGCTAAAACCAAAGAGATAACCGCAGGCAACAGGGCAGGCACAAAGAATATAGGACGCTTAAACATCATTTCAAATGATTTGCCGATAATCTCCCACATACAAACACCCCCTTATATTCCCGAATTTTTCATTAACATTATATAAAAAGTTGATATAAATTCAAACAAAAGATTTCTATTGATAGCGCTCCAAGATCTCCTTCGGCAGTCTGATCTTCTCTGACTTTACCGAATCCATGATCTTGCTTAATGTCTCTTTTCTTCTGTCTGAGTATTTGTTTTTATACATATTGGCATCGGCCGTTGAGAAGAAGTCCTTTAGCGTGGAGAACTGGCCTTCCTGAACCGCATAACCGCATGATGCAGACAGAAAGACATCGTTATTTGCGTTGAATTCCTCTATCTGTTTGTTGACCCTTTCTATATACTTTAAGGCTCCACTTTCGCTGGTGTTTGGCATTATGATGGCAAACTCATCCCCGCCTATCCTGGCCACTATATCGCTTGCCCTCGCCTGAGAGCTCAATATCCTTGCCAGTGATTTTATTACATAATCCCCTTTCTGATGACCCATGGCATCGTTGATTATCTTTAGGCCGTTTAGGTCGTATATGATCAGGGTGAGCGGATAGTTTCTCCTGTTGAACAACCTCTTTGTCTCCTCCTCAAAGAACCGCCTGTTGTATAGGCCTGTCAGGGAGTCGTGGAAGGCCACATATTCCACCTCTTTCTCCTTTTTGTATCTCTCTGTTGTGTCATAGAAGGATACAACGAACAGCTGCTCCTTGTTTAGCTCTATAAAGCCAACGGACATATCCAGCCATTTTTCCTTATCGGTTTTGGTTATGATGCTTACATTGCAATTTTTACAGCCCTCTTTGCCCTCTGTCATAATCTTTATGTTGCCCTTTATTATGCCCCAGTTCTTTAGCCCCAAGACTGTGTATATATCCTCTAAATCGAAGTTATCGTCTATTTCAAGTATCCGCTTTGCCACCTCGTTTATATAAACCACCTTGCCGTCTGAGTTTAAGACCAGGACCCCTGCGTTTATGATGTTGATGAACTTTTTGAGTTTCTCCCTTTCTTCTTCTGTTTTCCTGTAAAGGAGGACACTGTCTGTTATGTCTTTTGCTATTGATACGCACTCATTCTCGTTTAGTGGATATGCGGTGCATGAGAAATACCTCTTCTGGCCATCCACCTCTATGTAATAGTCTGTTTCTATAATTGAGCCTGTGTTTAGCACATCCTCTATCTTCTGGGCTATATGGGGTATGTCTGAGAGTGCTTCCTGGATATTTTTGCCTACAATGCTTTCCCTGTTTGAGAAGTGCTCCTCAACACACCTGTTGGCATCCTTTACGATTAATTGTTTATCCCTCTTTTCATAGAGTATGAGACAGTCGGGCATGTATTTTACCAAGTTTTGATAACTCTTCAGAAGCCTTTTTACCCTTTGGGAGTATGTCTCTATCCGTGATGTTATGTTGTTTATCTGTTCGGCTATCTTTTCTATGTCCTTAATTTTTATGTTTTCGGTGTTTATCCTTTTTGATTCTGAATATGTGTTGAAGAAATTTTCAAGCGTGGATATGTCCCTTCGGATGGTTCTTGACAGTATTGCATAGAGCAACAGAAGTATGAGTATTACAACGGATGTGATTATGATGATAACGGTTATTTTCTTTGAAAGACTGTTTTTAAAGTCCTTTTCAACGATGTTTAGATAGGCCTTCTTGAGGTCTTTTAGATAATAACCCGTTCCTATGATCCAGTTATACGGCTTATAAAGAACCATATAGGATAGCTTTAGGCCGTATGCGTCGGAATTGGGTATCTTGTATTTGTATGTAAGCAGGGCATACCCTTTTTGTTTTAGTTCTTTTAGGAATATTTTTCTGAAGGGTTTGCCGTCTGGGTCTTTGTATTTATCCGATAGGCATTTGCCGATCATTTGTGGCTTGTTGGGATTTACTAAAGCGATGGCAAAACAGTCGCCGCCGTTTATGTTTAAGAGCTTAGAGACAAAGATATATCCGTGCCCCTCTCTGCCGTATCTATACCTGTTTAGGTATTCAAGGATTGCTTTGGTTGTCTTCTCTTTTAATGATTTTTCCGTATCAAGATATACCACATACCAGTTGAATGGCTTAAAGAGCCTGCCATAGCCTATCGATCTCTGGTTGTTGCATACGGCTTCTGTGTATCCTGTTTTGAAGGATAGGCCTTTGCAGTTTATGTTGCCGTATATCTTTTTTTTATCTTTGGAGTATACGACAAAGTTCCCCTCTAAGGATGAGTCGTGGTCTTTTAGTATTTTTATAAGCTCCCTTTTTATTATCTCATCAGGCTCTTTGTTTTTGTGGAATAGGTATAAAGACTCCATTATATTTGTTGTCAGGCCGGTTTGTTGCTTTAGATTCTCCTTGAATTTTACAAGGTTTTCTTCTCTTATGCTGTTTATATAGCTGATTATCGATTGAACCCTGTGCTTTAGGAGCTGTTTTTTGTCTTCCATGTATAGTTT